>CANNFC010000087.1:0-3059 GCA_947503755.1 Rickettsiales bacterium | reverse complement strand
CTAATTATAATATTTCCACAAATAAATACCACATTCTAGGGCGATAATATTATCTCGGATCACATCGCTATCCCGCTTTATGGGAGGGTCGAAGGCGAAGCCTCTTCGGGGAGGGGTAAATTATATTATCAACAAAAACTTGAATTTGAGTTTGTGATGTGCTTTTCTGCCCCCTTCCAAAGTTTGCGATGCAAACTTTTGCCCTCCCGTAAAGCGGTATGGCGATTTAGATCGAAGTGCGGTATTTATTTATGGAAATGGTATTATTTATTGTGAAAAAAACTAGCTTTTAAAAACTCAAATATTTCTCCATCTAAAACAGCAGATGTGTTGCCAGTTTCATAACCGGTTCTTAAATCTTTTACTAATTGATAAGGATGCAAAACATAAGAGCGAATTTGATTGCCCCAGCTGTTATCTGCTTTGCTTGCTTCGTTTAAATTATCGATTTCTTTTTTTTTGCTTATTTCAAGCTCGTATAACCTTGAACGAAGCATTTTCATAGCCTCAACTCTATTGCGAAGTTGCGATCGGTCAGATTGGCATTGCACCACGATATTGGTTGGTAAGTGTGTTATACGTACAGCGGAATCGGTTTTATTGACATGTTGCCCACCAGCACCAGATGCCCTGAAAGTATCAATACGCAGATCTTTTTCTAAAATATCAATTTGAATGTTATCGTCAATTTCGGGATAAACCCAAACAGAAGCAAAACTAGTTTGTCGTTTAGCATTAGCATTGAAAGGAGAAATTCGCACCAAACGATGAATGCCAGTTTCATTTTTTAACCAACCACAGGCATATTCGCCAGTAATTTTGATGGTTGCCGAGCGAATGCCAGCTTCGGCATCTGCTAAAAAAGAAACAATCTCACTAGAAAAATTAGCTAAATTAGCAAATCTTTCATACATTCTTAACAGCATTAAAGCAAAATCACAAGAATCGGTTCCGCCAGCTCCAGCATTGATGTCGATAAAACAATTATTGTAATCTGTAGGATTATTAAACAAGCATTCGATAGCAAAATTTTTAGCAATTTTGTAGGTATCAAGCAGAGTTTTTTCTAGATCAAGTAGAAAAGAAGTGTCGTTTTCTGCTAAAGCTAGTTGCAAATATTGCGTAGAATCGTTAAAAGTATTTTGAAGATAGTTAAATTTATTTAACTTATTATCTAAAATCGATTTTTCTTGTAAAATCAACTGGGCTTGCCGTTTATTTTGCCAAAAATTTTCTTGAACTGTTTGTGAATTGAGATTGTCTAGTTTTAAAGAAAGAGAAGAAGGGTCAAAGACACCTCGCGATAACGGTTAATTGCTCTTTAATATTGTTGATAATAGCAGAAAAATCAACATTTAGCATGATAAATATTTTGTTTTAGTGTTAATAATTTCTTTAGTTTGTGAATTAAGTAATAAAGAATTAACAGTGAAATGACTTTTTTTATTTTTTTTAACTCCTGAAAGCATATAACCACTAGTAACACCAGCACAAGCAAAAATAATATGACCTCTTGCCATTTGGCATGCGGTATATTGCAAGTTAAGGTCAGAAATGCCCATTTGTTTGGCTCTATTAATTTGATTTTGATTATTGTCAAAAATCAATTTACCCATCATTTGCCCGCCCACAACTTGTAAGGCAGCTGCTGCCAAAACCCCTTCTGGAGCCCCGCCAGTGCCCAAATAGCAATCGATGCCATAGTTTGGATTAGCACAAGCAATAACGCCTGCCACATCGCCATCGGTGATGAGGCGAATTTTAGCACCAGTTTCTCTAGTTTTGGCGATAATTTCTTGATGTCTTGGTCGATCTAAAATCATCACCACCAAATCAGAGGTAGAGCATTTTTTTGCCAAAGCAATATTTTTTAGATTATTAGCAACAGAATCTTCGAGATTAATAATGTTTTTTGGCAAATTAGGACCAACGGCAATTTTTTGCATATAAACATCGGGAGCATGCAAAAAACCACCTTCGTTGTTAATGCCTTTGCTAGCAAAAGCAACCACCACCAACGATGATTCTGCCATATTAGCACAAATAGTTGTGCCTTCTAGTGGATCAAGAGCGATATCAACTTTTTCACCACCTAAGCCAACTTTTTCGCCAATGTAAAGCATGGGAGCTTCGTCTCTTTCGCCCTCGCCTATAACAACTTCGCCTGAAATTGGCATATTGTTTAAGCCTTCTCTCATCGCCACAACGGCGGCTTGATCGGCCATATGGTTGTCGCCTTTGCCAATATAAGGATGGCAAGCAATGGCGGTTTTATTAACCAAAGTAATAATTTGTGAAGTAAGAGAGGTTAAAGAAGGCATTAACTAGATAATTTTTGCTCTTTAAATTCAACATGTTTTCTAACAACAGGATCGTATTTGCTAAACAACATTTTTTCTGACTTTTGTTTAGGATTTCTGCGAGCTAAATAGTAGTAGCCAGTGCCAGCCGTGCTGACCATTTTAAATAAGATAGAACTTCTTTTAGATTTAGATGCTTTAGGTTTGCCTGCCATATATTTTAATATTGAAATTAATATTTATAAAACTAATGCAGAGTATTTTACAGCAACAATTCAAGAAAAGCAAGATATTTTTTTATAAAAATACTAAAAATTTGATAATTAATTATTAATTTTTACAATCTTGTTTCGTGAAGTTTTGCCGCTAATTATTTCGATGTCGCTTTTTTTAACTACAAAATATTTAGATAATATTTCAATTACAGCTTGGTTAGCCTTGCCTGCTTCTGGCAGTTGATTGACTTTTATTTTTAAAATTCTTTGCTTAAACAAATCAACAAAATCTTCTGTAATTTCATTTTTTTTAGCATTTGGAATTACTTTAATGATAATTTTCATTTTTAAAAATTGATTTTTGTAGCTTTTTTTATTCTTCAATAATAAAATGGGCTCTTGACAATTTTATACCATTTCCCATATTTACTTACGAAGAAATTTAGAGAAATTTTGAGATATTTTTGTTGTGATGAAACAGCTAATAAAACATTAGTTTATACAAATATTAGCAAAAATACAATCAACAAAATTTTTAGATAAA
>CANNFC010000086.1:0-3169 GCA_947503755.1 Rickettsiales bacterium | reverse complement strand
TCGGCAAGTCATATGGTAAGATCTTTTTAAATTAACATCTACGATCGTCTCCCAACACCACCTTGGTCTTTTTTTGCTATCGCAAAAAAATCCACCCCTTCAAAGGGAAAGGGAATTTTGCACCGCATTTGATCTAAATTTCCCTTCCACGGAATGAGGAATTTAGATCAAATGCGGTATTTATTTATGTAAATGTTATTATTTCTTTCCTTAACTCAGTTTTTCTTTGCGATAAAGCAATAAAATTCCTAAGGCGATAAAAATTAAATTAATGAGCCAAGTAGCAGAAAAAACCGAAATTAAGTTAGCCGAACCCAGTGATTTGGCTATATTGTCGATGATATAAATAAATAATCCAAATAAAATTCCTAAAAATATTTTTAAAATTACTTGGCGATTTCTGATATGATTAATGCCAAAGTAAGCAGAAATTAACACCATAGCTAAAAAATTAAAAGGCAAAGCTAAAGTGCCATAAAAATGCACCACAAACTTTCTGGCATCCAAGCCAACCGCTTTGATGTTTTTAATGGTTTTTGGCAAAGTAAATAAAGAAAAAAATTGCAATTTTGCGAAATTAGAAACGATTTGTTGTTGTAATAGATTGTTATTGAGGTTGGTGGCAATTTTTAGTTGCTCTATTTTTTGATTAAATTCTGTTGCATTATTAACGATGCAGTTGCTTAAATATAGCCATTTTCCTTGTATTTTAGTGTATCGGCAATTAATGTTTTGATAAAAATTTTGCTGTTCATCAAAAAACCATAAACCAACATCGGCAAAAACATTGTTTGCCTTGTTATATTTGCCAAAACCAATAATGATGGTGTGATTTTTTTCTTTGAGATAGTTTTGCTTTAGCCATAAAATATTTGAGCCATAAGTAAAATCTAATTGCTGTACTTGACTATGTTGTTTTTCTAGTTTTAAAGCAAAATTATTGGCTTTTTCTATTGCATATTGTCCAAAAGTAATCCAAAAAATACCTAATAAAAAAGCGGTAATTAAAACTGATTGACAAATTTGCCATAAAGAATAACCGCTGCTGCCTATAATAGTGATTTCGCTATTTTTTGCTAAAGTATAAAATGTGGTAATGCAAGCAATTAAAACCAAAGAAGAAATGAGAGTAGATATTTGCCCTAAAATTGGCAAGAACGAGAAAAGTAAAATTAAATAATTACTTAGGTGATTATTGTCGTTTTTGTTGATATTTTCAAGTAAATTTATCAGAAAAAATAAGGTTGAAAAAGCCAAAAACACTTTGAAAAAATGCCATAAAAACTTTTGTGCTAAATAGTGTTTAATGATGTTTTTTGCCATTAGATAAAATAAAAATTGGAATGATAAGAAATATAAAGCAATTTAAATAATTGATAGAAATATAATTAGTGTTGTTTTGTGCAATTGATTTGACGGTAAGATTTATTAAGAAAAAAACCAGAGAAAAAATTATGGTGTAGAGGGTTTGTTTAGTATTTTTACTTCTTATAGAATAATTTTTTAGCAAAAAAACAGCAGATACTAGGCTAAAAATAAAAGGAGTAATCGGAAAAATAAGCCTTTGATGCACTTCGGCATTGAGTTTGTCGAGATATTCTTGAGATAAATTATATTCTGGATATAAAAGTTCGTGAAAATATCTTTCGTTTGGCTTTAAAGTTATGGTATTTTCTTTAGCATCTTCTTCATTTAAATTGAATAAATATTGTTGAAAATATAAAACTTCTGTTTTTTCGTTGTGATAATTGAATTTTTGCAATGTGCCGTTGTTTAAAATGAGGCTTAAAGAGTTGTCTTCAGCATTGATTTTGGCATCTTGCGCAGTGATGGTGAGTGCATAATTTGCTTTGCTTTGATCGTAGATAAATAGCCCAAATAAGTTATCTTTTTCTCGTTTTTTTACATAAATTGTGGTATTTTTGATATGTTCAAAAACTCCAGATTGTAAAGAAATATTGTTGTAGTTTTCTTTTAAATTGTTTCTAAATAATTTTAGTTGCCTGTTGGCATAGGGCATAAAATAAAAAGCGATGCTATAAGAAATTAAAGAAATAAAAAGACCCAATAAAATAATTGGTTTTGCTAAATTAAAATTAGAAACCGAGCAAGATTTTAAAACGGTAATCTCGGAGTTTTGTTGTAGGGTATTGATTGCTAAGATATTGGCAACTAGCAAAGCAAATGGCAAAATATATGATAAAATCCAAGGAACAATTAAAATAAATAATTGTAAAAATTGTTTTATAGAAATGCCGTTTTCGGTGATTAAATTAAGAAAAGCAATGGCTTTGCTAAACCAAACTAAACAAATTAAAACTGTTAGAATCAGCAAAAAATATTGTAAATTTTGTCTCAGAAGATATTTTTGATAAATCATATTTGATGATGTTTCTTAGGAAAATTACCATTTTTTACCGCAGAAGAAAAATTTTTTACCGCAATATCTATTTGGGATGATAAATCGGCAAATTTTTCGACAAAAAGTGGAGTAAATTCGGTGTTAAGGCCAAGTAAATCGTCGATTACTAAAATTTGTCCATCGCAATTTATGGAAGCACCAATGCCAATGGTTGGTATGGAAAGTGCTTTTGTGATGTTTTCTGCTAAAATTGCTGGAACAGCTTCAATAACAATGCTAAAAGCCCCGGCTTGCTCTAATTTTAGGGCTGTTTGATAGATTTCTTGAGCTTCTTTTAATTCTTTGCCGTGGTAGCGATATTTGCCTATTTTTCGTACTTGTTGTGGCAATAAACCAATGTGAGCCATTATTGGTAGATTATTTTGATGTAGAAATGCAACAGTTTCTATGGTGCTAAGATTGGTTTCTAGTTTTATTGCATCGCAACCAGTTTCTTGTAAAACTTTTTTCGCCGAAATAAGGGCCTGTTCTTTAGAATTTTCGTAAGATCCAAAAGGCAAATCAACCACCACCACAGCCGATTTGCAAGCTTTTACCACTGCTTTACCGTGGTTTATCATCATCTCTAAAGTGGCATCAAGAGTGTCTTTTGCCCCATAAATAGTCATGGATACAGAATCGCCAACCAAAATAATATCGCAATGTTTGTCGAGTATTTTTGCCACCGAATAAGTATAGGCGGTAAGGCAAACCAGTTTTTCTTGTTGTTGTTTTTTAGATAGCAATTCGTTGATTTTATTCATAAGA
>CANNFC010000085.1:0-3451 GCA_947503755.1 Rickettsiales bacterium | reverse complement strand
AAAATGCATAAAAAGATACAATTATAATAGCTACAAAGCTATATAAATTATAGCTTTGTAGCTATTATAATGCAACAAATATTTTGAGAAAAATGCTATTTTAAAAAAAGGGATGCAACAGTCCCATAAAATACCAAACAAAAAAATTCTAATTACAGAAATTGCAAATATCAATGTTTTTTTATAATTTTAGTGGTAAAATTTTTTATTTTAGTACTTTTAATAATCAAAAAACTTAATAATCAAAAAACAAGTTATGACAAAATTTTTTATTATTGCTGGCGAATCTTCTGGTGATTTGCTGGGCGGTGAATTGATAAAAGAATTAAAAAAACAATATCCTTCTGCTAGTTTTCTTGGAGTTGGGGGCGAATTGATGCAAGAGCAAGGCTTGTTAAGTATTTTTCCAATTACCGATTTAATGATTATGGGTTTTGGCGAGGTCTTGCCACATCTGTTAAAAATATTGGCAAGAATCAAGCAAACCGTTTTGGCAATTGAAAATAACCGCCCCGATTATTTGATTACCATAGATTCTCCTGATTTTTGTTTTCGAGTGGTAAAAAAAATTGCTAACAACAAAAATTTGGCAACAATCAAAAAAGTGCATCTGGTCGCCCCTTCTGTTTGGGCTTATAGACCAAAACGGGCAGAAAAAATCGCCAAAATTTATGATTTGTTGCTCGCTCTTTTGCCATTTGAACCGCCTTATTTTACAAAATATAATTTAAAAACAGTGTTTATTGGTCATCCACTACTAGAAAAAATGCCAAGCCAAGAGCAAATTAAGCAAAATAATTTGCAATTTAGACAAGAAAATAATATTTCTCAACAGCAAACTGTTTTGCTTGTAACTCCCGGAAGCAGAATGGCGGAAGTGCATTATTTATTGCCGATTTTTATTGAGGTAATTAATTTAATTCAGCAACAAATAACTGATTTGGTGGTAATTTTGCCTGTAACTACAAAAACTCAAAAAATTGTTGTAGAAATGTCTGGTAAAATCAAGTCAAAATGTATTTTTATCAATCATCAACAAAAAGATTTAGCATTTTCGGCCAGCAATTATGCCTTGGCAAAATCTGGCACCAACACTCTAGAAATTGCTATACACCAAATTCCGATGGTTGTTGCTTATAAAACCAATATTATTTCTTATTTAATTATTAAAAGTTTGGTAAAAATAAAGTTTGCTAATTTGTTAAATTTATTGCAAAATAAAGAAATTATTCCAGAATTATTGCAAAATAATTGCCAAGCAGATAAAATATTTTTTGCTTTAAATAATTTGATAAGCAATAATTTTCTTGCCAAACAGCAAATAAGCGATTGCTTAATTTCTTTGCAAATGCTAAAAAATCAACACAGCCCCATGCAAATAGCGGTAGAAAACATTAAAAGTTTGTAAAATATGTTAAAAAAACTAGGTTTAATTTTGTGCATATTGCTAATGACTAGGCAAAATATTCTGTCTTCTGCTCTTGCTTATGATGTTGATTCAAAAAATAACTGCTCTGCCAATAATGCTTATTTGGTTTTTGATGCCAAATCACAGCAAGTTTTGTTGCAAAAAAATGCTAACAACATTATTTATCCAGCTTCTCTTACCAAAGTGATGACTGCCTATTTGGTTTTTGATGCCATAAAGCACAAAAAATTAAAATGGAACCAAAAAATCACCATTTCTCAAAAAGCTCATCAAATATCTTTGGTCAACAAAGTTAACACTCTCAATTTGCAAACCAAACAAACAATATCGGTGCGAGAAGCAACTCAAGCAATGTTGGTTCGTTCTTACAACGAAACCGCGGTGGCTTTGGCAGAAGCGGTTGCTAAAAACGAAGAGCAATTTGCCGAAAAAATGAATGCAAAAGCTCAAGAATTGGGCATGAGCAACACTTTTTTTGTTAATGCCTCTGGTTTGCACAGTGAAAAACAACAAACCACCGCACACGATTTGGCAAAACTTGCTTTTGCTGTCAAAAGAGATTTTCCAGAATTTTACCATTTTTTTAAGCTAAAAGAATTTAAAATTAGCAAAACTAAAACGATTGTCAAAACTCTTGGTAAAAATAAGAAAAAGAAAAAAACAATTGTCGAAAGCCAAAAATATTATTCTCACAACGAATTTTTGCTAAACTATGATGGGGCGGAAGGTATGAAAACTGGCTATACCAAGGCATCTGGTTTTAATTTAATTGGTGTTGCTACCAAAAATAATCAACAATTATTTGGCATTCTCATTGGTTGCGAAAGTAGTAAAAAACGAACAAAATTAATGGAAATGCTCTTTGATATTGGTTTTTATATCGCCTCAAATGATTAATATATGCTACTAGACTCTACTCAAAACAAACAAAAAATTTTAGCAGAAGCTTTGAAAATAGCTCATCAAAGCGGTTTTAGTCAAGAAAATTTAGCCTTGGCTTGTGTGAATAGTCAAATTGATGCCAAATATTTAAGCATTATTTTTTCTGGCGGAGTTGATGATTTATTGCAATTTATGCAAGAACAACAAATGTTGGAAATACAAACAATAGCAAGTGCTAACGAGCTTTTTGATGGTTTAAAAATTAGTGAAAAAATTAGTTTTTTATTAGAACAATATTTTTCTTATCAACTTAATCAACCAATAATTGTTAAGCATATTTTGCAATATTTTAGCAAAAATTGCAATTTTGGTCAACAAGAAGTCAATAAAAAAATAACATCACTAAAAATATTGGCAAATATTTCTGATAGTTTTTGGAAAATTGCCAAAGATCAATCTACCGATTTTAGTTATTATACCAAAAGAACAACTTTAGCTTTGGTTATTGCCAAGGTTGCGATGGTTTTTGCCAATGAAGTTGCCGATTTAAATTGCACTCAAACAGAAATTACCAAGCAAATCAACAGAATTGTGCTGTTTGCCAAATATAAATATCAAACTAAGCAACAAACAAAACATATTTTGCAAAATTTGCAAGATTCTCTCAAAGAAGTTGTTTTTGATGATAAACAACAAATCAAAACACCCAAACAAATATTAAAAAGTCTACCGTTTATTCGTCTATGGAATTTGTAAGCCTATTAAATTCTCTGCACTAAAGAAGGGGTGGCCGTGAATTTGGTGCTTGGCAGTGTCGTTTAGCCGATCTCGATCTGAATTCCCCTTCTTGCAGAAGGGGTGGCACGAAGTGCCGGGGTAGTGTCGGCAAGCAACGGTAGGGATCTACTCGAAAAACCATCGGCGATCGGCTCCCAACACTACCTTGGTCTTTTTCCATAAGCTATCGCTTATGGAAAAATCCACCCCTTCCAAGGGAAGGGGAATTTAGATCGAAATAGTATTGCCTTTTCTTATTTATCTTGATAGTAAGCTATGCCATCTTTGATGTTGCTTTCTGCAAAGCCTTTTTGGCGTAAAAAACAAGAATCACAAGCTCCGCAAGCATAAATTTTATTTTCA
>CANNFC010000084.1:0-3913 GCA_947503755.1 Rickettsiales bacterium | reverse complement strand
GATTTTAGAGAAATCAGCGAAATGACAGATGTTATCGTTAGAAAATACGGGCTTACAAAATCAAATGACGATTATTTTAACTTCAAAAAAGGTGAAAAATTTGTAAAAGTTATTGAACTCCATCGCCCTCTTACCCCGCTTGATGTTAGTCAAATAGTTAACAAGGCATTAGAGCGAGAAAGCGACGAAGATATTTTAGTTTACTGCTCTGGCAAACAAGACGACTTAAAAATTGAAGAAATAAAAAATCAACATAACAAAATGCGAGTAGGTGCAAATAAAATTATCATAACCGACATTCAAAAAGATGGAATTATTGAGTTCAAACCAGCTGAATTTGAAATTGAAATCAAGAAAAATGGCAACATGGCTGAAATTGAAATTAAAAATTATCTTTCTCATCAAATCTTGCAAAAAATGAATATAGATAGAACTTTATTTGATACTCAAATTACAGATTGGCGAAGTCAAATTGACTATATTTTAATTGATGCCAATTACAATGGCGAAATTTTTACAACTCATTTTAGCGATGTTCCAAAGCGAAAAAAAGATTTAATAACCGGTAAATACACACTTGCAACAAAAGGCAAAATTGCAGTGAAAATTGTTGATATGCTTGGCGAAGAAAGCTTGTTTGTTGAGTAATACCATTTCGCTATTAATTTTAATCGATATTGATGATTTTTATATTCCATTTTTTACCTAAATATCGCTCGATTTCTCTTCGGTCTTCTCCGGGTAAAGAGCGATTAAAAATGATGATTTCGGCAATTTTACCTTTAAAATAAGAACTTAAATTGTTGCTATCATCTCTTTTTGCTCCCATAATAACTTTACTTAAACCAACATTATTTCCTGTTGGATTATAGCCGCTACTGGCATTAATTAAATTAGAATCTTGATAAATATTAACAGTATTAGTGTTGTTGATAATAATGGTTAAAACACTCTTTTTTTTGGGAAGCACAATAGCATTTGCCGATCGTGTAGTGCTTGCCCCACTGGCACAATTTGTTTCAGAAGAACAAATGCCGTAATCGCCATTGGTGGCAAAATTGATGCCAATATCAACGCCGTCGGCTGTTGCTTGATTGTTTTGGCTGAAAATTGTTTGTTTTGTAGTTATGTCATCTGTTTCAAAAACCATAAAAAAACTACCAGAATAATAAGACAAAATGCCTTCTATCAATTTTTCGTTACCTTCTAGGTAGTCGTTGCCATCAAAATATATGGCGGGCAAACCATTTATAGAATTAGTTTGATATATTGGTTGATTAGAAGTGTTTGTTTGTTCTAAAACAATTCTGTCATGCACCCTCACTTCGCTATCGACCCATTTGTTGATTTTGTCGGTATGATTAGTTTGACTCACATCAAAAGCTTCTATTGAGGTGGCATCATACCAAGCGATAATGTTATTTAGGGCAGGAATGGCAGAATTGTTGGTTAATTTTCGGGCATTAGTGAGTCTCATTTGAGAAACTAACCGAGAAGATTGAGTAATTGCCGCAATAATAAGGGCAATAATAACCACAACTACCGAAAGCTCAATTAAAGAGAAGGCTTTTTTCTTCATTGTTATTATGTTGATTAAAAAATTAATTTTGATACAAGACAAATATTGCACTTGTAAATTTTATAAGCAATAACTATCTTGCCTCTTGTTAAGAATTTTGTTTTGTTTTGCAAAAAAACACAATACAAAATCTACTTTTTTGTTATTGAGTATCAACAAAAATCTTAAAATAAATCAATTCAAATTTTATCTTATGTCAAAAGTTATCGGTATAGATCTTGGCACCACAAATTCTTGTGTCGCAATTATGGAAGGCGGTTCAACCAAAGTTATTGAAAACACAGAAGGCACCAGAACAACTCCTTCTGTTGTTGGTTTTTTAGAAAATGGTGAAAGAGTTGTTGGAGCCCCTGCCAAAAGACAAGCAGTAACCAATCCAAAAAACACTGTTTTTGGCTCAAAAAGATTAATCGGGCGTAAATTTGACGATCCTACAACCACCAAAGATCAAGCCCTGGTTCCATACAAAATAGCCCCTTCTTCTAATGGCGATGCTTGGATTGAAATCAAAGGCACCAAATATTCTCCAAGCCAAATAGCCGCCGATATTTTAGTAAAAATGAAAGAAACCGCCGAAAAATATTTAGGCGAAAAAGTAGAAAAAGCCGTCATCACTGTGCCAGCTTATTTCAATGACTCTCAAAGACAAGCCACTAAAGATGCTGGCAAAATTGCAGGTCTAGAAGTGTTAAGAATTATTAACGAGCCAACCGCGGCGGCACTTGCCTATGGCTTTGAAAAGAAAAACGGTCAAACCATTGCCGTTTACGATTTGGGCGGTGGCACTTTTGATGTTTCGATTCTTGAAATTGGCGACGGTGTTTTTGAAGTAAAATCAACCAACGGCGACACTTTCTTGGGTGGCGAAGATTTTGATATGCGAATTTTAGAATATCTTACTGAGCAATTCAAAAAAGATAATGGCATTGATTTAAGAAAAGATCCTCTAGCACTACAAAGACTAAAAGAATCAGCAGAAAAAGCCAAAATTGAGCTTTCTTCTACAACCGAAACCGAGATAAACCTTCCTTACATCACCGCCGACGCTTCTGGCCCAAAACACTTAAACATCAAACTCACCCGAGCAAAACTCGAACAATTAGTCGACGATTTAATTGAAAAAACCATCAAACCTTGTCAAAATGCTTTACAAGATGCTGGTTTGCAATCTTCACAAATTGACGAAGTTATTTTAGTTGGTGGCATGACCAGAATGCCAAAAGTTATCGAAACTGTTAAAAAATTATTCGGCAAAGAAGCCAATCGCAGTGTCAATCCCGACGAAGTTGTGGCAATTGGTGCCGCCATTCAGGGCGCGGTTTTGCAAGGCGATGTGAAAGATGTGTTGTTGCTTGATGTAACTCCACTTTCTCTTGGCATTGAAACTGCTGGAGGTGTTTTTACCAAACTTATTGAGCGAAATACTACAATTCCAACCAATAAAAGTCAGGTATTTTCAACGGCAGCCGACAATCAAACCGCGGTTACCATTAAAGTTTTCCAAGGCGAAAGAGAAATTGCCATTCATAACAAATTGTTAGGCGAATTCAACCTAGAAGGCATCGCTCCTGCTCCGAGAGGTTTGCCACAAATCGAGGTTTCTTTTGATATCGATGCCAACGGTGTGGTAAAAGTTTCGGCAAAAGATAAAGCAACCAACAAAGAACAGCAAATTAGCATCAAATCTTCTAGCGGTTTATCTGAAGCAGAAATTCAAAAAATGATGCAAGATGCCGAACAAAATGCCGTTGCCGACAAAGCTAAAAAAGAACTAATCGAAACTCGAAATCAAGCCGATTCTTTGATTTATGAAACCGAAAAATCACTAAACGAACATGGCGAAAAAGTTGACTCTACCACCAAAAATCAGTTAGAGCAAGAATTGCAAAAACTAAAAAGTTTATTGGCAAACCAACAAGAAACCGCCGAAAATATCAAAAAAGGCATTGAAAATTTAATGCAATCTTCGGCAAAATTAGGTGAGGTAATTTATAAAACACCAAACAATAACGACGGTGCTAGCAATAATGCCGAAAGCACTCAATCAAACAACCAAGATGGCAAAGTGGTTGATGCCGAATATCAAGAAGTTAAAGACAAAAAAGAAGATAATTAAAAAATAATTTCTTGATAATAACTTTAAGGGCTAGAGGCTAAAAAGCTTCTAGCCCTTTTTTTATTGTTTGTAAATTTTATGATAATTTTTAATTGCATTTTAGATGAATTTTGCTATAATTATCTATGAAAATAGCAAATTTTAAAGCAAAAAAATAATTTTATGTTTTTAACACCAACAAAACAATTGAATTTATTAAACAAACAGCCTGCCAAAGT
>CANNFC010000083.1:0-3972 GCA_947503755.1 Rickettsiales bacterium | reverse complement strand
CGCAACGACATGATTTTTAACCAAAAAGATGAAGTTAGAAAATTAAGAAAGTTTTGCCACTTCTGCCAAAACTTCATCGACATGACCGTTAACTTTTACAGATCGCCAAAATTTGACTATTTTGCCCATTTTATCAATTAAAAAAGTTGAGCGATCGATGCCTAAATATTTTTTGCCAAACATTGATTTTTCGACCAAAACTTGATATTTTTGGCAAACTTCGGTGTTTTCATCGGAAAGGAGCAAAAATTTTAGTGCATACTTATCGACAAATTTGCAATGACTGTTAAAATTATCTTTGGAAATGCCTAAAACAATGCAATCGAGCTTGCCAAATTGATTAAGCTGATTGTTAAAATCTTGAGCTTCAATTGTGCAACCAGGGGTGTCGTCTTTTGGATAAAAATATAACACCACATTTTTGCCTTTTAGATTGGCTAAACTAATAGTGCTACCTTCGCTACTTGGCAACGAAAATTGCGGGGCAAGATCGGAGATTTTAATCATTTTCTGATGTTTTATTGGTTGGAGTTTCTGAAGTATGAACTTGCGAAATTACTTCGTTAAACATTGACTGACTGCACAAACCAAGCAAAACAATGTCTCTTGTCTTGATGTTTTTCATATTCCAGTGGCTTCTGGTTCTGATAGAATCAATCATTTTATCGGTGGTGCCAACCAATTTTTTAACTTGGTTATTGCTAATTTCTGGATAATATTTTAACAAAAAAGCAATGCCGTCGGGCTTATCTTGCCTTCTGGCGATGGGAGTGTATTTGCCTTGGTTGGTTTCTTGAATTTTGCTTGCCGCATTTTGATTAAGCACAAGATTTGCCGAAGAATTTTTTTCGCAACGATGTATTTCGTCTAAAGTGAGTTGGCCCGACATAATTGGGCTTTGACCCAAAATGCCACTAGCAATATCGCCATCGGCAATGCCTTGCACTTCTAAATCGTGCAAATGACAAAATTTGGCGATTTGTAAAAAAGTAAGAGAAGTGTTTTCGATTAACCAAACCGCGGTTGCTTTTCGCATTAAAGGCACTTCTTGCACTGAATTTAGCTTGTTCATGGTATAGATAAAATTAAATCTTTAAAAAAATAAAAAATAATTTAAAATTGTATAGATTAAAAAAAATAAAAGCAATACACAATGATTATCATTTTATCACCCGCCAAAACTTTAGATTTTAGCGACACTCATTGCCATAAAAATCTCGAATTTTCTAGCGCCGACCCAGTTTTTTTAGCAAAAGCAAAATTACTTGCCTATAATTTACAAAAATTTACTTGCCAAGAAATAGCAGAAATATGCCACATCAGCCCCAAACTTGCCGAACTAAACCAGCAACGATGGCAAGATTTTTCGCAAAATAAGCAAAATAAGGCAAAACCAGCAATTTTTGCCTTTCGTGGCGATGTTTATAAACAGCTCGATTTAGCCAATTATCAACAACCAGAATTTGCCTATTTGCAAAAAAATGTGCTGATTTTATCGGGTTTATATGGCATTTTAAAGCCTTGCGACCTTATTTTACCTTATCGACTCGAAATGTCGAGTAGTTTTGCAAAATATGCTTTTTTTCTTGATAATTTATATGCCTTTTGGCAAGAAGATCTCACCAATTTTTGCCAAAATTATCCACTTATCATTAATTTAGCCTCAAACGAATATGTTAAAGCTTTGCATAAAACCAAGCTTAATATTGTTGATGTGTTGTTTTTAGATTATCAACAACAAAAGTTAAAAAATATCGGCATCAATGCCAAAAAAGCTCGAGGCAAAATGACTGATTTGTTAATTAAAAACAACATTCAAAATATTGCAGATTTAAAAAATCTACAACCGCTAAACTATCGCTTTAGCCACGAAAATTCTAGCAACCAACAATTAGTTTTTATTAGATGAACCTACACAAAACTTATCATTTTTCTGGCTTTACTATTTACGAATATTTCGAACTAGACAGCACCAACAAAACCGCCAATCATTTGTTGCTTAACCAGCAAATACACGATAAACAAGTTATTTTGGCAATTTCACAAACCAACGGAGTGGGCAAAAATCAACGAGTTTGGCAATCTTTGACAGGCAATTTGTTTTGTTCTGTGGTGGTGCAAATAGCCAGCGAGTTTTGCTCTAATTACACCCAGCTTTCTTTGCTTACCGCGGTTGCTATGGGGCAAACTTTTCGGCAAATCAAGCCCGATTTGCCAATTAATTACAAGTGGCCAAACGATATTTTGCTTGATTGCCAAAAAGTAGCGGGCATTTTAATTGACAGCACTCAAACTAGACAAGGCCACCAAGCCTTTATTATTGGCATTGGAGTGAATTTAAAACATCACCCAAATATTGCCAATTTACCAGCAAGCAACTTAGCAAATTATCATATTCATCTTTCAAGCCTTGAGTTTTTGCAATATTTTTTGCCGAATTTTCATATTTTACTAAACAATTGGCAAAAGTTCGGATTTTCTTATATTAAAAAATCGTGGCTAAATTTTGCTTACAAACTAAACCAAGAAATAACCGTTGAGGTTGCTGGCAAAAAGCACAGCGGAGTTTTTGTTGACATCAACAACGAGGGCAATATTGTGCTGCAAAACCTTCAAGAAAAGCTTATTGTTGCTAGTTGCGAGTGGTAAAAGTCTATCGCTTCTCACAAACTAAACGAGGTTTTTTAACTATTTGTCTTGACAAGTTAAAAAAATTCCTCTTCTTTTTTACATTAAAAAATATTGCTAAAACTTTTTTAACAAATTAAAATTATAAGATAATTGAAAAAATTGTCTAAGAAAATGAAACAAATAAGCATCAACAAAAAACCAGATCATCTCTATCGCAAAGGGGTTGGCATTATGCTTGTTAATGAGCAAAAAAAAATTTTTGTTGGCAAAAGAATCGATAATCATTCTAATGCTTGGCAAATGCCTCAAGGTGGCATAGATGAAGGCGAAAAAGAAGATTTGGCAGTTTTTCGCGAATTGCAAGAAGAAACAGGCATCGTCGAACAAAACATCAAAATTATCTCAAAATCTAGCGATTATTTTTATTATAATCTGCCCTATAATTTACAAAAAAAGTTTTGGGGCGGGCGATATATCGGGCAAAAACAAAGATGGTATTTTGCCCAATTTTATGGCGATGACAATCAAATAAATCTAGTCACTCATAAGCCAGAATTTTCTAGTTGGCAGTGGGTTGATAAAGAAGAGTTGATCGATTTAATTGTTAATTTCAAACGCGAATTATATCAACAAATTTTGCTAGAATTTCAAGATTTTTTATGACTACCGAAATAACTTTTTACGAAGTCGAAGAAGATTTACACAAATCTCTTGGCTTGTTGCTTTATAAAATTTGGCAAGACGGCAAAAAATCGTTATTTTTTTTGCCAAATCAACAACAACTCGCAGAATTTGATGCTTTTTTGTGGTCTTTTGCTCGAAACAAATTTTTACCGCACTGCACTATTTTAGACACAGAATTTGTTTTAGAACAGCAGCCAATTTTGCTTTCTCATCTGCCAGAAAACACCAATAATGCCGATGTTTTGTTGTTTTTACAGCCACCAGAAAATAACTTTGTTGCCAATTTTGCCAAAGCCTGCTATTTTTTTATGGCAAAACAACAAAATAGTAGCTTGACTCCTAAACAACATTTTTATAAAAAAGCCGATAAATGGCAAAAAATTTTGTAAACTATGGGACTGTTGCATCCCAAATTTGTTTTAATTTTTTGCTAGTTTTGAGGAGAAATTTTGGCTATTCTTAGCCTTATATAAACATATTTGGCTAAAAATAGCTGAAATTTATACCAAAAATGGCAAATAAAGCAAAATATAATTTGGGATGCAACAGTTCCATTATGGCACCAACTAAAAACCTGCAACAACTATTGCAAATGCGAGCTTTTGCGGTGTTGGCTCAAGTTTTTGCTTTGGTGGTGGCTATTTATATTTATCATTT
>CANNFC010000082.1:0-4111 GCA_947503755.1 Rickettsiales bacterium | reverse complement strand
TTGATTTTTCACCTTCTCCTGACATTTATAATTACCACCTTTTTATAAAAGATTAATTATCTTATTTATTTTCCTAAAATAAATTTAGAAACAGAAAGGTATAGAATTAATTTTAAATGTCAAGCAGATTTTTATTTTTTAAGCAGATAATTAAATTTTAATTTTTATATAAAAAAAAATTAGGAGCTAAAAACTCCCTTTTTTTATTTTGTGTATAAATGGTATAAAATAGATTATTAAAGTTTATATTTTAGACCAAAATAAAAGGCTCTAAGGCTGACAGGATAATAAACGGCAACATTATTGCTTGTGGCTTGCGACAAAACATCAACCGCACCACTATAATTTTTGTTAAATAAGTTTCGACCTTCGGCAAAAATGCTAAAATTATCATCAAGATCAAAGCCTGCATTTAAACTAAAAGCAACATAATTTTTACTTTTATGTTGATTTTTAGCATCAATAACAATGCCTTGCGGAACCGCTTCAAGATTAGGTGAAATAAAAAAAGAATTTTTATGTTTATAAACTAATTGACTAAATAAATAATGCCTTGGGTTGCCCGGTATTTTATTGTTTTGATAAGTTGCATCGTTGACAAAATGAAAATCGCTAAAAGTGTAGGCATTTTTTAGAGTTAAATTATCTGTGCCAAAAATATTTTTTAACAACACATTTTCGGTTGCCAATTCTAGACCTTGATGCATAGTTTTTTTGGCATTGATTGCTTGTGTCACATTTGGTGCCACGGTGTATAATATTAACTCATCTCTAACATAAGAACGATAAGCGGTAAGATCGAAATTAAAATCACTTTTGGTTTTTCTCAAACCAATTTCGGCTGTATAAGATTTTTGGGCCGAAATATTTGCCAAGCCTGGCAAGGTTGTTTGCCTAGCCTCGGTAAAAGTTGGTGGCTCATAAGCCCCGCTGATGTTGCCATATAGTTGCATATTTTCTTGAGCCTGATAAATTGCCCCAACTTTTGGACTAAAACCATAATATTTTCGAAAACCACTTTGGTTGCCATCGCTTAAAAATTTATCTTGATAAGTGAGCTTGCGATAAAGCGCCTGCAAGCCAGTTGCCAAAGTAATTTTAGGTAAAATTTGTAAATTATTTTCAACAAATAACATAGTTGTTTGAGCTTTTTCGTTGCCCTGCATAGTTTTGTTGCCTTTGGCACCAGCAATGTTGACAAATCTTTGCGAATCAACCACACCTTCGCCTAAATTTATACCCAAAAGCAAATCGCTTTTTTTGTTAAAAAGTTGATAATTAATTTTGCTATCTGCAAACAAACCATAGTTGATACTATCTTGTAAAACTACTTGAAAAATCGGGTGATTAAGATTTTTTTTCACCACAAACACACCAAAATTATTACTGGTTTTGCTGGTAAGATAAGAGGTTTTGTTGGCTAATCTTATTTCGCTAAAATTTCGCTCTTGGCCACTATTGATGTTGTTTGCATTGGCAGAACTGCTGTTGTTATTGAGTTGTGTTCTGGTTAAAGCACCTGGTAATTCTAGTTTGCTGTTAATTAAACTAAGATAAGTTCTGTTTTCGAGATTTTTGTGCAGGCGATAACCAAAATTGCTAAACAATTTGCTGTCGGATTGATTACTTTGTTTGCGATAGCCTGTGCTTTTAAAATTAGAAAGCGAAACATAATAATCGGCATTGCCAAGCACCTGCCCGCTACTTATTTGGGTTCTTCTGGTATCAAAACCACCACCTTCAACCCTTAATGCTAGCTTATTGGCATTATAACCTGTGGGCGAAACAAAATTTATAGCACCGCCCAAACTTGCCGAACCAAGATGCAAGGCATTTGCCCCTTTATAAACTTCGATATGATTAAAAGCTAGCGGATCGAGGCTTTGAAAATCGGTTGCTCCATCTGCTAAATTAATTGGAATGCCGTCTTGGTATAAATTTAGCCCCCTTAAATGAAAGTTTCGCGACAAGCCCGAGCCGCGAATCGAAAGCCGAGCCTCTTGACCTTGTTTGCTTTGGGCAAAAACTCCCGGAGTGGCAGAAAATAAATCTTGCACTGTGATGCTCGCTTTATTTTGAAAATCTTCTTTATCAATAATTGCCACAGAACCAGCGATTTGATTGGCTTTTTGCTGAGCAAAAAAAGTGTTGTTAGCGGTGATTGATTGCTGTTCTTGCACGATAATTTGTGGCAAAGCGGTTGGTTTTTCTTGAGCATAGGCAGAAAAATTAACGGCAAACAAAAAAAATGGTAAAAATAATTTGGTTTTCATATGAAAAATAGTCAAAGTTAAGATCTCTTTTTTGAGAATATAAACTGTTAATTTTCGAGTTAAAATAATATTATTCTATTTTTGCAACCTTGGTGAGACAAAATGTCGCATTTTTTAGATTATTTTGGTGATTTTATTATATTGAATTTTAATTTTATTATGAAGTTCTAGCTCAGCAATTGCGACATTAAATTTTTGAATTGGCACTTTAAAAACTCTAAATAATTCTTCGATGCTGATGGGGTTGAAGTTAATATAATTCAGTATTTGTTCGCTTAATAGATTGTCAAAATAAGCAATGTGTTGAGTTTTTATTTTTTTTTCTTCTTTAACAATGTTAGAAATGTTAAAACTAGTTAAAACATCGTTAATTGAAGTTAAAATATTGGCACCTTGTTTAATAAGTTGATTGGTGCCATAATATCGCGGATCAGAAATAGAGCCCGGCACCGCAAAAACCTCGCGGTTTTGCTCTAAAGCAAATCTTGCGGTAAGCAAACTGCCCGAAGAAATGCCTGCCTCTACCACAATAGTTGCCAAAGACAAGCCAGAAACAATGCGATTTCGCTGAATAAAGCTGTAAGATTTTGGAGTAAAACCATAGGCAAACTCCGAAACAAGCAAGCCATATTTGATGATTTCTTGATATAAATTTTTATTTTCGAGCGGATAGATAACATTAATGCCAGAAGGCAAAACTGCAATAGTGCCCGAAATGATTGATGCCCTATGAACTTCGGTATCAACTCCATTGGCGAGACCAGAAACACACACAAAACCATTGTCGCCTAAAACTTTGGCAAATTGTTTGGCATGATAATTGCCGTTATGAGAAGAATTTCTGGGGCCAACAATGCTAATTTTTGGTCTTTTTAGCAAATCGATATTGCCTAAAACTGTGAGAATTGGCGGTTTATCGGGCATTTGTTGCAATAGCTCGGGATATAAACTGCTTGAATATAAAATAAAATTAGCACCGATATCGATGGTTTTTTGATATTCTTCTAAAGCAAGATGAGCAGGGGTAAGGTTAAAATTATATTGCGAATTGTTATGCAAATTGGCCACAATATTTTGTGGGGTGCCATATTTGTTAAGCAGTTTAAAAAAGGTGATAGAACCTATTTTTTCGGTGCGAATTAATTGCAAAACGGCAATTATTTGGTTTTTTTCGTTAGACACTGTGGGGTTTAAAAATTGGTGTGGTTAATATTTTTATACTGAGTAAAATGGTATTACATCATATAAAAAATAAAAGTAAAGTTTTTTTAATCAGGCTCTAATCATCAGTTGGAGGTACTACTGGAGGTACTACTCGTGCATGTGTTTCCCTAGCAACATCATCATCACCATGAAAATGGCCTTTGCCAGAATGACCACCAACATCATCACTACCAGCACTCTCGTCAATAGAACCTTTGCCACCTTTACCACCTTTGCCACCTTTGCCACCTTTGCCAACTTCTTGCATTTCTTGTGACGAATAAAACGGAGCGAATCTGCTTGTATAAAGCGGTGAGTTTGAATCTGCAATAAAATCATAGCCACTTCTCGCACCAGTTGCCACACCAGATGCTGCACCAGAGGAAGCGCCTATTGCAGCGCCAATAACACCGGCAACAAATGATAGCGGAACTTGAATTGGAGGAGTCGCTAAAGCTAAAGATACCCCTCCTTTTATGCCAGAAACAAGTCTTGTTGGCCCATCTCCTATTGAATTACGAACCGTCTCTCTAAAACGAGGAGAAGATATAGCGGCACCAAGACCAACACGAATAGCACCTGCCCCAGAAGATGCGGCACCAAGACCAACACGAATAGCACCTGCCACAGAAGAT
>CANNFC010000081.1:0-4428 GCA_947503755.1 Rickettsiales bacterium | reverse complement strand
AGAAAGTCTAGCAAGATCCGCAAAAGCTGGGGTTTCCGACTCCTTTTGATTTAATAATTCTCGCCATTTAACATCTTCTTCTTTTAAAAAATCTTTAACTTTTTGGTTGTTTAAAATTCGACCAAAACAAGAATCATCTGGAATAATAAATTTTACAGCATCTTCTGATTGAGAATCTTCTAAGCTTGACCGACTATTTTCAAACCCAAATTTTTCTAACAATTTTATTAAATTGCTATTTATAAATGATTTTTCCATATAAAATAACTTCTAAATTTTAAAAAAACTTGCGATATCGTTGTATGTTGCCATTAACATCAAAAAAAACAAAAAACTAACTCCTAATTTATTGCCAAATTCTTGTATTTTCATAGGAATTGGTTTGCCAAAAATAGCCTCCAAAACATAATAAAGCAAGTGCCCGCCATCTAAAACTGGCACTGGCAAAAGATTCATAATGCCCAAATTTACCGAAATAAGGGCAACAAACCACAGTACAGCAACAATGCCATATTGCACAGTTTTGCCAGAGTATTTAGCAATTTTTACTGGGCCATTAATTTCGGTGATTGATCTTTGCCCAAAAAGAAGCTGTTTCACTCCCAATAAAATGGTAGCAGAAAGATCGTAAGTTTCGATTATTCCTTGTTTAAAACTGGCAAGCCACGAAAAAGTGATAGTTTGTGTGTGAGAAGATCCGATGCCAACAAATCTTGCTTTATGAACTTCGTCGAAATAGTTTTTTTTCTCTTGCAAAATTGGTTTAACCGCAACATCGATTGTTTGATTATCTCGCAATATTGTAAAAATTAACTCTTGTTCGGTGCTAATGGCAATAAAATTGGCAACATCACTAAAAGTTTGCATTTTTTTGTTATTGATTGCCAAAATTTGATCGTTAATTTTTATGTTAGCAATTTGAGCAGGAGAATTTTCGAGCACTTTATCAATCAAAGTGCTGGTTTGTTGCATACCATAAACTTTAAAAAGCATAGTTAAAATAACAATAGCAGATAAGAAATTAGCAATAGGGCCAGCAATTACAATGGCGATTCGTTGATAAACATTTTTGTTGATAAAGGCATCTTTTGCCGATTTTAGTTCGATAGACTGATCGTAATTTGGCAAAGAAGCCATATTGCGATCGCCATACATTTTTACAAAACCACCAAAAGGAAGCAACCTTATTTGCCACTCGGTGCCGTGTTTATCGGTGATGCCAAAAAGTTTTTTACCAAAGCCAATAGAAAATTCAAGCACCCTCACCTTACATAATCTGGCAACAATAAAATGCCCAAATTCGTGCAGAAAAACGATTATTGACATAATCGCTAAAAATGATAAAAAATTATGTAAAATAATAGAAACTAAAGCACTCATAATGTAGTAATAATTTTTGTTGCCAATTCGCAACATTGTTGATTGATTGCTAATATTTCTTCAAGAGAAGAATAATTGCTTGTTTTGATGGTATTGAGAGTTTTTTCAATTACCAAAGGTATTTGCCAAAAAGCTAACTTTTCTTGCAAAAAACTAGCCACCGCCACTTCGTTGCTAGCATTTAAAGCAATTAAAGCCGACTCTTGTTGCTGTAAGGCTTGTTGGCATAATTTAAATGCTGGATATTTTTTTTCATCAACCGCTAAAAATTGCAAATTAGACAATTGCGATAGAGTTAATTTTTGTTGGGTTTGCAAAACTCGATGCGGAAAATTTAAAGCATAACTGATAGAAATTTGCATATCTGGCTTGCTTAACATAGCAATGCTGGCACCGTCGATATAATGAACCATAGCATGCACAATTGACTGGGGATGAATCAACACTTCAATTTGCGAAGCTTGTACTTGAAATAAATAATAAGCCTCAATCACTTCGAGCCCTTTATTTACCATTGTCGCCGAATCAACTGATATTTTTTCGCCCATTTGCCAATTTGGATGTTGGGTTGCTTGTTTTTTGGTGATTTGCTTGATGTCACCAGTAAAATTTAAAAAAGGGCCACCAGAAGCAGTAAGAACAATGCTGGCTACATCTTTTTCATTGTTTTGAAAAATTTGCCACAAAGCATTGTGCTCAGAATCAAGTGGCAATATTTTAGTGTTGTGAGTTTTTGCCAAGCTCATAATTAAATTACCAGCACAAACTAAAGATTCTTTATTTGCCAAAGCAAGATCGTTGCCAGCTTTAATTGCAGTGATAGTTGGCGACAAACCAGCAATGCCAACAATGGCTAAAATTACCAGATGATATTTATTT
Source organism: Rickettsiales bacterium (assembly GCA_947503755.1). Taxonomy (GTDB): domain Bacteria; phylum Pseudomonadota; class Alphaproteobacteria; order Rickettsiales; family UBA1997; genus CAILUF01. The sequence goes on along the minus strand of CANNFC010000081.1, from coordinate 2,169 downwards.
TTTAAAACATCAAGCATCGCTTGCTTACCTGCCAAAACTTTTATATGTTTTGGTGTGGCTTGTGTTAAGCAAGCAAAATGTTCTTCGTTTTCAATAACAATAACCTCTGGCTGAAATTCAATAGCTTGTTTAGCAAGTAATTGCCAATTGTTTTGAGCAACCAAACATTTTACCGCAAAAAGATGAGGATTTTGCCTAACCAAACTTAAAGTGCTATAACCAATAGAGCCGGTAGAACCTAAAATAGCGAGTTGTTTCATAGTTTATTTTGAGGCTTTAAATCGGGATTTTCTTGTTTTAACAATTGCTCAATATGATTGGCATTTTTATAAGTTTCGTCAAGCACAAAAGATAATTCGGGAATCGTTCTGGCAGTAAGTTTTTTGGCGATTTGATGGCGAATATTAGGAACTAATTTATTTAATTTTTCAACAATATGAGTGGCATTATTGCCAAAAACATCGATAAATACTCTAGCATTTTTTAGATCGGGACTCATACTTACTTCTAAAATTGTGGTGATATTGCCATTAATTGAAGAATAATTATTTTTCAAAAAAATTTCTGCCAAAATTCTTTTGAGATTTTCGCCCATTTGTAGCTGTCTTTGCGATTTATGTTGCATTATTTAGAATTTTTTAAATTGATGAATACCCTTCATAACAAGGTTAAAAGTGCATAATTTTATGGCTTCTGGATCAATAAAATCAATAGTTCGAACATCGGCGGTAAGCAAATCTCGCTCTTGATTTGTATAGGCAAGATATTGATAATCGGTTTGATTTTGCGGGTGATTAATAAAATACATTTCGGTTTCAAGTTTGCCAAACTTTGGATGATAAACATTAAAATTAATGTGCGGAGCCCTGCCAGAATAGCTTCCGGGCATCACGGTAATAAAATGATAATTACCTAAATTGTCGGTTATGGTTCGCCCAGACATATTAAAATATTTATCAAAAAATTCACTGTTTTTTTCTAGTAAAGTATGATATTTTCCTGCCGAATTGGTGTGCCAAATTTCGACCACCACATTGCTAATTGGCACTCCAAAAGAATCAGAAATATTGCCTTGAATAAAAATAATCTCACCAAAAGCTCGATAAAAAGAGCCGGTTTTTTTAGCTAAATTATTGGTTTTGCCAAAGTTTTCTGGCATAGATAGGTCGGTTAAAAAAAATCTCGCTGGTGTGGGAGTTTTTGGCTCGTAAGGTGATAATTTTTTGTTGAATTCGGTTTCTATTTTTGGAGTTTGTATAACAATATATGGGTCGAGAGCTTCTGATTTTTTTTGGGCATAAATTTTGTTTAAAAGGCTTTCTTCGGTGTTTATTTTAAATAAATTTTGATTAAAATTGTTATTGATTTGTTGATTTTTTGCTAAAAAACTATCGGGATTGACAGGAACATTTAAAGTGTTGATTAAATCTTGAGTGCCATAAGTTGGCAAAGTTACATAATTTTGAGCAACATTTTCTGCTTGAGAATTTGCTTGATTAGTGTTGGCTTTTGCTATTTGACAACAAAAACAAGCAAACAAAAAAAGAATGGTGCTAAAATTTTTTAACAAAAAGAACATTATATTATACCTTTGGTAAAGTAACCCCAGTTTGTTTCATATATTTTCCTTGCCTTTTGTTATAGGGGTTAAGGCAAGGTAAATCGCCTTTAAAAAATAAAAATTGACAAGCACCTTCGAAAGCATAAATTTTGGCAGGCAAAGGTGTGGTATTAGAAAATTCTAAAGTAACATGCCCTTCCCAACCAGGCTCAAGCGGGGTTACATTAACAATAATACCGCACCTTGCATAGGTTGATTTGCCAACACAAATCACCAAAATATCTTCTGGAATAGAAAAATATTCAACCGTTCTTGCCAAGGCAAAACTATTGGGCGGAATAATGCAAACATCGGTTTTTCTATTCACAAAACTATTTTCAGAAAAATTTTTAGGATCAACAATAGCAGAATCGATGTTAGTAAAAACCTTAAACTCATCGGCAACTCTAGAATCGTAGCCATAAGAAGAATTACCATAAGAAATAATTTTTTCTCCTGCTTGATTAAACCTTATTTGTTGCTCAACAAAAGGCTCTATCATATTGTGTTGTTTAACCAGTTGTGTTATGGTTTTATCAGATAAAATAGTCATAAAGTTATTTTAATGG
>CANNFC010000080.1:0-4462 GCA_947503755.1 Rickettsiales bacterium | reverse complement strand
AAAAAATGCATAAAAAGATACAATTATAATAGCTACAAAGCTATATAAATTATAGCTTTGTAGCTATTATAATGCAACAAATATTTTGAGAAAAATGCTATTTTAAAAAAAGGGATGCAACAGTCCCTATTTGTAATTTGCTCTCTTAATTTAAAAACATTTATAATGTTATAATTTTTTAAATCATAGTTAATAGCTCCAACAAATTGTGATATCATTTTTCTTAAATAAGTTCTGCTAATAATAAAAAAATCATCAATCTCACCTGCAATATTTTTAGAATTTAAAAAATTTTCAATAGTATTTTTTGCTTGTGATTTTGATATATTTGATTTTTCAGGTTTGATATTTAACAAACAATTAAGCAAATTATTTGTTATCGTAACCTTATTATCTTTTTCAATAACTTCATAGGGTTTTTTAAAAAGTTGATTTTCAAAAATATCTTGGCAAATTTTATAATCTTGTAAACTTTCTTGCAATCCATTATTTTCTAATTCAAATAAATCATAAATTTTATTAGAATTGTTTTTAATAAAATCTTTAACAATTTTTGTTGTTTTTTCTTTACTAAAAATATAAAATTGCTCTTGGTAAGTGTTATTTTCCATATAGTTTTATTTCTTTAATTTTTAATGCAATTTTATATTTTTAGATAAGACAAAATATTATGTTGAGTAAAATATAGGCCTGTCTATATTTTAGTTAACATAATATTCATTATGAGAAAAATAGATTTTTGAGATTTTTGTTTAATAAAATAATTGCATCTAAAAAATAAGCTTTTAGAATTTTTATTTGAGTGATGAAAATTTAATTTAATTAACTATGCAAATATTTCCCACAACTTTGCCAGATTTAAAAATTATTCAACTTAAAATATATCACGATAATCGAGGTTTTTTTGTTGAAAGATTTAATCAAAAAACTTTTGCCGATCTTGGCTTGCCAACACAATATTGGCAAGATAATCATTCTTTTTCTTTGCCAAATGTTATTAGAGGTTTGCATTATCAGCAAAATCCTAGCCAAACAAAATTGGTAAGCTGTATAAGTGGCTCTATTCTTGATGTGGCGGTTGATATAAGAAAAAATTCTCCAACTTTTGGCAAACATTTTTCTGTTGAACTTAATGGTCAAGATGGTAAAATGCTTTATATTCCTGCTGGTTTTGCTCATGGTTTTTGTGTTTTAGGCAATCAACCTGCCAATGTTCTTTATAAAGTTGATAATCAATATTCAGCAAGTGGAGATGGCGGAATTCTCTTTAATGATAGCACTTTACATATTTCTTGGCCAATTCATAACCAAGATCAGCCAATAGTGTCTAGCAAAGATTTATCTTTACCAACTTTTTTACAATATCAAAACTCAAATAACACATTTTAAGAATATGAAAAAAATTTTAGTTACAGGCGGTTGTGGTTTTATTGGTAGTTATTTTGTAAAAAAGCAAGTTGAAAGTGGCAATTTTGTGGTTAATCTCGATAGCCTTACCTATGCTGGCAACCCTAAAAATGTTGAAGCGGTGGCAAATTCTGCTAATTATGTTTTTGTTGAAAATAGCATCAATAATCAATCTTTGGTGCAAAATTTATTAGAACAATATCAAATTGATTATTTAATAAATTTTGCCGCCGAAAGCCATGTTGATAACTCTATTAGATCTTCTGAAATTTTTATTCAAACCAACATCAACGGCACTTACAGTTTATTGCAGGCTTCTTTGCAATATCATAAACAAAACAACAAACCAGATTTTCGTTTTTTACATGTTTCAACCGATGAAGTTTTTGGCTCTTTATCATTAACAGATCCGCAGTTTACCAAGCATAGTCGCTATCAACCAAACTCGCCCTACTCTGCTTCAAAAGCATCTTCTGATCATTTGGTTCGAGCATGGTTTGAAACTTTTAAACTACCAACTATTATCACTAATTGCTCTAATAATTTTGGCCCATTTCAACATCAAGAAAAACTAATTCCCACCATTATTCGCTGTTGCTTGCAAAATAAAGATATTCCAATTTATGGCAACGGCTTAAATATTCGCGACTGGATTTTTGTCGCCGACCATTGCCACGGCATCGATCTTGCCCTAAAAAAAGGCGAAATTGGTGAAACTTATTTGTTTGGTGGCGGTTGCGAATTTACTAATCTTGATATTGCTAAACAAATTTGCTTAATTCTTGACAAACTAAAATCAAGATCTAATAATATTTCTTATCAGCAACAAATTAAATTTGTGCAAGATAGAGCTGGTCATGATTTTAGATATGCTATCAATAATAACGATAGTTTTAATGAATTAGGCTTTTCTCCTTCTAAAAGTTTTATCGATCGCTTAACCGAAACAATAACTCATTATCTTAAAATTTATGGCAACTAATACATATACCGCTCTAATCACTCCTTTTTCTCAAAATAAAATAGATGTCGATAGTTTTGTAAAAATTATTGAAACACAAATTGCCAACGGCATCGATGGCATTGTGCCGTGTGGCACCACAGGAGAGTCGCCCACTCTTTCTTCTGACGAACATAATATGTTAATCGAAATTAGTGTTGCTACCGCCAAAAACAAAATAAAAGTTATGGCGGGAACAGGCTCAAATTCTACTGCCGAGGCAATAGAATTTACCAAAAATGCCAAAAAAGTTGGGGTTGATTCGTGCTTAGTGGTGGCACCTTACTATAATAAACCAACACCAGAAGGCATTTATCAACATTTTTCTGCTTTAAATAAACTTGATATTCCTTTAATTATCTACAACATTCCGGGTCGATCTGTTATTAACATATCCGATGCACTTATTGCCAAATTGGCACAACTTGAAAATATTGTTGGCATAAAAGATGCCACTGGCGATTTGTTAAGAATTGCTAGTTTACGAAAATTAATCAACAAAGATTTTTTATATTTATCGGGCGATGAAGGCACCGCCCTTGGTTTTAATGCTATGGGTGGCAACGGCATCATTTCGGTTACTGCCAACATTGCACCAAAATTAGTTTCTCAACTGCAACAAGCAACCGCAGGCAATAACTATCCAGAGGCTCTAAAAATTCAAGATAAACTCACCACTTTACATTCTGCAATGTTTTGCGAAACCAATCCGGGACCCATAAAATATGCTTGCAGTTTACTTGGTTTATGCCAGCCCGAAATTCGTTTACCTTTGGTTTTGCCAACTTTAGAATCGCAACAAAAAATTAAACAAGAAATGCAAAATCTTAATCTCATCTAAAATATGCTTGAAAACATCAAACTAGCCAGCATTAACTGCGGTATTAAATATAAAAATCGCAACGATCTTTTGCTTATTTCTTTTTGTTCTGCGGTTAATGTGGCTGGTGTTTTTACCAACTCTTCTATGCCTGCCTACCCTGTGGTGTGGTGCAAACAAAACCTCAACAAAAAAACGGCCCAAAAAACGGCCCAAAAAACGGCTAGGGCACTTATTGTTAATGCTGGCAATGCTAATGCTTTTACAGGCAAACAAGGCGAAGAGGTAGTAAAATCAACTGCCCAAGCGGTGGCAACTCAACTAAACTGCCATCCCGAAGAAGTTTTTGTTGCTTCAACTGGTGTAATTGGCGAGCAACTCAACCAGCAGTTAATAATTGATGCCCTGCCCTCGTTATGCAACAATTTAAGCAACACTCAACAGGCTTGGCAAGAGGCTTCTTTGGCAATTTTAACCACCGACACCAAACCAAAATTAATCACCAAATTTTGCGACATCGAAGGCAAAAATGTAAGTCTTATTGGTTTTGCTAAAGGTTCTGGTATGATTGCCCCAAATATGGCAACAATGTTAGCTTTCATTTTTACCGATGCCAATATTTGCCCAAACACTTTACAACAACTTTTGCAAGAAGCCAACGAAAACAGCTTTAATGCTATCACCGTTGATTCCGATCAATCAACTAACGACACCGTTTTGTTATTTGCCACCAAAACCGCCAAACATCACGAAATCAACGATTCTCACAACTCTCACCTGCATTCTTTTCGGCAAGCCCTAGGCGAGTTAATGCTCGACTTAGCCAAACTGATTGTGGTTGATGGCGAAGGGGCAAAAAAACTCATCGAAATTTCAGTAGAAGGAGCCAGCAACAAAATACAAGCCAAACAAGTGGCAATGGCAATCGCCAATTCGCCTTTAGTAAAAACCGCCATCGCAGGAGCCGACCCAAACTGGGGCAGAATTGTGATGGCAGTAGGCAAATCGTGCCAAGAAGCCTCGCCCGAAACTTTATTGGTTAAAATTGGCGACCATCCTCTCACCTTGCAAGGCACCAAACACCCCGATTATGTTGAAAAGCTCGTGCATCAATATTTAACTGGCAACGAAGTAAAAATCACTGTTAATTTAGGTTTAGGTTATGCCTCATTTGTTGCCTGGACTTGCGACCTTAACGAAGAATATATTAAAATAAATAAAGATTACAGAAGTTA
>CANNFC010000079.1:0-4972 GCA_947503755.1 Rickettsiales bacterium | reverse complement strand
TGAGTCTACACTGGAGACAGAGGGGAAGTCGTTACGCCATTCGTGCGGGTCGGAACTTACCCGACAAGGAATTTCGCTACCTTAGGACCGTCATAGTTACGGCCGCCGTTTACTGGGGCTTCGATCAAGAGCTCTCACTCCATCAATTGACCTTCCAGCACCGGGCAGGCGTCAGACCCTATACATCATCTTAATGATTTAGCAGAGCCCTGTGTTTTTGTTAAACAGTCGCTACCCCCATTTATGTGCCACCTTTCTTTGGTTGCCCAAAGAAGGCCATCCTTTTCCCGAAGTTACGGATGCATTTTGCCTAGTTCCTTCAGTGTAGTTCTCTCAAGCGCCTTGGTATCTTCAACCCATCCACCTGTGTCGGTTTTGGTACGAACTTAACGAGGGGGCTATTTCCTGGAAGCAACTATTTTGCACTTACAATCCGTAAGCAAACACAAAATAGTAAACTCCGTCACTCACCCTCTGGTTCAGGAATATTAACCTGATTGCCATCGACTACGCTCTTCAGCCTCGCCTTAGGATTCGACTAACCCTGCTCAGATTAACTTTAAACAGGAAACCTTGGATTTTCGGCGAACGAGTTTTTCACTCGTTTTATCGTTACTCATGTCGGCATTCTCACTTGTGATATCTCCAGCAAACCTAACGGTTCACCTTCACAGACTTACACAACGCTCTGCTACCGCTTATCTGCACTATGCAGTAAGCCCATGTCTTCGGTATATCACTTTAGCCCCGTTACATTTTCGGCGCAAAAAAGCTTATTTAGACCAGTGAGCTATTACGCTTTCTTTAAAGGATGGCTGCTTCTAAGCCAACCTCCTGGTTGTTTTGGCTTCTTCACTTCCTTTCCCACTTAGTGATAATTTAGGGACCTTAGACGATGGTCTGGGCTGTTTCCCTCTCGACAACGGACCTTAGCACCCGCTGTCTGCCTGCCATACTGAACTTATTGGTATTTGGAGTTTGTTAAGGTTTGGTAAGTCTTTTGGACCCCCTAGCCTTGACAGTGCTCTACCCCCAATAGTAATTATATGACGCCCTACCTAAATAGATTTCGCAGAGAACCAGCTATATCTAGATTTGTTTAGTCTTTCACCCCTAATCACAGCTCATCACAAACTTTTGCAACAGTTACGTGTTCGGTCCTCCAGTAGGTGTTACCCTACCTTCAACCTGGCCATGACTAGCTCATCTAGTTTCGGGTCTAATTCGCTGTACTTAATCGCCCTATTAAGACTCGCTTTCGCTACGCCTACACCTTTACGGCTTAAGCTTGCACAACAAAATTAACTCGCCGACCCATTATACAAAAGGTACGCCATCACCGGCATTCCGGCTCTGACTGCTTGTAGGCATTCGATTTCAGTATCTATTTCACTCCCCTTATCGGGGTTCTTTTCACCTTTCCCTCACGGTACTTGTTCACTATCGGTCATAGAGGAGTACTTAGGCTTGGATGAACTGGTCCACCCCCCACATTAAAGTGATTTCAGACAGGATTTCACGTGTCCCGCCCTACTCTTGCTTAAAAAATTGTTTTTACTTATACGGGACTATCACCCACTGTAGTTAACATTTCCAGGTTATTCTAATTAACAATTCTCTAAGACTGGCCTGTTCCGCGTTCGCTCGTCACTACTAACGGAGTCTCTGTTGATGTCCTTTCCTCTAGGTACTTAGATATTTCAGTTCCCTAGGTTTATCTTCAATAACCTATGAATTCAGTTATTGATGCTTTCTAAAAGAAAGCGGGTTACCCCATTCGGAGATCTTGGGATCAAAGTTTATTGACAACTACCCCAAGCTTATCGCAGCCTGTCGCGTCCTTCTTCGGCTCTCTATGCCAAGGCATCCATCGAATGCCCTTATTTTGCTTATTTATCCAAATCTATGTGCAGAATTAATTTGCAAATCAATTCTGTGTTTCTTGTGTTTGAGTAAAAGAAATTAAGGTTTTTCTTGAGATTTTGAATTATACATTTTGAATTAAATTGCTTTAATTAAAATGCGGTATTCTTTCTAATATCAAATTATTCACGATGTCTTCTAGCATTTAACTGCTAGATGTTTTAGCTATTTAAATCGTGCTAAAACTTTTTTTCTACTTCACAAAGTTTTTTTTCAAAACCCGTTTGTAGGAGCAATATTATGATTGATGTTTTTTAAAATGTCAACAAGTTTTATAAAAAAATTTAAACTTTTTTTAGATACAGTAAAATCAATGCTTGGTTGGCATTTTTTTGCCAATAAAAAAATAATTTACACAATTTTTTTTGCGACATTTTGCATTTGTTATTGCACCTTAATCATCAAACTATTGCTTTGCTGGTTTAGATCCACTAAAATCGTAGCTTCTTTGCTAATTTTTCCTGCCAAAATTTCGTTGGCTAATAAATTTTCAATTTGGCTTTGCATCAGCCTTTTTAAAGGTCGGGCACCATATTGCAAATCGTATCCTTTTTGCACCAAAAATAATTTTGCTTCTGCTGTTAAAATAATGTGTAAATGATGATTTTGTAGACGATTATTGAGTTTAGCAATTTGATTTTCCACGATTTGTGTTAAATTATTTGCCGATAATTGATTAAAAATAACAATTTCATCTAATCTATTTAAAAATTCTGGGCGAAAATGTTGCTTGACACCGCCCATAATTTGCTGACAAGCCAACTCTTTTTCGGTGCAATAATTAGCATCTTCTGGCTTGATATTATTTAAAAAATGAGAACCTAAATTAGAAGTAAGAATAATAATGGTGTTGCTAAAATTCACCACATTTCCCAAAGAATCAGATAGCCTACCATCATCTAAAACCTGCAACAGTAAATTAAAAATATCGCTGTGAGCTTTTTCAATTTCATCAAATAAAATCACCTGATAAGGCCTTCTTCTTACTGCTTCGGTAAGAATTCCGCCCTGCTCAAAACCAACATATCCAGGAGGAGCACCAATTAGCCTGGCAACCGCATGCTTTTCCATAAATTCACTCATATCTATTCTTAAAATTGCCGATTCATCATCAAATAAAAACTCCGCCAAAGCCTTGGCAACTTCGGTTTTACCAACTCCACTTGCCCCTAAAAACAAAAACGAACCTATCGGTTTTTGCCCATCTTGCAATCCCGCCCTTGAACGACGAACCGCATTGGCAATTGCTGAAAGAGCGGTTTCTTGACCGATCACTCGCATAGCAAGGGTTTTTTCTAAATCTAATAATTTTGTTTGTTCGCTAGCCAAAATTTTTTCTAGCGGAATGCCTGTAATTTTAGCCACCACACTTGCCACATCGTCTTCGTTAATCGCCTCTTTTAGCATCTGGTTTTCGGCACTGCTCTCAATGGCTTGCAATTCTTTTTGCAAAGCAGGAATTTTGCCATAACTAACTTCTGCAGCCCTAGCCAAATCGCCTTCTCGCTGTGCTTTTTCTAGCTCAAATTTGGCTTGATTTATTTCGCTTTTCAATTGATTTATTTTATTTCTTTTCGCCTTTTCTATTTGCCACAACGAGCCGATTTCGCTTGATTTTTTTTCTAACTCAACAAGCTCTGCACCAATTTTGGCAACTTTTTCTTGCGATAAAGCATCTTCTTCTTTTTTTAGTGCCGATAATTCTATTTTTAACTGAATAATTTTACGATCCAACTCGTCTAAGTTTTTGGGCTTAGAATCAACCTCAATTTTCAAAGCACTAGCCGCTTCATCGATTAAATCTATTGCTTTGTCTGGCAAAAAGCGATCGGTAATGTAGCGATCCGACATCACAGCGGCCGCCACCAATGCCGAGTCTTTAATTTTGATAGCATGATGCACTTCGTATTTTTCTTTAATACCCCGAAGTATCGAAATAGTTTCGGCAACCGAAGGCTCTTTGGTGTAGACCGCCTGAAATCTTCTGGCTAAAGCAGGATCTTTTTCAATGTATTTGCGATATTCGTCAAGAGTGGTCGCCCCAATGCAATGCAAAGAACCCCTTGCCAAAGCTGGTTTTAGCAAGTTCGAAGCATCCATCGCCCCATCAGTTTTGCCAGCCCCAATCAACAAATGCAATTCATCGATAAACAAAATAATTTCTTCGCTATTTTCAACTTCGTTTAGCACCGCTTTTAATCGCTCTTCAAATTCACCGCGAAACTTGGCTCCGGCAATTAATGCCCCCATATCAAGAGCCATAATTTTTTTATTTTTTAAACTATCCGGCACATCGCCGTTGACAATTCTGCTCGCCAAGCCCTCAACAATGGCGGTTTTGCCAACCCCTGCATGCCCAATTAACACCGGATTATTTTTGGTTCTTCTCGACAAAACCTGCATTGCCCTTCTGATTTCATCGTCTCGACCAATTACAGGATCAATTTTGCCCTCTTTGGCTTGTAAAGTGAGATTTTGAGCAAATTTTTCAAGAGAACGATAAGTGCTTTCGGCAGAGGCAGAATCGACCTTTTTGCCATTTCTCATTTTTTTAATCGCCTCTTTGAGAGCAACAAGGCTAATTCCGGCATTTTTCAAAGCTTTGCCAACATTGTTGTTGGCATCTTCTGCCATGGCTTGCAACAAAATTTCTACCGACACAAATTGATCTTGATATTGATTGGCAATTTTTTCGCACAAAGCCAAAACTCTCGCCAGCTCAACAGCCAGACCAGGAGCGACATTTTGCCCGCTTACTTGCGAAATATTTTTTAACAAATCAACAAGTTCTAGTTGCAACATTTTGATATTGCCATCGCATAAAGCAATGATTTTTTCTACCAGCCGATCTTCGTCTTGCAACATTGCTTGCAAAAGATGTTCGACCGAAATTTTTTGATGAGAAAAATTAAGAGCAATCTTTTGAGCATCGCCCAGCATTTGCTGAGCTTTGTCGGTAAATTTTTCTTGATTCATATAAATGTAAATTAAGATTGTTTTAATTGTTTTAAAGGTTGTTTTAAAAATTATAAATAAGCAGACACTAATA
>CANNFC010000078.1:0-5141 GCA_947503755.1 Rickettsiales bacterium | reverse complement strand
GACATAAATATAAAAAATTAAGTGTTAATAAAAATTAATTAATACAACGATATATAATTATTTTTAATTGTCAAGTGCTTTTTTAAATAAACTTTATTTTTTGTGAAACTTTTGTTTTACAAGGGGTAAAAACCCCTTGTTTCGTGCTTAGATTATATTTTGGAAGCTATAAAAATGTGAGGAACAAATCTTAAACTAATTCCTCGAGCATATCGATGTAGCCAATCAGCCTGTTTAAGCCTTGTTGCCAAAAGCTTTCGTGGTGCATTGATAAACCAAATTCGCCTAACAATTCGTTGTGCCTTTTGGTGCCACCTGCACTTAGCATTGCGAGATATTTTTCGACAAAATTAGCAACTTGGCTGTTTTCATAAACACTATACAGCGAACTTACCAAGCAATAGCCAAAAGCATAAGAATAAACATAAAACGGGCTATGAATGAAATGCGGAATATAGCACCAAAAATATTGATAGTTTTCATGAAAATTAAAGGCATCACCCAAGCTTTCTTGCTGAATTTCGAGCCAAAACTGGCAAATTTGTTCTGCCGAAAGCTCGCCTAGTGCTCGGGCAGAATGCACTTTTTTTTCAAACTCCAAAAAGGCAATTTGTCGAATAGCAGTGTTGATGATATCTTCTATTTTATTGGCAATGAGGGCGATTTTTTCATTTTTTGCCGAAGTTTTTTGCAACATATGTTGAAAAACCAGCTCTTCGGCAAAAATAGAGGCGGTTTCTGCCAAAGTGAGTGGAGTTTGCGATTGAAAATAGCCCTGTTTTCCCGCTAAAATTTGATGCACTCCGTGCCCAAGTTCGTGAGCCAAAGTTGCCACATCTCTGCTGTTTTGCTGGTAGTTTAGCAAAACATAAGGGTGTGTATCGGGTGTACAAGGGTGAGCAAAAGCCCCCGACTCTTTGCCATCATAAACATCGGCATCGATCCAGTTGTTGACAAAAAATTTGTTTGCCAACTCTTGCATTTGCAACGAAAACCCACCAAAAGCATTCAGCACAATTTCTTTTGCCTCTTGCCAACTGATTTTTTGCTGTGTTTGATAGGGCAAAGGAGCATTTCTGTCATAAAATTCAAGCTTTGGTAGGTTTAAAATTTTTGCTTTTAGCCGATAATAGCGATGCGAAGTTTTGGCAAAGTTTTTTTTGATAGTTGTTGCCATTAAATCAACTACTACATCTGGCAAAAATTCGTCGGTGTTTCGTTGCGAAATGGGGCTTTTATAGCCTCGCCAAGCATCTTGCACTTGTTTATCTTTGGCTAAAATGTTGGTGATAAAAGTAAAAGTTTTATGATGTTCTGCAAAAACTTTGGCAATGCTTTGCGAGGCTTCTTTTCTGACTTCTTGGTTAGGGTTTTGCAGATAATTAAAAATTTGACTCGAATTTAATTTTTGCTCTTGATAGTCAAATTTTAAATTGTTGATGGTTTCATCAAATAATCGCAGAAAGGCATTTTTGCCAGTGATGTTTTTGTCGATATTAAACTTTTCGAGCTGTTCGTTTAGTTGATAGGGTTTGGCAAAAATAATGTCGTTTAACAATGCTTGAAAATGCTCTAATTGTGGCTGTTTACTTAGATTTTGCAGTGTGTCTAGGCTTAATTGCGATATTTCGTTGACCACAAAAACCAAATCTCTTGAAAAAGTGGCTACTTTTTCTTGGGTATTTTGAAAAAAACTTAACACCTGCTGATTATTTAGGTTGCAACTATATTGCAAATAGGCAAAACAACTAATTTTGCTGATTTTTTGAAAAATTTTTTGATAATCGTTTAACACCTCGTTAAGCTGTGTTGGGCTTAGTTGGGCGATTTTTTGATAAGCAAAAGCTGTAAGCGCATCAATTTGCTCGGTGATAGCGGCAAAATCAAGCTCAATTTGTGGATCGGCACTTGATAAATAAAGATCGGATAAATTCCATCTTGGTAGGTTGTTGGTCATAAATTATTATTTTCGTTAAGTTGTAAAACAATTTCTTGCCATATCGCATATTTTTCTTTAGCAAGATTAACAATAGGATTGCAAAATTCAATCATCTTTTTCACATTATCAATGCTGTTTTTATAATTTTGATTCTGCTGATATTGCACTTTATCAATTATATTATCTAGGTTGGTGGTGATGTAGCCCTCTTTATTTAAATTGATTTTGACAATAATCGGTGCCATGGGCTTCTGTTTGCTTTCTGCCAAAGCTCTTTGATAACAGACCCGAAACTGGGCTTGAATATTAAAAGTTTCTCGTTTAGACAAAGTAGAATTTTGTTGTTTTTCGATATCTTGTTGGGTTACTTGCAAATTAATAATGCCGACCGCTTCTTCTGTTTTTGGCATATTTTCTGGGGCTGGCTCTATTTTTTTGGCAACAATAGGAGCTGGTGGAGAAATGCTTTCTGCAATAGTTTCTTTAGGTTTTTCTTGTGGCTGTTTAGTTTCTATTATATTTTCTATTATGGGCGGAACTTTGGACAAAACTTTGGGCAAAGCAGGGGGTTTTAAACTTTTAGTTATGTCTTTTTTGATAGTTTTTGTTTCGGGTTTTGGTTTTTTTTCGGGTTTTTTGGGCTCGGGCTTTGGTTCAGCTTTTTTGGGCTCTGGTATTGGCTCTGGTATTGGTTCTGAGCGAATTTCTGGTGGTTTTTCTGGTGGTTTTTCTTGAGCTGGCATAATTCTCTGATTGTTTTTATTACTTTTTTCTTGCATAAAAACAACACTGGTAACACTAATTTTTGGCTCTTTTTTTTGCTCTTTTTGATGTTGCCAAAAGAAAAAAAAAGCCATCAAACACAACAACAAATGCAAAAATATTGAGTAAAAAAAATTTCTTATCATAAATAGCTTTCGGGATTAACTGCAGTTTTGTTTTTTCTTAAGCCAAAATAAATTTGTGATTTGTTGTTTTTGTTATCTTTACCAACCTTGCCAATTTGTTGACCTTGAGTAATTTTTTGCCCTCTTTTTACACTAAAATTTTTTAGATGAGCATAGGCACTAATCCAATTTTCTTGATGTTTGATAATCACCAAATTTCCATAACCTTTTAGTTCGTTGCCAACATAGGCAACCACACCATTGTTTATTGCTTTTACCGGCGATTCTTCGGCGGTTTGAATGTTGATGCCATCGTTATAAAAACCGGCATTTTTAGGCCCAAATCGCGAAATAATAATGCCACTATCCACAGGCCAAATAAAGCCATAATCTTTGCTAGAAATCAATTTAGGAAAAGTAAAATTGTTGGCAGTAGCAGAAATATTTAATTTTGCTTGTTGATTGTTGATTGTAAGAGTGGTGCCTGCTTGCTTGGCTTTTTTATTGATGTTTTCTTGCACAGAAATTGAGTTTTTTTGTGGCTCATTTAAAGATTTTATTGCATTTTTTTCAGTTGCTTGAGTGTTTTTTGTATTTTCAGCCACAGCAGACGGAATAATTAATTTATCGCCAACTTTTAATTGATAGGGTTCTTGTAATTTATTGAGCTCAATTAATTCTTTTGGAGAAATATTATAATTTCTAGCGATACTATATAGATTTTCTTTGGGTTGAACCTTGATTTCATTGTGTGCAATAGCAATATTTTTGAGATTTTTATATTTGTTTTTATTTAAAACATTTTGCTTGGTATATTTTATTTTGCTACGATCAACGATGGGTGCATTTTTTTGAGTGCAACCAACAAAAAAAATTGATAAACACAATAAAATAAAAATAGGCGGCATTTTTGTTTGACAAAAAATAAGGTTTAATGTTGAATAATCAATTTTACAACAATTCTAAATTAATTTCAATAACTATGTTGTCGCCCTTTCATTTAGCAATACCAGTTACTTGTTTAATTGCAGCCAACGATTTTTATGGCAATGTTCTTGGCTTAAACAAGGGCAGAGAATCTAGCCATTGGATTGATTGGGATTTTTTTGGTCATCAATTAGTTACTCACTTACAAACCTCGCAAAAAAACACTAGTTCAAATTTGGTCGACGGTCATCAAGTGCCAGTGCCTCATTTTGGAGTGGTTTTGCCTTGGCAAGATTGGCATAATTTTGCCAAAAATTTACAAGAAAAAAAGGTGCAATTTGTGATTGAACCCTATATTCGCTTTAAAAATCAAGCAGGAGAGCAAGCAACAATGTTTTTTTATGATTATTGTGGTAATGCTTTAGAGTTTAAGGCTTTTCAAGATATTGGGCAGTTGTTTGCAAAATAAAAATTGCAGAACAAATTAAAATAAAATAAATATAATGACCATAATTCAAAAAATACAAACCGATGTTAAAATATGGCAAGAAAGTGGTTATCCAACTGCAATTTCGCAAGTAAAAGAAATTTTAAATTTTCAACAAACAGCAAGTGACAAACAATATAAATTCTTGCGAAAAGCGCAGTTTCAAGCAATTGAAACCTATTTGTTTTTGCGATTTGTAAAAAATACCCCAAAAATAATTGATTTATATAAAAAATATTACAACTCGCCTCAAGAATTTTGCAAGGCATTAGGTGTAAATCATATACAAGAAGAATCGTTCGAATTTATTGATACAATTGACAAAGTTTTGCAAAGCATCGATACAAACAAAGAAAAATATAAATATCATTCACTTATCGAAACATTGCATCTTGATTATCCAAGCTATATTTTGGCACTAACAATGGGAAGCGGAAAAACCAACATTATCAGCTCAATTATTGCTGTCGAATTTGCAATTGCCATTGAAAATGAAAAAAATACAGAATTTAATTTTATGCAAAATGCTTTGGTATTTGCACCAGGGCTTATTATTTTAAAAAACTCGCTAAAGAAAATTTCTACTTTGCCTTTTGAAAAAATATTACCCCCAGACCTTTGTAGAAAATTTCTTGCAAATGTAAAATATATTCAAGCAGGAAATAATAAAACTTTATCATTGATAAGAGGCAGTAAGTGGAATATTGTTGTTTTAAATAGTGAAAAAATTATACTTAGAGAAGTAAAGGCAAAAACTGATAATCAACAAAAATCACTTGAAGAAAGAAAATTGCAAGCAAATTTAAGAATTGAAGCAATTAAATCTTTGCCAAATCTTGCAATTTTTAGCGATGAAGCTCATCACACCTACGGCAATAAAATTGGAGATGATTTAAAAAAA
>CANNFC010000077.1:0-5406 GCA_947503755.1 Rickettsiales bacterium | reverse complement strand
ACGAAATATTATGTTTAGTCGTGCTATCGCAACGATAACGAAATATTATGTTTAGTCGTGCTATCGCAACGACAGGTTTTTAACCAAAAAGATGAAGTTAGAATGTGAAAAACCATAAGATTATTTTAATTTGTGGAAATGGTATTATACATTGCGGTATTGCTTGCATTTTAAATTATAAAAATGCTATTATAGTAATTTAAAATGATAATAATCAAAAATTTTCTTAAAAATGCAATTTTTCAGCTATAAAAACAACAACAACATCAGCGAATTATTTGTTGAAAGCGCAGCAATATCAAGCATCGCCAAACAAGTTGGTACCCCGTTTTATTGCTATTCTAAGCAGGCGATAATTGAAAATTATCAACAATTTGTTAAATCTTTTGCCTCGCATCATCTTACGAATTATAAAATTTGTTATGCCATCAAGGCTAATGCTAATTTGCATTTAGTCGAAATATTAGCAGGTCTTGGTGCTGGTGTAGATGCTGTTTCGGCTGGTGAAATTTTTCGTGCTTTAAAAGCTGGCATCAAGCCAAATAAAATTGTTTTTGCAGGAGTCGGCAAAACCGCACAAGATATTACTTTTGCTTTGCAAAATCAGGTAAATGATTTTTCGGTAGAATCAATCGATGAAATGTTTTTACTGAACGAAATAGCCACAAAACTCAATAAAAAAGTTAAATTTTCACTGCGAGTTAATCCTAATGTCGATGCCAACACTCATCACAAAATTAGCACTGGCAGAAAAAATGATAAATTTGGCATCGATATCGATTTAGCGAAAGAGGTTTATGTGATGGCTTCAAAACTTCCCGCCCTTGAAATTTATGGCATCTCCACTCATATTGGTTCACAAATAACTTCTCTTGAACCTTTCGAAATCGCTTTTAGCAAAGTTAGAGAGCTTTGTTTGTCTTTGCAAAAACAAGGCTACAATATTCAAAATCTCGATTTTGGCGGTGGCATTGGCATAGATTATCAAAACAATCCAACCATTAATATTGCAGATTACATCAACCTTTTACAACAAACAACTCTTGGTTTGCGAGTTTCTATCACTATTGCTCCAGGTCGGGCAATTGTTGGCGATGCTGGTTTGTTGGTGGTAAAAACTTTATTTTGTAAAGAAGCTGCCAATAAAAGTTTTGTCATCATCGATGGTGCCATCAACGATTTAATGAGGCCGGGGCTTTATGGTTCTTATCACGAAGTTTTGCCTATAATCAAAAAATTTGGTCCAAAAGCCACTTTTGATTTTGCTGGGCCAGTTTGTGAAACAACCGATATTTTAGCTTCTGATCGGCAAATTGTCGTGCCAGATAATGGCGATCTATTTGCTTTGTGTAGTGCTGGAGCCTATGGTTCTTCTATGTCTAATCAATATAACTGTCGCCCTTTGGTGCCAGAAGTTTTGGTTGATAATGATAAATTTTTGGTCATTAGAAAAAGACCAACTTTTGCCGAAATGATTGAACTCGAAAATTTATGAACGATATTTTGATAGCAAAAATCGTCGCCCCTTTTGGCATTAAGGGCGGTTTGAAATTATTGATTTTTTCTGATAATTTAAAAACTTTCAGCAAATATCAACTGCACGATCGCAACCAACAGCCAATAAAATTCACCTACAATATTTCTTCTGCTAAAAACACCAGCAGTGGGATGGTTTTAATTGCTTTTTCTGAGGGAGTGAGCGATCGTAATTTGGCTGAGCAAATGGTGGGGGCAGAGTTTTTTATCAACAAAAATAGTTTGCCAAAACCTAAAAAAAACGAATTTTATATTGAAAGTTTAATTAATTTACAAGTTTTTGATAATCAAAATAAACAAATCGGTTTAATTAAGCAGGTTCATAATCACAAAGCTGGTCCGGCAGTTGTTATTGAATTTATTGAGCCAGAATTGCAACAAAAATATGCCGATTTTTACGATTTTGCTTTTAATGCTCATTTTTTTTCCGATCCCGATTTTAACAACAATTCCATTATTTTTTATCCACCCGAAATAATTTAAAAAATGAATACAATTTTATCACCACTAAAATTTTTTTTAACCATTTTGTTTTTTTGCCTACACAACACCACGGCAATTGCTTGGAGTGGTGTTGATTACGAAAACCAAACTAGCATCGATATTGGTAGTGGCAATTTAGTAAGAGAGGGCAATATTATTGATTTTTATCAACAAAAAACCAACGAATTGCTTTCTGGTAAAGTGATTAGCATCAACTATTTTGGCAATGCAACCGAACTAATCATAGAAGAGCTAAACACCACCAAAAAAAGAACGATAATGATGCAAAATTAATTCACAACAAATGCAACAATTAATTGGCTTCGAAGCTATTTCTCAACAACTATTGCAACAATTTTGGCAAGAAAAACTACCTCATGCCATTATTTTGGCAGGCAACAAAGGTATTGGCAAGGCTACTTTTACTACACAATTCGCTCATCACATAGATGCCGAAACAAAAATAATTAGCAGGCAAGCCAACAAAACCGTTATCACTATCGATCAAATTCGTGAAATGCAAGATTTTTTGCAACAAAACTCTATTGCTAAACAGCAAAAAATTTTAATTATCGACAGCATTTGTAATTTAAATAAAACGGCTAGCAATGCTTTGTTAAAGCCACTCGAAGAGCCAATCAACAACACTTTTTTAATTTTAATTGCTCATCAATTAAGCAAGGTATTGCCAACTATTTTATCTCGCTGTCGTTTAATAAAAATTCCTGCCCTAAATTTTGCTAATTTTTGCCAAGTAATTCAACAAAATAATCAATCAACGGTTTTTTTGCCAACCGAACTAGAATTTTTAAGTTGTGTGTCTGAAAATTCTCCGGCAATTGCCCTGCAATATGGTAAAAACTTGCTGGCTTTTTATCAACTTTGGCTTGAAAGCTTGCTTCAAAATCATTTTCAAACCAAATTAAATAAATTTATTTTGCAAAAAGATTTTGATTTTATGATTTTTGAAATGATAATTTATCATTTTTTAACTAGTTGGTTAAAGTTTAAAATCAACGGCAACAACCGCTATTTTTTTGCCGAACAACAAGTTTTTGCTAGCCTTAATTTGCATATTTCGCAAATTATTGATTTACAAGAATTCATTAATGCCCGATTAACGGCGATAAAAACTTTTCATCTCGATAAAAAACTGGCAATCCTCAACATTTTTAACAAAATTTTATCCTAATTTATGTATAAGGCAATTGGTTTAATGACAGGCACTTCTTTTGACGGCATAGATTTGGCCTATCTAGAAAGCGATGGCATCAACCAAATAAATTTACTAAAACATCGTCATTTGCCATATTTAAATAATTTTCGAGCAGAAATCAGAAAAATAATGCACGAAAAAATAAGTTTATCCGAAATCAAAGAACTCGAACATTCTCTCACAACCATTCATGCTAATTTGGTGCTAGATTTTTTGGCAGATCAGCAAATTTCTAGTGCTAACATCGATTTTTTAGGTTTTCACGGGCAAACAATTTATCATAATGCTCAAAAACAACTCACTTGGCAACTTGGCAACCCGCAATTTTTGGCAACTTTAACCAAAATAAAAGTGGTTGGCGATTTTAGAAATAAAGATTTGGCTCATCACGGGCAGGGGGCTCCGTTGGTGCCGATTTATCATTATCATTTATTTCAAAAAATTAAATCTCCCTTCGCGGTTTTAAACATTGGTGGCATTGCTAATTTAACTTATTGTTGCCATCAAAAAAACCAGTTAATTGCCTTTGATTTTTGTTTTGGCAATGCTCCTTTCGACGATTTTATGCATCAAAACTTTCAACAAAATTTTGATAACAATGGCATTTTTACTCTGGCTGGTCAAGTTAATTTGCCTTTGTGTCAAAAAATAAGTCAAAAGGCGATTTTTGATAGTTTGCAATCTTTTCATCGGCAAGATTTTGACAATATTTTACAAGAAGTGCAAAACCAACTGCCAAAAACAGATGTTTTGGCAAATTATGCAACTATTTTTGCTTTGATATTAGAAAAAAAATTAAAAATTTTACCACTGCAACCGCAAAGCCTTGTTTTATGTGGTGGGGGGCGAAAAAATCTGGGCATTATTTCGGCAATCAGAAAACAACTGGCTCACTTAAATATTTATCACAGCGAAGAGTTGGGCTTTAACGGCGATAGCATCGAAGCCGAAGCTTTTGCCTATTTGGCAATTCGTAGCCATCTTAATCTGCCGATTAGCTTTCCTAAAACCACCCAAGTAAAGCAAGAAATTAGCGGTGGTTGCACTTTTTTACCCTAATTTAATAATGCAACAGCTCCATTATCAACACAATCAATTTATGCAATTGGCTTTGCAACAGGCAAAACTGGCTTTGCAAGCAAACGAGGTGCCCGTTGGTGCGATAATTGTTGATGAAAACAAACAAATATTGGCAAAAGCACACAACCTAACCAAGCGAAATGTTTGCCATCATGCCGAATTTTTGGCAATGCAAGAGGTGTTAAAAAGCAGAAAGTTTTTAGATAATTGCAGTTTATATATTTCGCTTGAGCCTTGTTTTATGTGCTTTGGGGCGATTTTATTAAGCAGGGTGAAAAAAGTTTTTTATGCTGTGTCTGATCAAAAATATGGTGCCCTCACTAATAATTTAACAAATATTTGCAACACTGCCTATCAAATGCCCGAAATTTATGAAAACATCGGGGCAGAAGAATCGCAAAAACTATTAAAACAATTTTTCGCCAACAGAAGATAAAAAAATGCTTTTGTTTATACTTAATAAAATTATATTTTTTGATAACTTTTCAAAAAAATACTTGACAACCAAAAAAAAATAAAATGGCAAAATTAAACGATGTATTTAGTTTAATTTTATCAATTTAATTTTCATTTTTTTATGCCTAATAATTCTAAACATATTATTAACAACTTGCAAGAATTAGCGAAGAAACCAAAATACGAGTATGAGTGGTACAATAAAATATTTTAATCTATGAAAAATGTCGATGAAGAAGTTTTAAAAGAAGTTGTAGATTTTTTTCTTGGTTTAGAACTTAAAAATTTACAAGAATTAAAAAATAGTTGTAATGATTTGCAAAAAATACAAAATCTAAAACCTAAAGATCCACGATATTCTAATTTTGGTAATGGGCATATTGAAGAAGAAGGAAATGAAAATGGAGCAAGTTTTCTTTTAAAGAAAGCTATTAAAGAAATACTATCTAAAAAAATTATTCCAATTGTTGAAAAACAAGAAAGACAAGAAAGAATATTTGCAATCTGTAAAGAATCTTATAAAACATTATTTCGATATGGAAATCAATCAGTGATAGAATTTTTGCATCAAGCAGTAGTAGCAAATTTAGTACTTGATGATGACCGATTTCGCAAATTAATAAAATCTTTTGTAA
>CANNFC010000076.1:0-5525 GCA_947503755.1 Rickettsiales bacterium | reverse complement strand
TTTTTGAAACAAGAGGTTTTAACCAATTATTTTTGCGGTTAGTTTTTATAGCCATAATGCAAGCAGGCAACCCCGCAAGATAAATTTTGGTAACCACTATTAACAAAACCTGCTTGATTAATTAATTGCAAAAAATTTTCTTGATCTGGAAAAACCCTAATACTTTCTACTAAATATTGGTAGGAATCAACATCGTTTAGCACCAACCCGCCAATTTTGGGAATAATTTTAAACGAATATAAATCGTAGAGTTTTTGTAGCCACAAATCGTTGATTTTAGAAAATTCAAGGCAAATAAATTTGCCCTGCGGTTTTAAAACTCGGTAAATTTCAGACAAGCCCAAGCCAAGGTTGGTAAAGTTTCGCAAACCAAAAGCAACAGTTACTGCATCGAAACTATCGTCGGCAAACGGCAAATTTTCGCCATTGGCAACAACAAAATCAAGGTGCCGAAATAAATTGCCATCAATCGCTTTAGCTTTGGCAATTTTGAGCATTTCTGGGTTTAGATCGGAAAGTGTGATAGAAAAATTAATAGAAAAATTTTGGGCACTAATTTTTTGGGCTTGTTTGGTGATTTTTAGGGCAATGTCGCCTGTGCCCGAGGCTAGATCGAGTATATTTTTATGTTGAGTAAAATTAAGATGGTTAATCATAGTGTTTTTCCAGAGGCGATGAATGCCGGCACTCATTAGATCGTTCATTAAATCATATTTAGGAGCAACCGCCGAAAAAATCGCTTGCACTAAATGAGATTTATTGATAGAATCGACAATTTTAAAACCAAAGTTTGTTTTATTTTCCATATGTTGACTTGCGATTTTGATTTTGATTTACCGCCACATTTGATTGCTCAAGAGCCCTCGCCAAGCAAGGCAAACACTAAAATGCTGGTGTTTTGCCAACAAAAAATTATTGATGCCACAGTAAAAAATTTGGTTAATTTTTTGCCACAAAATTGTGTTTTGGTGTTTAACGATGCCAAAGTAATTAAGGCAAAGCTTACCGCCACGATTGCAAGAAATCAAGCAATTTTAAATTTTAATCTCAATCAACAAATTAGCAACGATTTTCAACAAAATTCTTGCTGGACCGCATTGGCAAAACCCCTAAAAAAAGTGCAGGTGGGCGATTTATTGCAGATCGGCGACAATTTTTCTGCTACCGTTTTGGCAAAAAACAGCAATTTTCTTACCTTGCAATTTTCTTGCCCTAATGACAAATTGCTAGAAAAGCTAGAATTGTTCGGTTCAATGCCTCTGCCACCCTACATCAAAAAAACTAGCGAGCACGATAGCCAAAACTATCAAACAATCTATGCCAAAAATGGCATGGCGGTTGCCGCACCAACGGCTGGCCTGCATTTTAACCAAGAAATTTTAGATACATTAAAACAAAAAAATATCACTCAAACTTTTGTCACCCTAAATGTGGGGGCGGGCACTTTTTTGCCTGTAAAAACCAGCAAAATTACCGACCATCAAATGCATCACGAAAGCTTTGTGTTGAGCCAAGAAACCGCCGATATTATTAATTTAGCCAAAAAAGAAGGTCGAAAAATTATTGCGGTTGGCACCACCGCACTGCGAGTGCTTGAAGCGGTGGCAAGCAAGCACGGTAGTTTGCAAGCAAAAAGCGAAAGCACCGATATTTTTATTTACCCGCCCTATCAATTTAAGATAGTCGACGGCTTGCTTACCAACTTTCACTTGCCGAAATCAACACTTTTTATGTTAATTTCGGCTTTTGTTGGCAAGCAAAATGCTGTTGATATCTACCGCCATGCCATCAACCACCACTACCGCTTTTACTCTTACGGCGACACCTCGTTGTTAAAGGGCGACACTTGATTGTTTTAGGTTTTTTGTGTTATCACTAGGAGTACAATTGTTTTTTGGTGTTGCTCTTTCCACTTCTGATTCTGATTCTGATTCTGATTCTGATTCTGAGTCTTCAGAACCTATTGAAGATAAATTACCGCATAACTTTTTTAAGTTACCTTGGAAACCCATTCTGACATCTTGACAACTCCAAGGAGAGTTATCGTGAGCGAGCATAACAACTCTGGTAGTAAAAGCTGCTAAGCCAATACCAGCAATAACTGGAGTGGCAACGGCACCTGCGGCACCAAGCGCAGCAGCACCACCAAAAGCAGTAGCACCACCAAAAGCAGTAGCACTAAAAAGTACCGTTGCGGCTAAACCTCTTTTTAAGTTACCTTGGAAACCCATTCTGACATCTTGACAACTCCAAGGAGAGTTATCGTGAGCGAGCATAACAACTCTGGTAGTAAAAGCTGCTAAGCCAATACCAGCAATAACTGGAGTGGCAACGGCACCTGCGGCACCAAGCGCAGCAGCACCACCAAAAGCAGTAGCACTAAAAAGTACCGTTGCGGCTAAACCTCCGCCAACTAAAGCTCCTCCTACTCCAGCAATTAATCTTGTCTGTTTCGCATTCTCATCATTATGGTTTTCTTGTATTCTTTCATGTAAATCGAAAATTAATTGACCAAAAGTGTAACCTACTACACCAGCAGCTGCGACAGGAGCAACTATTGCTGCAGCAGCTATTACAGGAGCTGCAACAGGAGCAGTAAAGGCACCTGTTGCAGCAGTAAAGGCACCTGTTGCAGCAGTAGCTGCTCCTGTTGCAGCAGTAGCTGCGACAGGAGCAGCTACTGCTGCTCCTGTCGCAGCTACTGGTGTAGTAGGAGCAGTAAAGGCACCTGTTGCAAAAGTGAATACGCCAAATCCAGCAAGAGCTCCAAGGATACCTCCACCAATTCTTCTTGTAAATTTCTCTACACTTGTATATTTTTTGTCATTATCTTTATTTTTATGTTCGAAAAAGGCATCTGCAACATCGGCACCAAATTTAGCACCAAAAGCAACGGGACCACTAAATTTAGCAGCTGTATCAATAATGGGCAAAAAAACTTGATCGCCATGTTCATGTATTGGCCCTTTGCCAACTGCCGATAGAAGTGAATGGGTAAGTGAAGCTTGTTCAGTATGAGTATGTGTTTGTGCTACATCATGAATGCCTTGGGGAAGTGAAGCTTGTTCAGTAGGAGTATGTGTTGGTGCTTCATCTACAGCTTCAAGGAATTGTTTTGGTGCATGATCCCAAACATAATTAACACATTCAGCACCTTTAGAAAAAGGATATTTAATGGCATTAGCAAATGGGGTAAAAAAATGTCTTATCGGAGCCACTATATCAAATGCTTGACGATTTAATTCTTCAACAACATTAACGCTAAATGGATAAATTACTGCTTCTTCAAGTGGTGAATTTTTTTTACCTTCTTTTGATTTTTGTAATTCATTAAGTTCAAGAACGGTTTTGCGACCTTTTGTTGTTGTAGTGTTAAAATAATTTGAGCCAGTTGCGAAATAATCTTGAGAAGTTGTTGTTTCATCTAAAAACTTTTCAATCAAGTCATCATAATTATTAAAAATTGTATCTAATTTTTTATTATTTTCAGATCCTTTCTTTGTTAGTAAAAATTTTCTAAAACACAATTTAAAGTCTTCAAGTTTACTTTCTTCAAGTTTACTTTGTTCTTCGGATTGTTGATTTGAGAATTCATGAAAATAATAAGCAAGATCTAGCTTTGGTCTAACAAATTTCATTTGATGTTTTTTGGTCAAAGATGATTGTTCAAAAAAATTTAAAACAAACATTTCATCGGTAAAATCTGTATATTTTTCCTTAAAATATTTAAGATTTTTTGCATTTTCATCATCATCGATATCGATTAGATTTTTTATTTCTTCTGCTATTTGTTTATAGCCAGTTCCAAATAAAACACCCCTATTTATTGTATAATTATCTGAAAACATTATTTCTGAAAGTGTATATTCATTTAAACAAGCTTTTCTAATAATTTTTTTTAAAATTTTATCATTTATATTATCATCTGAAAGTTTTGAGATTAATAATTTATCAACAACTTTCGTTCTTATTGTTTTTGTTTTTTCTTGAAGGCTTTTGTCATAATCGCCCTCTGTATTAAGTTTTGATATGAATCTCAATAGATCTATTAATGAGGGAGGAGTGCTATCAGAATAATATTCTTTATATAATTTTTCTAATTCGATCGTTGTATCTCCATCTGTTTTTTGTGCTTCAAATAAACTAGATATAGCTGATTTTAATTTATCTTTTCTTATTTTTTTATGTTCTTCCCATGTCTCTGTAATAGAAGCATGTTCAGGTTCTTCTGTAAAAGAATCGCTTTCTTCTGTAAAAGAATCGCTGTCGTTTTTTGATTTTTTATAGAGTGCTTGTTGCTTATCTTCTTCGTAAGTTAGTGCTTTTATGAATTTTGAAAATTCTTTATCAGTTAGTTGAGAAGCATCTTTTAAAATAGGGTTTTCTGCATTGCTAAGTTCTTCCTTTATTTTTTCTATGCTGTTACAGCCATTTTCTATAATTTCTTTAATAGCATCTATGGCTTCATAATAATCTTCTTCTTCGTAACTTTCTTTTAAAGCTATATGCCTTGCATAATTTGCTAGTGATTTTGGGTTATCAATCATCTTACCGATACGTGATCCAGTCATTCTTCCAAGAGCAGAGCATACAGGAATCGCTGTAAAGCCAACCAGCCAAGCAAACCATAGATCTCCCCCAGTTTTTAAATATACTATATTAAAAATATTTCCAGGAAATAGTACACTATACAAAAGAGTTACGGCTCCTTGATTTTTAGTAGGATCTTCTCTTTCATCTAAAGTTTTTACCAATGTTGGCATAGATGTGTATTTTGCTAATACATTGAAATCTCTAGTCATTTCAATTGGTGTTTTTCTAGTTCCCCCATTCATTTTTTCAACACCATTTGAAAAAAGTAAGGATGCAAGACCGGCGCCTGGAAGCGGAATAGCAACATCCACTCCTGCATAAACCCCAGCCGTTACCTTGGCGTTGGCTGTAAAACCATCTGTTGCAATAGAATGAAATTCTGAGGGTTCTCTGCCTCCAATTTTGAGAATTTCTGATAATGATGATTTTATTTGTTGAGAATTATTGTTAGTAGTTTTAGAAGAATTAGAATTAATAGGCATAAAAAAAATAAAAATTGATATAATTTATACATTCTATTTTTATTCTTATTTATTATCAAGTGTTTTTTAAAATTATTAAAAATTAAATAGTTGGCAAAATTTAGTTGAGCCTTTGTTGTTTTTTGTTGTCTTTAAAAATTGCTTGTGTTTTAATGATTGTTTTTTTAAAATCAAATCAAAAGGCACCAAAATTATGATCGAGCCAAATTTAACTAAGGTTGTTAATTTTCTTGCTTTGCACCACATTTTACAGCCAGAAATCATCAAAATTGCTGGCGATGCTTCGTTTCGATCTTATTATCGGGTGTTGAGTGGCGACAGTGCTTATGTGCTGATGTTTGCCCCTGTTGGCTATGAAAATCCGCAACCGTTTATGAAAATTGCCAATTTTTTAACGGAAAATAATTTTTTTGCTCCAAAAATTTTTGCCTATCAAGAGCAAGAGGGCTT
>CANNFC010000075.1:0-5751 GCA_947503755.1 Rickettsiales bacterium | reverse complement strand
ACAGCCTCTCAACGCAATTGAGCTCTGGGCAGTATGGAGGCAAAAGAATTATCTGAATATTTTTGGGAATTATCAGATTACTAGATTTGTGCCAGCCAGCCCCATCCATTATTAGAATAAAATCTTCGTCTTGTGTGTAGTGCTGTGGTCTTGGCCGTGATATGAGAATAATTCAGTCTTTTTAACATTTTCCAAACCCCATTATGACTAATTTTTATTCCATATTTTTCTTTAATTATTTTTTGTATTTTAAGAAGAGGTAAAATTGCCTTGATTGTTCCTAATCCAATTCTGCAAATCTTCAATTTGCTTATTATCCAATTTTGGCCTTCTTGAACTTTTTACCTTTGGCTCAAGTCCTTCCGCACCATTAATATTAAAATTTCTAATCCAGCTTTTTATAGTATTTCTTTGAACCGCAAACACTTGCGAAACCCTAAGAATACTGTTGTTTTCTAAAGCCGGATATAGCCTTTAATTTTACTGTTATTTTGCTAAAAGGTATTTCCTTTAGTTTTTGTTTAGATTTATTGATGAGTGATTTATTTAACTCTGGAATTGTTGCCATATTTATGAATAGTTGATTAATCATAAATCAACTATTCATAAGATATTTAAATGGTCAATTAGGAAGTTAAAATGGTATAATACCAATTTTTCATATTATGGTGCGGAAGTGGCAAGTAGTGTAAGAATTCCCCGCACTAACGAAGGGGTGGATTTTTTTTGCCTTGGCAAAAAAAAGACCAAGGTAGTGTTGGGAGGCAGAGCTGGGATTCGCTCGAAATGGCATCGGCGATCGGCTACCGACACTACCCCGCCCGCTGTTGCGGGCACCCCTTCATTTAGTGTGGGTAATTTAGATCGAAGTGTGGTTTTAATTTTTGTAAATGGTATTAGACTGATTTTTCCGGGACTCAACAGTGCCATCAGGAATTTGATTACTTTGTTGGAAGTTTTGAATCAAGAGAAAAAAACCTAAAAATTTTTGCAAAAATTTTTAAGAAAAATTGTTAAATTTAATAATAAAAGAGCAAAAGACACAAAGAGATAATTCCAGCTATTAATGGTATTAAAATTTCTATCAGAATATATCTCAATAATTCTATCGCTCTGTAACATTTAAAAGATCTATCAAATTTTTTAATAGAAGTAATAAATCTTTTAGCTACTAGCTCTTGAAGAGTGCTATCAATACTACTTAAATATGCAAAACATTTACCCACATCATCTGTTGAAGCTTGTTGCTTGATTTTTTCTTTTTCAAAGATTTGCAGAAGTTCCTTAATTTTTTCATGAGATTGGTTAAACTCGGTATTGAATTGTGGTAATCTTTGTGCATACCATGCATATAAACTAGAATCTTTTGGATTTGAAGGATGATCCTCGTCTTCAGCAGCCCATGTTGCACCAGTTAGAAATTTAACATCTGACTTGGTAACTCTAATTACAAGGTATTTCAAATGAGAAATTGCTATAAGAAAAAAATGAAAAAAATGATAAAAAACAACCCAATAAATCCCAATTGAAATAAAATTTTTATCAATATGTTGAAAATTGATCCCATAAAAATTTACTCCATCATTTTCGCTGATCGAAGCACCGCTTAATTTGTAAAAAATTGCTACACAAGAAAAAATTAACAAATTTCTTCTCACTCGGTGAGCATTTTCGCTTAAGTCATCTATAATCAATTTTTCATCGATTTCTTTTTTATCTGTTTTCATCTCTAAAACAGATTCAAATTTTTCTAAAGTATTTTTTATCATTTTAAATTATACCATTTCCACTAATTAAAACCACACTTCGATCTAAACTCTCCGCACTCAAAGAAGGGAAATTTAGATAGAAGTGTGGTTTTAATTAGTGGAAATGGTATTACTCTTCTCTAAAAGCTTATTTTAATATTTCAAGCATTGTTTGACCAAGAATTGCAGGACTATCAGAAACTACCATACCAGCAGATTTCATTGCTTCTATTTTATTTTCTGCTCCACCTTTGCCGCCAGAAATAATAGCGCCAGCATGGCCCATTCTTCTGCCTGGAGGTGCGGTTCTGCCAGCAATAAAGCCAACGGTTGGTTTTTTTCTGCCTTTTTTAGCTTCTAGTTTTAAAAATTCTGCCGCATCTTCTTCGTCGGTGCCGCCAATTTCGCCAATCATAATGATGCCAGCGGTTTCTGGATCGGATAAAAACATATCTAAACAATCGATAAAATTGGTGCCATTAACAGGATCGCCACCAATGCCAATGCAAGTTGTTTGACCTAGGCCAGCTTTGGTTGTTTGATGAACTGCTTCATATGTTAAGGTGCCAGAACGAGAAACTATGCCAATTTTACCTCTTTTGTGAATATGGCCTGGCATAATGCCTATTTTGCATTCACCTGGTGTGATAATGCCGGGGCAGTTTGGGCCAATTAAACGAGATTTTGAACCGCTTAAAGCCTTTTTTACTCGGACCATATCAAGCACAGGTATGCCTTCGGTGATGCAAATAATTAGTTCTATTTCAGAATCAATGGCTTCAATAATGGCATCGGCAGCAAAAGCTGGTGGAACATAAATTACGGAAGCATTGCAATTTGTTTTATTTTTAGCATCTTGCACAGTGTTAAAAACTGGTAAATTAAGGTGAGTTGTGCCACCTTTACCAGGAGTTACTCCACCAACCATTTTGGTGCCATAAGCAATTGCTTGCTCAGAATGAAAAGTGCCTTGAGAACCTGTGAAGCCTTGGCAAATTACTTTAGTATTTTTGTTAACAAGAACTGACATTTTTTATAGAATTTAAATTAATATTTATTGTTGAGATTAAGAATTTTGGTTTTTCAATAACGATATTGATAAAATCATTAAAGATTTACTCTTTAATTGAAACCAAATATTTTTTAGAAATGTATTCTTTCATTGATTTGTCGATTTCTTTTTGAGTAAAGCTGTCGTTAAAAAGAGAGATTTCTGCAATATTGCCAGAAAAATTTACTAATAAATTGCTAAATATTTTAAATAACACTTTCTATTAATCAAGTGTTATTATTGTTATTTTGATTGAGGAAAAGCTTATTTATTTCTTCTTGCACAATTTTTTCAACCAAAGAACTTAAATTAGTGTTTAGCCATTCTGTAAGTTTTGGCTCTAATATTGATTTGATGAGTTGAGATAAATTCTCATCTGAAGTTATATTATTTGCTTTTCGGACGGCTTGTTGTGTTTGATTTAATTTTTCTAAAGTTTGATTTACTTCTTTTATGGTTTGCTCGCTTAGCATAGATTGACTGTTGTTCATAGTTTCTGTGGTAATAGTTGAGATGAGATTAGAAGAATAAAAAGGATTATCGTTGTTTGAAAGTGAGTTTTGAGAATCGTTGAAAGAATTTTGATTGATTTCTTCTGTTTGATGAGTGTTTTGCAGTGATTCTTCTGTTTCTGTGTCGGGATTGCTTTGCAAATTCTCTTGCTTTAGTGAATCAAAAATAATATTTTCTGGTTGATTTTGTGTTGTTGAAAAATCTTCTTCTTGCAATGTTAGCGATTCTTGTGTTTGTATATCTTGCTCAATATTTTGTTTGCTATTTTTTGCTGAAAAATCGATATCTTCTTGATGTTCTTGTTCTATTAAAGTGTTGTTTTCGTTGTTAGTAATAATGTTGGGGTTTGAATTTTCTTCTTGTTCATCGATGTTGATGTCGCCTGTGTCAATAAAGTCGTCTTTGTTAATAAAATTTTCATCAAAATCTTCGTTAAAGTTTTTTGTTAAATTTGGGGTAGAATCGATAATGACATTGTTTACATTGTCATTATAAGTGAAGTTTATGTCACTTTGTTTTGTTGGTGAAAAATCATCAATATCGCTTGATAAATCTTGCAACTTCTCTTGAGTTGGCTCAATATTTTTTGGTTTTTCAACATATTGAAATATTAAATCTTCGTCATCATCGTTGTGATTGTTTGTTGGCAAAGTATTTGTGTGATTAATGGTTAAATTATCAAAAATATCGTTGATTTTTTGCGATTTTTCTTGTGGATTATCGTTTGAATCTTCTTGATAAATATCGTTATTATCTAGTTCGTTTTTATGTTGATTATTGTTTTCTTCCTCTGTTTCTGTTGCTTCTTCTTCTGCCAAAATATCGATATTTGGTTCTGCTTCTGTTTCTTCTGTTAGATTTTCTGTGGGCTCTTCTATTTTTTCTGCAAGGTTTTCTGGCTCTTCTTCTGTTTCTTTGTTTTCGGATAAGTTTTTATTTTGTGTGGAGCTGTTTTCTAGCTCTTTTTCTTGTGCTATAATATTTTTAATTTCGTCAAGATAGTTTTGTGAATTTTCGCTGTTCGAAGCGATGTGAGATGAAGAATTTGTTGGGGTGATATTTTCTTGTTTAGCTATTGCAGATGCAGATTTTTCAACCTCTTTTGTTTCGTTGTCTTTACCTTCGATTTTTAGAATTTTTTGTTTAATTCTTTCTAGTAAATTGCGGAGTTTTGGATTATTAGAAGACATATGGATAAAGAGGTTGATTAATATTTTATAGACCGTAATCTGCAACTAAAATTTCGGCAATTTGCACAGCATTAAGTGCTGCACCTTTTTTGAGATTGTCGCCCACAACCCACATTGATAAACCGTGCTTTAAAGAATTATCTTGACGAATTCTTGAAACATAAACCGGATCTTGGCTTGAAACCTCAATAGGAGTAATAAACTGCATTTGCTCTGGTTTATCAACCACTAAAATTCCTTCGCAACTATCGAGTAATTCTCTTGCTTGATGGGCGGTGATGGGCTTTTTAAACTCAATATTGATGGCTTCGGAGTGGCAGTTAAATACAGGAACTCGCACACAAGTTGCTTCAACCAAAATGTTTTTATCGAGTATTTTTTGGGTTTCAACCTTCATTTTCCACTCTTCTTTGGTGACTCCGTCTTCCATAAAAACATCGATTTGCGGAATAACGTTAAAAGCAATTCTTTTGCTAAATTTTTGCGGTGTTAAATGTTGATTTTCATAGATTTTTTTTGTTCCCTGATATAGCTCATTCATAGCTTCTTTACCAGCTCCCGAAACCGCTTGATAGGTTGAAACAACCACTCTTTTAATTGTGGCAAAATCATGCAAAGGCTTTAAAACTACCACCATTTGAATGGTAGAGCAATTTGGATTGGCGATGATGTTTCTTTTTTTATAAAGACCGATATCTTGCGGGTTTACTTCGGGAACAATTAAAGGAATTTCTGGATCCATACGAAAATGCGAAGTGTTGTCAATCACAACGCAACCAGCTTTGGCGGCTTTTGGAGCATATTCGGCCGAAACTTCACCGCCCGGAGAAAACAAAGCGATAGATGTGCCAGAAAAATCGTAATCTGCCAAAGATTGCACGATAAGAGTTTGTGTGCCATAAGAAACTTTTTTGCCAACCGAATTATGAGAGGCAAGAGCAACAACTTGAGTTGCAGGAAATTTTCTTTCTGCTAATAAATTTAAAATTTCTCGACCAACATTGCCAGTAGCACCTGCTACAGCTATTTTTCTTGACATAATTTATTAATAAAATGTTTATATAAAGGGACTGTTGAAGCACATTGTTTTTAAATTGTAATCTAATTTTTTGTAAATGCAAGAGTTATCTTTACTCAAATAAACCAATTTCAGGGCAATTTCTTGGTGATTTTTGCAGTTTTTTGCAGTTTTTTGAGGTTTTTTCTCAAATTTGCCTGATTTTAGAGGCAAGTATCCCTTGTAAGTATT
>CANNFC010000074.1:0-6002 GCA_947503755.1 Rickettsiales bacterium | reverse complement strand
TTCTTTTATATGGTTTTTACAAAAAAATAATCTAGTTGCACAGAGCAATCCACAAGAAAAAGACAGAATGATTGGCTTAATTTTAACTTTACTTAAAAAAGAAAAACCAATAAAAGTTAAATCCTAAAATTTCTTCTCAAAACTTTCAAAAAATTAAAATAAGTTTGGCAAATTTGGGATGAAGCATTTTCTTAATGCGGTGCAAATTCCCCTTTTTTAGAAGGGGTGGATTTTCGCATAAGTGCAAACTTATGCGAAAAGACCAAGGTAGTGTTGGGAGACGATCGCCGATGTTAATTCGAATAGATCTTGGCTGTGGTGTGTGTTGCCGACACTACCCCGGCACTTCGTGCCAGCCCTTCTACAGAAGGGGAATATCGGAGAGATTTTTTAGAGAGGGAGGTGCCATTTTGTTGGAAATGGCGAGGTGATGGTAAGATCTTTTTGTTGGTGATAGTTTTTGATGATAATTTGCCAAGAATGCAAGCAAAGTGTGTTGGCGATTTGCGGTTGCTTGGTTTTGATGCCACCATATTTGATGTCGTTGATAATGGGGTGACCAATTTCTTTGCAATGCACTCGTAGTTGGTGTGTTCTGCCAGTGATGGGTTGTAGTTTAAGTAGGCTGTGGTTTTGGTAGGTTTTTTGGCAAACAAATTTGGTGATGGCGGGCTTGCCAAGGTTAGCATCAAGACAAGGGGCGACTTTTTCGTTTTTACCGAGTTTTTGTTTGGCAAGCGGTATGTTAATTTCGCCTGTGGTTTTTTTTACCACTCCCAAAACTAGGGCAAAATAGGTTTTGCTGATGTTTTTTTCCTTGAAATCGTTGTATAGTTTGTGGGCGGTGTCGTGGTTTTTGGCGATTAAAAGCAAACCGCTGGTGTCTTTATCGAGCCGGTGCACGAGATGATATTTTTTTTCTTGTGCAAAATCGTCAACCGAAATTTTAATGCCACTACCGCCTTGTGTGGCAAGGCCAGAGGGCTTGTTGATGGCAACAAGGTTTTCATCTTCATAAACGATGTGTTGCCAAAAACTACTAATTTGAGTTGGGGTGAGTTTGATTTTGGTGTTGTTGATGGGTGAGGGCGGTGGTGGCGAAATTGTGGCGGTGATGGTGATGATATCTTGTGGTTGTAAATGATAATTGATGGCGATATTTTGCTGATTGACCTTGATTTTTTTGGTGCGAATGAGTTTTTGAATAGAGCCAACAGAAATGTCGAATTGTTTTTGTAAAAAACGATCAAGTCGACTGCAATAAGAAAGTGAGTAGGTTATTTTTCGCATTGTTGATGATGTATTATATGGCAAAAGAAGAACCGCAACCGCATTTGGCGGTAGCATTCGGGTTGTTGATTTTAAAATAAGATGCCCCCAACTCTACAACAAAATCGATGTTAGAATTTTGCAAATAAGTAGCAGAAATTTGGTCGGTTTTGGCTAAAACAATGTTGTTGTGTTTGTAAATAATAACATCTTCTTCTGGATTTTGCGATGATTGCTGATTTTGTAAGTTAAAAACATATTGAAAGCCACTGCAACCGCCCCCCTCAACACTGATGTATAAAAATTTGTGCAGATTTTCGGGCTTGCTAGTGATTTGTTGTATTTGCGAAATAGCAGAATCGCTGAGGCTGATGTTGAAGCTGTTGTGTTGTTGATTATTTGACATTGTTGGCTTGGTTTCGATTGTGTAATTCGCTGTATAGTTGCTCAAGGCTAATGTTTTGGCTGGCGAGCAACACAAAAAGATGATAAATTAAATCGCAAGATTCGTTGACAAGGTTTTGGCTGTTTTCTGGGCTTGGTTGCAAAGCACAAAGCAGGCCAGCGATGGTGGTTTCAACACCTTCTTCACCAATTTTTTGCACCAACCTGCTGGGGTTTTGTGCTAATTTATTGGTGTAGGAATTGTGATTTGGTTGTTTGAGTTTTTGTTGTATAACTTCAAACAACTGTAAAAAATTTAGTTGCGAATTTGCCATAGAATTTGCCATAGAATTTGCCATAGAATTTGCCATAGAATTTGCCATAGAATTTGCCATAGAAAAATAATTATCAAAATATTTATATTTAATGATACCGCTTATTTCATAATATGCAACAGTGCAATTATTGTTTGGCATTGTTTTTGATAAGATATTGCATAACGAGGTTTTGTTTATATTTTTGGGCGATTGCCAAGGCACTAAGGCCATCATTGTCGACGGCATCAATTTCGATGCCGTAGCGAATTAGCAAATCAACCACCGAAAGCGAACCAACTCTGGAGGCTTGCATAAGATAGGTGCGATTAAAAGTGTCTTTATAAAATAAATCTGCCTTGTTTTTTACCAGCATTTCTACCATTTGAAAATCGTTGAGTTCAATGGCGATGGTAAGCGGGTTGTAGCCAAGCTTGTTTGGCATATTAGGATCGGCTCCTTTGGCAAGTGCTGAGGCGATCATTGGATAATGCCTCGAAAGTATAGAAGCGGTAAGCACCGTTTCGCCAATATTGTCTCTAATGTTGGGGTTTTGCACATATTTAAAAATTTCATTAAAAAAATTGACATCTTTTAATTTGATAGCCAAAAACATTGTTTCGACATTTTCATTGGGGGTGGTAACATAGGGAATGTGCTTGTTGTCTGCCGAGCGACTGCGGTTTAAAATTGGTATGGGAGGCAATTCTTCGGTGGCAAAACTTTGTAAATTTTTTTTATGTGGCAAAATTGTTTCGCTAAAATCGAGATCTTCATCTTCGTATTCGGTTTGCGAGTTTTGTAATTTGGCAACATAAATTTTTCGGAGTTCTTCTAGGGTTTTGAGATCTTCTTTGTTGAGTTTTGTGTCGATTTCTTCTGTTTCGATGGCTTCTTGTAATTGGGGATTTTTTGCTTTTTTGGTGTTTGAATCGATGGTTTTTTGACCAATTAATTTAAGATTTTTCTTGTTGGAAAAAGTAGGAGTTAAATTTTTTTTTGCTTTTTTTTGAACGATTTGTTTTGTTTTTTTATTTTGACGAACGGTTAAGGGTTTAACAAAATTAGCCTTGTTTTCAACATTATCAAGCCCTAGAGATTCTAGATCTTGACCTAAATTTTCGTTATCGCGATTAATTTGAGCAAAAGCAGAAACAGAAAAAAATACAGTAAAAAAAATTAAACCTTGGTAAAAATTTTTAATCGAGCGGATCATAGATATTGTGATTATTTTTATAAAAAGGATGGCAACGACAAATTCGTTTAATTGCCAAATAACAACCATAAATTAACCCTTTTTTTTCAAGAGCAGTAATGGCATAGCAAGAGCAGGTGGGAATAAAACGGCATTTTCCTAGGCCAAAACTTGCAGAAAAAACAGCTTGATAAGTTTTGATGGCATAAATGATGTTTTTTTTAGCAAAAAGTTGCAAAAATTTTTTGAGATTTTTTATGGTGTTTTTCATAGATTGGCGGTTAAGTTAAGCCACTGCTCTTCATTTAGCAAGTTAATGTTTAGCTCTTTTGCTTTGGCAAGTTTGCTTCCGGCATTTTGACCGTAGACCACATAATCGGTTTTGCTTGAAACCGCTCCTAAAACTTTCATACCCAAATTTTCGGCGATATTTTTGGCTTCTGCCCTTGTGGTTGCCACCAGCTCGCCTGTAAACACA
Organism: Rickettsiales bacterium; assembly: GCA_947503755.1. GTDB lineage: Bacteria > Pseudomonadota > Alphaproteobacteria > Rickettsiales > UBA1997 > CAILUF01. The sequence goes on along the minus strand of CANNFC010000074.1, from coordinate 2,362 downwards.
ATAGTTTTACCATTTAATTGATGGTTGTTTGTTGTTTGTGATTGATAGTTGATAATATTAAGTTGTTGGGCTAATTTTGTGATATTTTCTTGATTTTGCTTGACAGAAAAATAGGCAAAAATCGCCACAGCAATTTTGTTGCCAATGCCATCGATAGCGATAAAATTTTCATAAGCCTCAGATTTTTGAGTGGTTTGAGTAAAAAAATCATAAAAAGCAGAAAAAGATAAAAAATGGCTAGCAAGCAATTTTGCCACAGTTTGCCCGATATAGCGAATGCCTAGGGCAAAAATAAATTTTTCTAGGTTAATATTTTGGCTTTGCTTGATGGCAAACAGTAGGTTTTCGAGTGATTTTTTATCCCAGCCTGGTTGATTTTGCAAGTATTCTTGATGTTTTGCCAGCAAAAAAATGTCGGCAAAAAAAGAAATTAATTTTTCTTGCACAAAATATTGGATTCTTTTTTTGCCTAAACCAACAATATTAAAGGCATCTTTACTGACAAAATGTTTGAGATTTTCAATGATTTGGGCAGGGCAAAATAAATGATTGGTGCATCTTAAAATGGTGTCGGTTTTGTGTGTTTCGCTACCGCACGATGGGCAATTTGTGGGTAAAACGAAAATTTCTTGAGTGCTTTTGCAGGCAAAATCAACTTCGATAATTTGCGGTATCACATCGCCCGCTCTTTGCACCAAAACAATATCGTTAATGGCGATTTGCTTGCGATTGATTTCGTCTTGATTGTGTAGGCTGGCTCTGCTTACCAAAACTCCGCCAATATTGATTGGCTCTAAAATGGCGACAGGAGTGAGGGCACCAGTTCTGCCAACTTGGGTGATAATGTTGAGAATTTTGGTTTTGGCTTGTTGTGCTAAAAATTTGTGAGCTATTGCCCATCGCGGACTATTGGCAATAAAGCCGAGCCGATTTTGCAAGGATAAATTGTTGACTTTATAAACCATGCCATCTAGATCGTAATTTAGGTGATAGCGATTGTTGGCTAAATGATGATAGTGTGCCATAATTTCTGCAATATTATGGCAGAGTTTTGAGTTGCTTTCGATGATAAAACCAAATTGCTGTAATTTTTGGTGCAATTCTTGTTGAGTTTGGCAAGTAAAATCGGCAGAATAAGCCCCTGTTGAATAAATAAAATATTGCAAGTTTCGTTGAGCGGTGATGTTGGCATTGAGTTGGCGAATTGAGCCAGCGGCGGCATTTCTGGGATTGGCAAAAATTTTACCGCAAGTTTCTTCTTGTTTTTGGTTGAGTTGCAAGAAATCGCTTTTACTCATATAAATTTCGCCTCTCACTTCTAAAGTATCGGGCGGATTGTTGGTGTGTAGTTTATTGGGAAAATGCTTCACCATCAGCATATTTTTGGTAATGTCTTCGCCCTCAAAACCATCGCCTCGAGTGGCGACATATTGCAATTCGCCTTGTGTGTATCTGGCAGAAAAAGACAGGCCATCGATTTTGGTTTCAGACCAAAAGGTGAGTGGCTCTGTTTGGGTGTTGATGCCTAAAAATCGGGCGACTTTTTCGATGAAATCAATCACATCTTGTTCTGTGAAAGCATTTGCCAACGAAAGCATTGGCTTGCTGTGTTTGATTTTATGAAAAATGCTCAGAGCTGGCGGGGCGATTTTTTGATTTTGTTGATGAAAATATTGCGGATATTGTTGTTGATATTGGCTTAGTTGCTGTTTGAGATGATCATATTCTGCATCGCTAATTAGTGGCTGATCTTGTTGATGGTAGGCGATGTCGTGCTTATTTATTTGCTGTTGTAACTCGTTGATTTGTTGTAAAATGTGGTCGGGCATTGTTTTTGGTTGCTTAAATTAATTGATTATCATCAATATTTTGAAAACTTCTAAATAAAAAGCTTATTTTTTTCTTTTGTAAAAAGCAAGCATCAACACAATTAATTTTTATTGACTTATTATCTTGATTGTCAACAATTATGCCAGATAAAAAATGAAAACTTACCAAGAGAGTGAGATCTTGATTTTGGCTAATTTCTAGCTGTTGAGTTATTGGTTGTAATTTTTTGGAAGTGAGGGCTATTTTTGCGATCATTTTTAGCGAACTTAGGCAGTTTTGCCAATATAATTGCCAAAAATGTCGATAAAAACCTAAGCTTAAATAGAGTTGATTATTTTCTGGATTATTTTTGTGCCACAACCAAGTAATTAACAGCGAAACAGTAAAGCCAAAAAAAATAAAAATAACAAAGGCATTGTTGTTTAATTTCGAATAGTAAAAATCGTTAAACAGCAAAACAAACCAAGTTAACAACAAAACAATGAATCGATTAATTAAACAAAACATAAAAAAATATTGAGAATCATAACTT
>CANNFC010000073.1:0-6047 GCA_947503755.1 Rickettsiales bacterium | reverse complement strand
AAAATTATAAGAATCATCTTTTTATCTTGACATATTTTTAAAAATATCTAGCATTGCTTGCACTAAGCAATAACAAATCACAAAAAGATATTATGTATGTAAAAATTTGGCATACTCTACTTTATTACCTAATATTTTTTACCACCAATTGTGTTGCCAGTTCTGTTGATTTCGATGGCAATGTTAATTTTTTACTCACCGCCCCACAGCAAGTTTATCTATCGCCAAAACCTGCTTTGGGGCTTGATGGCTATGTGTGGGTTCGCCCTCAACAAAATTTTATCAGCCATTTTTTTGGCAAAACCACAACCGCTCTTAATTTTAAAATCGAAAGCAACTACAACACCAATCATCAAAATCTTTCTCCAATTTTAGACGAAGCTTTTTTTTCTGTCAAAAACGATTTTGGCAAACTAGAATTTGGCAATTTTTTGGCGGTCAACCAGCAACTCAAACAAAATCCCGCCAAAATAGCCAGAGGAGCAGGTGGTATCAACGGCAAATATCTAGAACACCTCAACTTGCCAATGCCAAAAAATAATCACGATCCTTATTTGAAAATTCCAAATTTTATTTTGCTTTCGCAATCGCCAATTGGCCATGGTGGCGAGGGCAGAAGTTTTCAACAAACCAAGCAAAGAGGCCTAAAAGACAACTCTTTTGACGGCCTAGAAGATGCCAGCAAAATCAGCTATTTTTTGCCAAAATATCAAAACCATCAACTCGCGGTGAGCTACACTTTTAATACTCAAAAAAACTTCTTCACTCAAAATGCCAATCAAAACTTCAATTTATTACCAATCAAGCAAATTATCAGCCTTGCTTGGCTTTACGAGCAAGATTTTGAAAATCTCAATCTCAAATTATCTGCCACAACCGAGCAAGGAAAAATCAGCAACAAACAGCAAAAAATTGCTCTACATAATCTCAACAGCTACGATTTTGGAGCAATTGTGAGTTATTTTGGCATAAAAATCGCCACTTCTTATGGTTTTTGGGGCAAATCTTTACAAGCAAAAAATAGCATTTATGCTTGTAATTACCAAGCTAATTTGCTTTTTGCACAACAAACTTGCCAATCAGCAAAAAAATTTGGCAATGCCTATTATTATAGCCACGGCTTATCTTATACTTTTGGACCAATCGGTGCTAGTCTTACTAATTTTAACAGCAATTTACAAAACAATCGCTACACCGCCACTTCTTTTGGTCTTGATTATAAAATTAAAAAAAATTTATTATCTTATATTGAATTTACAAATTTTTCTTTTAAAATTAATCAACCAAAGGCAAATAACATTGCCAACCAAAGCAACATTAACAACAAAGGTTTGATAATGTTAACTGGAATTTATTTTAATTTTTAACCATGACTAGTGTAGCTGCTCTTGATTCATTTTTGCTACCTCTCAAGCAAATTCTCGACAAAGAAGGTGTGACCGAAATTTCTATCAACAGGCCAAACGAGGTGTGGGTTGAAATTGCTGGCGATATGTATCGGCAAGATCTACCAGGTTTTGATGTTGAGCATCTCAAATCTTTGGCTCGGTTAGTTGCCCAATCTACCGAGCAACGAGTGAGCGAAGAAGAGCCTTTGCTTTCGGCAACTCTTCCTAATGGTTTTCGTATTCAAGTGGTTTTTCCACCTGCTTGCGAGGCTGGTTGTGTGGTTATTTCAATAAGAAAACCCTCAGTTTTAAAATGGACTCTCAACGACTATGAAAAACTCGGTATGTTTAACACTACCTTAATTAAAGAAGTCGAAGATGAAAATCAACATATTTTACTAAAACTACTAAAACTCAACCGCATCAAAGAATTTATTCATCATGCTGTAATTTCTAAAAAAAATATCATCATTTCTGGGGGCACCTCAACTGGTAAAACCACTTTTTCTAATGCTGTTTTGCGATCTATACCAAGCCACGAAAGGCTTATAACCGTCGAAGATGCTCGAGAAATTGATCTTACTAATCATCAAAACAGAGTGCATCTTCTTGCTTCTAAAGGCTCGCAAGGCAGGGCAAAAGTCACCACCCAAGATCTCATCGAAGCCTGCCTTCGCCTTCGCCCCGAACGAATTATTGTGGGCGAATTAAGGGGGGCAGAAGCATTTAGTTTTTTACGAGCCATCAACACAGGGCACCCAGGTTCTATTTCTACTTTGCATGCCGACACTCCAAAAATGGCTATCGAACAACTAAAAATGATGGTAATGCAAGCTGGTTTAGGCTTGGCACCTAGCGAAATTGTTTCTTATATTAATAATGTTATCGATATAATTGTGCAACTTAAAAGAGGCGAAAAAGGGCATCGATTTGTTTCTGAAATTTATTATCGTCCACTACATCAAACACAATAATTTTTTTTCAAAATGACTTACCGCAACAGATTTTTTCAAAAAAACTTTTTACATTTCACCTTAGATCAAGTCATCGCCCTTACTGGCTGTTCTTGCCAAAAAGTGCTCGATGGCAAAACCATTATCACCGATTTAAACACTCTCAAAAATGCCTCAAACACCGAGCTTGCTTTTTTATCTTCTGAAAAATACCTAGACACAATCAGCAATACTCAGGCAGGTTTTTGCTTGGTTTCCGAAAAATATCTAACAAAACTACCGCAAAACACTATTGCTTTAGTGCATAACAACCCTTATTATGCCTATTCTTTGCTGGTTTCTGCACTTTATAAAATCATTCCTAATAATTTTGATTCACAACACATTCATCACACTGCCAAAATTGGTTGCAACACCATCATCGCCCCCACCGCCTATGTTGGCAAAAATGTTGAAATCGGCGAAAATTGTTTTATTGGCCCAAATGCTAGCATTTTAGATGGCACCATCATTGGCAACAACACCATCATCAATGCTAATGCCACCGTTAGTTTTGCCATCATCGGCAATAATTGTCAAATTTATAGCGGGGCAAAAATTGGGCAAGATGGTTTTGGTTTTGTCCACCAAAATGGTCTTAATCACAAAATTATGCAAATTGGCATTGTTGAAATTGGTAACAATGTCGAAATCGGTGCCAACACCTGCATCGATCGCGGAGCTATCGAAAACACCATTATTTACAACGATGTCAAAATAGATAATCTCTGTCAAATCGCTCATAATGTTATTATCAATCAAGGCACGGTAATGGCGGGTTGTGCGGCAATTGCAGGTAGCACTACCGTTGGCAAATTTGTGCAAATTGGTGGTGGGGCAAATATTGCTGGCCATCTCACGATTGGTGATTTTGCCAAAATCGCTGGCATGACAGGAGTTATTAGAGATGTTGAAACGGGAGTAGTGGTGGCGGGCATTCCGAGCCTACCTATCAAAAAATGGCATCGTATCAACACTTTGTTGCAAAAAATAATTGATAAAAAATAAAAATTTTATCAATTATGTTAAACCACCAATGGCAAAAATTTAAACAACAAAAATTAAGCTATTACAGCCTGCTTATTTTGCTTGCGATTTTTGCCATCTCTATACTCTCAAACTTCATCGCCAACGACAAGCCATTACTCGTAAAATTTCAAGATAAATTCTATTTTCCGCTGTGGCAAAACCTGCCAGAAACCGCCTTCGGTGGCAGTTTTTACACCACCGCCAACTATCTCGACCCCGCCACCCAAAACCTCATCAAAAAACAAGGTTGGTTAATTATGCCACCAATTCCTTATTTTTTTGACACTCTTAGTTTAAGCAATCCCAAGCCCGCACCAGCAAAACCAAGCTCACAAAACTGGCTTGGCACCGACGATTGGGGCAGAGATGTGTTGTCTAGGCTACTTTACTCTACCAAAATTTCTCTTACTTTTGCTCTTTTATTAAGTTTTTTTTCGTTGACGATCGCCATTGTTTTAGGGGCGGCGCAAGGCTATTTTGCTGGCTGGGTCGATTTGTTGTTGCAACGATTCAGCGAAATTTGGTCTAGTTTGCCTACAATGTTTTTACTCATTTTATTTTCTGCTTTTATCACTCCTAGTTTTTTTAGTTTGCTGTTAATTTTATTGGCATTTAGTTGGCTAAGTATGGTTGGTTTTATTCGGCTTGAATTTTTAAAACTCAAACAACAAAATTTTGTCCGATCTAGTGTTGCCCTTGGTGCCAGTCCTTTACGTATCATTTTTTACCATATTTTGCCAAATGCCTTGCCAATTATTTTGGCAAACTTACCATTTTTAATCGCTTCTTCACTCACCACCCTCACCGCTCTCGATTTTATGGGCTTTGGTTTGCCAGTTGGCACCCCTTCTTTAGGCGAGTTGCTGGCACAAGGAAAAAACAACCTCAATGCTTATTGGTTGGGCATTACCGGCTTTGTTGCCACCACCACTATTTTAGCTTTATTAGTTTTTATTGGCGAAGGACTCAACAAAATCAACAATCCGTATGAATAAAATCACCAAAAATAAAATCACCCTTGGCCTTGCTCAAATCAACACCATGGTTGGCAACATCAAACACAACAGCAATTTACTTGCCAAACACTGCCAAAATCTGCAAACCGATCTTATTTTGTTTCCAGAAATGGCGATTTCTGGCTATCCGTGCCACGATTTATGGCAAAAAAGCTATTTTGTTGAAAAATGCCAACAACAAATCCAACAAATCTCTACTTTTTTGCCCCAAAATAGCCTTTCCTTGCTTGGTTGCCCATTTTGGCAAAACAACAAACTTTATAATGCAGTTGCTTTGGCAAATAATCAACAAATTGTGCAGGTTATTGCCAAAAAAAGCCTACCCAACACAGGAGTTTTTTGCGAAAAAAGATATTTTCAACCTGCCACTACTCTTAGCTATTTTAGTCATCAAAATTTTGATTTCGCCCTGTTGATTTGCGAAGATTTTTGGGACAAAAAAAACTGGCTACTACTTCAAGAGCAAACTTTTGATGCGGTTTTGGTGCTAAATTCTTCGCCTTATTCTGCCTCAAAACCGCATATTCGCAAAAAACTAGCTAAACAACTCGCTACAATGTTGCAAAAACCCTTGGTTTATCTCAATCAAGTGGGCGGGCAAGACGGTTTAGTGTTTGATGGCGATTCTTTTGCAATCGATAAACAAGGCAATTTAGTGCTACAAATGGCAAATTTCAGCGAAGATCTTGCCAAAATTAGCCTTGATAAAACAGGAAAAATAGAAATTTTACATCAACAAAACCTGCCCTACACCAGCAACAATCTCGCTCAACAATATACTGCTTCGGTTTTGGGCTTGGGCGATTATTTACACAAAAATTCTTTTCAAAAAGTTATCATCGGCATGTCGGGCGGTATCGATTCGGCACTTGTTGCCAGCATCGCCGTTGATGCCCTCGGATCTGATTTCGTAAATTTATATGCACTACCAACTCAATTTAACTCACAGCAATCTTATTTCGATGCCAAACTTTGTGCAGAAAGCCTCAAAATTAACTTGCAAATACTCGATATTGAGCCAATTTTTCAACAATTTTTAACCAGCTTGCAATCGCAAAATCTTTCTGATCTTGCCATCGAAAATCTACAAGCACGAATCAGAGGCAATGTGTTGATGGCAATCGCCAATTCTAGTGGCAGTTTGTTGCTTTCTACCGGCAATAAATCAGAGTTGGCTTGCGGTTATGCCACCTTATATGGCGATATGTGTGGAGGCTTTAACCCTATTGCCGATTTTTATAAAACCACCATTTATCAATTAGCAGAATGGCGAAACCAAAATTTATGCACCATCGGCAAAAACAGCAATCTCAATATTATTCCTGCCAATATTTTGCAAAAAGAACCATCTGCCGAACTTCGCCCAAATCAAAAAGATTCCGATTCTCTACCGCCTTATTTTATTTTGGATCAAATTTTATTTGCCTTAATTGAAGAGCAAAAATCGGTCACACAAGTTGCCAATCTGGGCTTTGAACTTGATTTAGTGCAAAAAATCGCCACTATGTTACATCGCAACGAATTTAAACGACAACAAGCCACCGTGGGTGCAAAAACCAGCGATATGTGCTTTAATCTTGATTGGCTCTATCCCATCAGCAACTCTTTTATAGAGTGATAAA
>CANNFC010000072.1:0-6099 GCA_947503755.1 Rickettsiales bacterium | reverse complement strand
TTTTTTTTTTGTTGTCAAGTATTTTTTTAATATTTTTTATATTGTGTTTTTGTTTTTAAAAAATACAATTATAGTATTTTAATTTAAAATTATTACTAAAATTATGTTGCATCAATAAATTTAGGGCATTTACTAAAAATGATATAATTTTTAACCGCTTGCAAAAATAATTTGATGCTGTAAAATATGACATAAAATATCAATAATTTATTTTTTTAATAGACTTTTGCATTATATATACTCTAAGTTTACCACCTACTTAATTACAAGAAGCTCAATTAAAAAATGGAAATAGTCAAAAATTAATCTTGTCAAATAAAAAAAAAGTTTTAAAATATTTGCTTTAATTTTTTTAACCATTTATTTTTATGAAAATATACAATTCTATTAAATCTGCCAAAAAACGCGATAAAAATTGCAAAGTAGTTAGAAGAAAAGGCAGAATCTATGTTATCAACAAGGTCAACCCTAGGTTTAAAGCTCGTCAAGGTTAATTTTTAATGTCTAGATTAGTAAGAATTGGCACTAGGTCAAGCAAGTTAGCCTTGGCTCAGGTTGCTGAAATTTATTTATCATTATCTTCTCTTCTTCACAAGATTAAGCTAGAAATAGTTCCAATCAAAACTAGTGGCGACATCTATCAATCTATGAAATTAGCAGAAATTGGTGGTAAAGGTTTGTTTGTTAAAGAGCTAGAACAAGCTTTGCTTGACAATAAAATAGATATTGCGGTTCATTCTAGCAAAGATCTACCGCCAGTTTTGCATCATCAAACCGTTTTGGCTTCTATCACAGAAAGACAAAACCCTTTCGATGCCCTAATTTCTCATCGCAAAATCACCTCATTTTTTGATTTACCAAAAAATGCAGTTATTGCCACTTCTTCACCAAGGCGATCTGCTTTTTTAAAAAAACTACTACCCACAGCAACAATTGTTGATTTAAGAGGCAATATCGACACCAGAATCAACAAACTAAACGAAAAAATTTTTGATGCCATAGTGTTAGCAATGGCAGGTCTTACCAGAATTAATCAAGATCATTTAGTGCAACATATTTTTAACGAAAACGAAATGTTGCCAGCAACAGGGCAAGGTTGCTTGGCCCTACAAACCAGAGCAGACGATTTAGAAATTCAACAAATAGCCAGCTTAGTTAATCATAACGAAAGCAACATTTGCTTCACTGCCGAACGAGAATTTTCGGCCACAATGCAAGGTGGTTGTCTCACTCCGATGGCAAGTTTTGCCACCATCAACAAAAACGAACTTGTGTTAAAAACCGCCATTATTTCTGATTGCGGTTTAGAATATAATTTTCAACAACTCAACACTCAACAAATTTCTCATGAACAAGCCAAAAAACTCGGCAACAATTTAGCCATCAAAACCAAAGCAGAGGCTTGTTCTTTATGGCAAAAAATTTCTACACTATAATCACAAACTCATCACACAATGCAAAATAACCAGCAAAAAATTAAATAGTCATGTCAACTCACCATTACCAAGAAAGCACTGCTTGGCCTTTTTTAGAGGCAAAAAAAATCTTAACCAAAATTCAACATCAAACTCCCAAAAAAGGCTTTGTGCTTTTTGAAACTGGCTACGGCCCTTCTGGCCTACCTCACATCGGCACTTTTGGCGAAGTTGTGCGAACCGCTTTTGTGATGAAAGCTTTTTCTTTGCTCTCTCCTCACATTCCCATCAAAATGTATTGTGTTTCTGACGATATTGATGGCTTAAGAAAAGTGCCAGAAAACATTCCAAATCAAGAGCTAATTGCCAAGTATTTAGGCAAACCACTCACTTCTGTGCCCGATCCTTTTGGCACTCATCAATCTTTTGGGCATCATATGAATGCCAGATTACAAAGTTTTCTTGATTCTTTTGGCTTTGAATACACCTTTATTAGTGCCACACAACAATATAAATCTGGCGCTTTTAACCAAACCATGCTGAAAGTGCTACACAAAAACGAAGAACTGCTCAAATTAATGCTACCCACTTTGGGCGAAGAAAGAAAGGCAACTTACAGCCCTTTTATGCCCATCGATCCACAAACCAACCTCGTGATCGACAAAGGAGTGTTGGCAATTAACCAAGAAAAACAAACCATCACCTATCTCGATAACAATCAACAACAGCAAGAAATTTCGGTGCTCGACGGCAACTGCAAATTGCAGTGGAAAATCGATTTCGGGGCTAGATGGCAAACTTTTGAAGTCGATTACGAAATTTTTGGTAAAGATCATCAACCAAACCAGCAAATTTATAGCAGTGTTTGCAAAATACTTGGCGGAAAACCGCCCATTAATTTTGTTTACGAAATGTTTTTATCAGAAACTGGCGAAAAAATTTCTAAATCCAAAGGCAACGGCATCGCAGTAGAAGATTGGCTAAAATATGCCCCCACACAATCTATGTCGCTGTTTATGTATCAAAAACCGCAAACCGCAAAACGACTCTATTTTGATGTCATTCCAAAAACAGTTGACGAATACTTGGCTTTAATGAATTCTTTTGCCAGCCAAAGCCCTACCCAACAACTTGAAAACCCAGTTTTTCATATTCATCAAGGCGAACCGCCTCTAAATTATGCTAATTTTCAAATCAGCTATTCTTTGTTGCTAAATCTTGCTTCGGCTTGCAACCCAGAAAACGAAAATATTTTGTGGGGGTTTATCGCCAAATATGCTCCAAATATTAATCCAGAAACCTCGCCATTGTTAGCAGAAATGGTGCAAAAAGTGCTTAATTATTATCACGATTTTGTCAAGCAAAACAAGGTTTATTTAGCACCAAACCAAATGCAAATCAATCAATTGCAAGCCCTTAAACAGCAACTGCTATCAAGCGATGACGATGCCAATTCATTACAAAATATGGTTTATAAAGTTGGCAAAGAACAGGGCTATGCCGATAGCATCGGCTCTTGGTTTTCGTTGCTTTATCAAATTTTGCTTGGCCAAAATCAAGGGCCCAGAATCGGCTCTTTTATTGCTTTGTTTGGAGTTGAAAATTTTTGCCAACTTATCGATAAAGCAATTAATCAACAACTAAAATAGATGTTTATTTCTTTATATTGGCAAATATTTTATGTGGCAAGTTTAATTATTTTAGCAGGCTTAGTTTCGTGCTTTGAAACCGCCATCACCACCGCCTCTCGGGCAAAAATTTGGAAACTAAAAAACGATGGTTGTCAAAAAGCAAAAACACTCGAACATTTATTGCAAAATCGAACAAAACTAATAAGCGTGATGCTTCTTACCAATAATACCATCAACATTATCGCCTCTTCTTTAACCACCAAAATATTGCTAGAAATGTTTGGTGAAATTGGGGTCGTTTATGCCACGGTTTTTTTAACAGTCATAATTATTGTTTTTGGCGAGATTTTGCCTAAAACCCTCGCTTTACATCAGCCCGAAAAAATCGCCGTTTTCTTTGCTAATTTTATTAAAATTTTATATCAAATATTTTTGCCAATAGTTCATGTTATCGAAAAAGTTATTGATAAAGCCATTGTTAATTTCAAAAAAAAAGAGCAAAGCAAAAATTCTGAACTTGAAGAAATCAGAAATACCATCGAACTAAAAGCCAAAGAAGGCTCTATTTTTAAATACGACAAAGATTTACTCGATGGAGTGCTTGATTTATCTGATACTTCTATCCTTGAAATTATGGTACATCGCAAAAACATTGCCTCCATCAACTACAATTTAAGCATTACAGAAATCATTAAAAAAGCCATTGAAATTGGCTACACCAGAATTCCTCTGTGGCAAAATCAAGAAGAAAACATCACTCACATTTTAAATGTGCGAAAAATGCTAAAATCTCTTTATTTGCATAAAGGCGATATTAACAATTTTGATTTGCAACAAGTTATTGCCACTCCTTTTTTTGTGCCAAACTCCAACACTTTAAAAGCTCAATTGTTTTCTTTTCGTAAAATCAAAAAAAGAATGGCAATTGTTATAGACGAATACGGCTCGGTGCAAGGTTTAATAACCCTCGAAGACATTTTAGAAGAAATAGTCGGAGAAATTAAAGAACCCGACGAAATTAACGAAATCAACATCGTCAAAAGCAAATCTGGGCTTTATAAAGTAAGTGGCAAAACCCTCATTCACGATCTCAATAAAAAACTTAATTGGCAACTACCCACAAGTGAAGAAGCACTCAATGTTTCTGCTTATATCATCAACTATTTAGGTCGAATACCAGAAGAAAAAGAACTATTCACCATCAATAATTTTTATTTTGAGATTGTTAAAAAAAATCATAACGATATTTTTTTAATCAAAATTAAAAAAATTAGTTAAAAAATGTATCAAGAATTTTTTATTACAGCAATAGAGCACTTAAAACAAGAAAGTCGTTATAGAAATTTTGTTAATATTTCTAGATTATGCAGGCAGTTTCCGTATGCCATCAACAATCATAATCAGCAAAAAATTATTGTATGGTGTTCTAACGATTATTTGGGTATGGGTCAAAACCAAGACTCTATCAACCTAGCCAAACAAGCCCTAGAACAATATGGCATTGGGGCGGGCGGCACCAGAAATATTTCTGGCAATAACAAACCAATAGTTGAACTAGAACAAGCTGTTGCCGATTTACACAACAAAGAAAAGGCACTCGTTTGCTCTTCTGGCTACATCACCAACGACACCGCCATTCAGGCACTAAACCAAATCATTGAAAATCTCATCATTTTTTCTGATGCCAAAAATCATGCTTCCATCATTGCTGGCATTAGAAACAGCAAAGCCAAAAAACATATTTTTGCCCACAATAATTTAGCAGATCTAGAAGAACAACTAAAACTCTATCCAAAACAACAGCCCAAACTGATTATTTTTGAATCGGTTTATTCTATGGATGGCGATTTTGGCGACATTGCCGGCATTGTTGAGTTGGCAAAAAAATATCAAGCCCTCACCTACATAGACGAAGTGCATGCGGTGGGCATTTATGGGCAAGGAGCTGGCCTAAGCAAGCAACTAAACTTGCATCAAGAAATAGATTTTATTCAAGGCACTTTTGGTAAAGCTTTTGGGGTTTTTGGTGGTTATCTTACTGGCAATAAAATTGCTATCGATGCTATCAGAAGCTATGCTTCTGGCTTTATTTTTAGCACCGCCCTGCCCCCCGTCCTTGCTGTTGCTATTTTGGCAAACATTTCGCACCTACAACAAAATCAACAAGAAAGAACTGTTTTGTTTGACAATGTCAATTATTTAAAACAAAAATTACAACAAGCCAACATTAAAAATTTTAACAATCAATCGCACATTGTTTCTGTTTTAATTGGTAATGCCTATAAAGCTCAACAAATTTCAACCGATCTATTAAATCAACACAACATTTATGTGCAACACATCAACTATCCCACAGTTGCCAAAAACGACGAAAGACTACGTATAACCGCCACTTCTTTGCATACTTTTGCTATGATCGATCAGCTAGTTTTGGCTTTACAGCAAACTATCAAAAAAAATTTCTAACTCGATCTAAATTCCCTGCACTAATGAAAGGGTGAATTTTTTTGCCTTAGCAAAAAAAAGACCAAGATAGTGTCGGCAAGCAGATTACGATATTTTTGCCACTGCCAAACAAGCTTCGACCGCTAATTTTCCTTTGTTATATTGTAAAGGATCTGCCCTAAATATGGCTTGCTCTTCGTTTTCTACTGTTAAAATGCCGTTGCCGATAGCCAAACCATAATCAATGCTAAGCCTCATTAAACCATAAGAACTCTGATTGCAAACAATATCGTAATGAGAAGTTTCGCCTCGAATTACACAACCAAGAGCCACAAAACCTTGATATTGATGTTTTAATTTGGCAATTACCGCAGGAATTTCAAGGGCACCAGGCACAGTGATAATATTATAAGAGTAATTATTTTGTTGCAAAAAATCTTCTGCACCTTTTAAAAGCAAGCTAGAAATATTTTGATAAAAATTTGCTTGCAAAATCAGTATTTTCATTTGTTTTTTTAATTATTTTTATGTAAATTTTATTAATACCATTTTAACTTTAAAATACATTTTTAAATATGGTTAATTTTAAAGTTGAAACGGTATAAGTT
>CANNFC010000071.1:0-6243 GCA_947503755.1 Rickettsiales bacterium | reverse complement strand
GTTTATGCTTGCCTTTCAACATTTTAGCCACCACAGAAGCTAACCTACCTAAAACCAGGTTTTCTGCATCAATCAACCACCACTGCTTAGTTATTTCAGACGGTTTAGCACTATAAGTTTTTTGCATTTTTAAGTTAATTTAGTGTTAAAAAAATTGTTGAAACGAAGCATTTTTAATTAAACAACCTCATTAAAAAAACAATATTTTATTGTTTGTTAAATTCAATGTCAATTATTTTTTTACGATTAACAAATTTATTGCGAAAAATTAATTGGCCCAACGGCATTGCCATGAATAAATTGTTCAACAAACTCATTGCCAGAACTGTATAAATCGTCAACACTACCAAACCAAATAAATCGCCCTTGATAGAGCATTGCCACTTTATCGGCGATTTTTCTGGCAGAATGCATATCGTGAGTGATGGTTAAAGTGGTTGCTCCTAGTTGTTTTGAGTTAGCAACAATTAAATTATTGATAACATCGGCCATTATTGGATCTAAGCCCGTGGTTGGCTCGTCAAAGAAAATAATTTCGGGATTAATAGCAATTGCTCTTGCCAAAGAAACTCTTTTTTGCATACCGCCAGAAAGCTCAGAAGGATAAAGATTGGCAACTTTTTCACTTAACCCCACCGATTGTAGTTTTTGCAAAGCCAAATTAAAGGCTTGTTTTGCTGGCATTTTTTGTTGGTGAATTAAGCGAAAAGCTACATTTTCCCAAACCAGCAAAGAATCAAACAAAGCACCCCCTTGAAATAAAAAGCCGATTTTTTGCATTATTTTATCTTGCTCTTTTTCGTTTAAATCGTTGGTTTTTTGTTGATCGATAAAAATTTCACCACCACTTGGTTTGATAAGGCCAGCAATGGTTTTGATTAACACCGATTTGCCGCTGCCAGAACCGCCCAAAATAACCAAAGATTCTCCTTGATTAATGCTAAAAGAAATATCGGTTAAAACTTGTTTATCGGCAAAATTTTTGCTTAAATTGCAAACATTTATTTTTGGTTTAGTCATAATTATAAGTCTTTCATAAAATGCAAGCCCCTCACATAAAAGCCTTGTTTGTAGTAAAAAGAATGTGATTTTTTATTTTCAATATAAGAGTCAAGCACAATTTTATTGCATTGCAAAGTGATGGCTTTTTCTTGCAAATATAGCAAAACTTGACTACCAAAACCCTTGCTTCGTTGATTTTGACTGGTAACAAAATTAGAAAGTTGCAAATATTTGCCACAATAAAGCATTAAAGCCACCCAATAACCAGAAACAACCACCAACTCTTCTTGATAGTAGCCTGCCACCATTTTATAGTTGCTAATTTTGATCATTTCGGTTATTTTGCAAGAAAAATCGGCAAAACTAATATTTTTATACACTTCATTTACCAACTGATAAGTAGTAAGCATTTGTTGTTTAGTGGTAAGCTCGCTAATTATTAGTGTCATTTTGGTATAATTTTTCTTGTAAATTATTCGCCCAGCCAGAAATGGTGCCCGCCCCCATACAAATAACCAAAGAATCTGTTTTCAAATAAGGTTTTAGTGTGGTGGCTAAATTTTGTTCACTTTCTAATTTAACCACTTGCAAATGCCCTGCCTGCTTGATGCCAGCAATTAAAGCATCTTGTGTAATGCCTGCAATTGGTTGTTGTGAAGCACCATAAATATCGGCAACCACCACCACATCTGCCAAAGAAAAAGCGGTGCAGAATTCTTGAAATAAATCTTTTACCCGACTAAATTTATGTGGTTGCACAACACAAATTAGGTTGTTGTTGCCAATAAAACTTCGAGCCGCCTGCAAGGTGGCAGAAATTTCGGTTGGATGATGGGCATAATCGTCGATAATTGGAATTTGCTTATATTCGCCAACTTTGGTGAACCTTTGTTTAACACCTGTAAATAGTTTTAAACCATCTTTTATTTGTTGAAAAGTGATGCCCAAAAAATTAGCAATAGCAATAGCAGATAAAGTGTTGCCAACATTATGCTTGCCATAAATTGGCATTGCGATGTTAGCAATTTTTTCACCAGAAGCAAAAAAAGCATCAAAAGAAATACCCTGCCTATGGCAAGAAATATTTTCTGCCCACAAATCGCCATTATTTGGCAACAAAGAATAGCCAAAAAGATTGTGTTTTTGAGCCTTTAATTGTTGATATAGCTCTAAAACATTGGGGCAATCGAGGTTTAAAGCCACCAAGCCTTCGTTAGGAATTTGCGAAATATATTGCAAAAAATATTGTTTTTGAATGGCAAAATTATGTTCATAGCCAGCAAATTCAAGGTGTTCTGGCTCAATGTTGGTAACCACCCCTAAAAAAGTTGGAAGTTTTACAAAACTAGCATCGGATTCATCAGATTCGGCAACCAAATATTTGCCCTGCCCAATTTTGTAATTGCTGTTAAAATAATGGATGATGCCACCATTAATAACACTAGGATCAAGCCCAGCTTGCTCTAACAAAACCGCAACAATGGCGGTGGTGGTGGTTTTGCCGTGAGTACCTGCAACAGTAATGCCTAAATATTGTTGCATCACAATGGCAAGCAGATCGGCCCTAGTAATAATTGGTATGTTGTGCTCTTTGGCATAAATTATTTCTGGGTTATCATCTTTGATTATAGAGGTTTTAACCACCAAAGAAATATCGCCACACATATTGTTTTTACTATGCCCTAAATAATAGTCAATGCCAGCTTGCTTTAATTTGTTGGTGAGATAATTTTCTTTTAAATCAGAGCCTTGCAACGCCACATTATATTTTTTCAGCATTAAAGCTAGTGCACTCATGCCAATACCGCCAATGCCGATAAAGTGTATTTTTTGTTGCAAAACAATTTGTGAAAAATTCATATTATGAGTGTGTGAAAACGAAAAATGATAGAAAAAAGCCATTATAATATTTTTTTTTCTAAAAAACAACACAAATTTGCCATTTTTTTTAACGAAACAATCGAAATTTATATTAAGCACTGGGGCAAAATTCCCTTTTTTTTAGAAGGGTTGCGAGAGAAATATAAAAGTGCTGGGGCAAAATTCCCCTTCCCGTGGAAGGGGTGGATTTTTTTTGCCTTGGCAAAAAAAAGAAGGGGTAGTGTTGTGAGACGATCGCAGATGTTTTTTCGAAGAGATCTTAAAGTGTGTTGCCGACACTACAACGTCGACCTTCGGTCGCCACCCCTTCTACAAAATTGGAATTTAGGGGGAATTTAGATCTAATCTTAAAATCAACATTGCAATATTGAAAAAAGGTGATTATAATTTTAATCTAAAAATCAATATTATTTTTTATGGCTTTAATCAATCATAATTTGGCAAGTTTTATTGCCAAAAGAAACAATGTTAAGTTTTCGTTTGAGTTTTTTCCGCCAAAAAACGAAGAGATGGAGCAAAAGCTTTGGCAAGCAATCAATAGTTTGCAACATCTAAACCCAAGTTTTGTGTCGGTAACCTATGGGGCGGGCGGTTCTACCCGAGAAAGAACTCACCAAACCATCCAAAAAATTCTCACCCAAACCACCCTCAAACCCGCTTCACACCTCACTTGTGTGGCAGCTTCTAAACAAGAAATCGCCGAAATTTTACATAATTATTGGCAAATTGGGGTTCGCCATATCGTGGCTTTAAGGGGAGATATGCCAGCTTCTAGCTCTAATTATCAGCTCCATCAAGATGGCTATCAATATGCTTGCGATTTGGTTGAGGGCGTTAAAGATTTAACTAAATATGGCATTAATTTTGATATTTCGGTGGCGGGCTACCCACAAAAACACCCGCAAGCTCAGTCTTTAGAGCAAGATATTTATTATTTAAAGCAAAAAGTTGATGCTGGGGCGAACCGCATCATCACTCAATTTTTTTTCGAAGCCGAAGATTTTTTAAGGTTTGTTGATTTGTGCCATAAAAATAAAATTTTTGTGCCAATCATTCCGGGCATTTTACCGGTAAGCAACTTCACCCAAGTGCAACATTTTGCCAAAATGTGTGGCATCACCATTCCAAAATGGATGTTTCAACTTTTTAACAACCTCGACAACCAAAAAGAAACCCGACAACTCATTGCTTGTGTGGTGGCAACCGAACTTTGCCGAATTTTGCATAACTACGGCATTAACGAGTTTCATTTTTATACTCTAAATCGTGCCGATCTCACCTTGGCAATTTGTCATTTACTTGGTGCAAACACTCAATAACTATGCAGTTTTATCGTTATAAAATTGTCGTCGAATATAACGGCACCAACTATTATGGGCTACAAATTCAGCAAAAGCCAGCTTTGCCAACCATCGAGCAGGCAATTGTTGTTGCTCTAAACAAGCTTACCAACCAAAATTTGCTTGATTTGGCGGTGGCAGGGCGAACCGATGCAAAAGTGCATTCGCTGGGGCAGGTTTTTCATTTTGATACCAGCAAATTTTTGGCAAATCATCAGGTGGTTTTGGGCCTAAACCACTATTTGCAAGCAGAAGAAATCAGGGTTTTGTCTGCTTGCTTGGTTGATGAAAACTTTCATGCTCGGTTTTCGGTAAAAAAAAGAACTTATCAATATTTAATTTGCAACCGTCAAGCACCTTCTGCCTTGCTGAAAAACTTGGCTTGGCACATTGCCAAACCTCTTGATATTTCGGCAATGCAACTGGCAAGCCAGTTTTTGCTTGGTTGCCACGATTTTTCGGCTTTTCGCGATGGCGAATGTCAAGCAAAATCGCCCATCAGAAGCCTAGATGCCATAAATTTTATGTTGCCCGAAAACTCTGCCCATAATTTTTCTGATAATTTTAACAGTAGTGGCTTGCTTGCCGATTGCATCAAAATTAATGTGGTGGCAAAATCTTTTTTGCATCATATGGTGCGAAATATCGTTGGCACCTTGGTTTATGTGGGTTTAGGCAAGTTTCAAGCCACTCAAGTTTTGCAAATTTTACATAGCAAAAATCGCACCAAAGCAGGCCCCACAGCACCTGCCTGTGGCCTATATTTTTTATCGGCAAAGTATTAACATGCAATCAAAAAAAGTTTTTAACTTTTTATCGAAACAATGGTTTTTAAGCGACACCAACATTACATGTTTTTTCTTGTTTTAACTGATCAGCTACTGGTTCGCTAGGAGTTGTAGATGGGGTTTTTTTAAGCTCTTGATTTTCATTTAACTGCCATCCTCTCTCAATAGAAAGTGTTCTAAAAGCAGCAATTACAACAGGAAGAGCAAGAGCCCCAGAACCAGCCATAACCACCAAAAAAGCAGACAAAAGAGCAAGAATAGCAAGATCATCAACAGTTATATTGTCCCAATTAATTTTTATGCCATATTCTTGTAGTTTTTCTTGCTGTCCTTCTAATTCTTTTTTTAATTTGTCACCTCCTTTTTCCGCTTCTGTTTTTAATGTTTTAGTTAATAATGCAGCATCATATATTCCAAAAGCTTGTGCTTGACTAAGGTATTCTGGATAACCTTCTATTTGTTCTTTTTTAGCTATATCTATGATTTGTTGAAAAGGAGTTGTGTTATTATCATCTAAAACAAAAAGTGTTTGGGATGATGATTTGAATTTTTCTTCATTTTTTTTGAGCCATTCGGCAAATATTTTTCTATTTTCATAATCGACATCTTTTGAATCGACATCTTTTGACTGGCTTAATTTAATATCACCTTCAAAACCAGGAATTGTTATAGTTACAAATTCATCTTGTTCTGTCGTGTCACCCAACAAAGCAAGAGCTGTTAGAAGAGTAGTAAAACCACAAGTTCCTGACGAGTGACCGCCAAAACACGAATGAACAAGCTTTATTGTCTTTTTTTCTTTATCGGTCACTTCTTCTGCTGCTGTATCCAGTCGTATAGAATTTATCGTTGTTTTATCAGTATTATTTTCTGTAGTAGCAGATTGATTTTTAAAGGACTCCATTAAACCTTCTCTTTCTACTTCTCCTTCAATTAATTGTTCTTCCCCACCTGGTTGTGAAATTTTAAAAACATTCCCATCTTGTTTTAGAATATAAAAATCAAATGCACCAGTCTCACCAAGAGCTGTATCTGTTTCAACACGATCTGTTTTTGTATGTTTTAGCACCCAATAAAGACCCGGTTTAGGTTTATCATCTGCAGTGGGGATTGTAGCATGACTACTAGCGGCAGAGGTAGTTTCTTTATCAATACTTCTTTTAGTAAAAAATTTTGTTAAAGGTTTCATAAGAGAAGAAGCAAAGTGTTCGCCATCGACATATATATCCACT
>CANNFC010000070.1:0-6501 GCA_947503755.1 Rickettsiales bacterium | reverse complement strand
GACGTTAAACAAGCTACCCATTTGAGAAAAGTCTATTAACCGAGCAACATCGGTGGCGATTTGCTGTGCTTTTTGTGGCTGTGCTTTTTGCAAAATTTCGGCTCGAGTGATAATGCCAAGTTGTTGCAAAAACTCACCTTGCGAAATTAAAGAGCATTGCAAATTGTGTTGTTTGGCAACTTTTTGCAACAGCACAAAATCAACCAAAGCGGTGATGTCGGCATTTTTACAAGCTGTTAAAAAAGATTGTTTTTGCTGGTTTTTTAGCACTTGCAAAGTGTTGGCAAATTCATATTTGGCATAGCCATAATCGATGTTGATGGCGAACCCGCCTTGTTTGTTTAGTGCAGAGGCAAGTTGCTTGGCAAAAATGTGGCTTTTAGGTGCATATTCAAAAACGGCATTGATTGGTGCCAAATCGCTATTTTCTTCTCCCAATATTTGCATTACCAAATTGTGTTGTTGAGGGCAAAAATCGGACAACACAAATTGCAAATTGCAAAAATTATGATTTGCCAATTCGCCTTCAAAAGCAACCATTCTTAATTGCCAACCGTGCTTGGTTTTGACATATTGATTAATGGTGAAGCAATCAAATAATTCGTTGCTAAAAAAGAAAATTTGTTGTTGATAATTGGCAAGAAAGCTAGCAAAATCAACATACCAAGCCACCTTAAATTCGGCTAGTTTTTGTTGTTGCACTTTGGTTAAGGTTGGGCTGATTTCAACCATCGCCACTTGGCAAGATTGCCAAAAATTTTTTGCCAAATCGTTGGTTTTGGCAAGTTTTTTGATGGTGTTTAACACATCAAACATCAAAGTTCCTTGTCCCCCGCCCATTTCGACCAGCACTATTGGCTTTTGTTGAAAACTAAATAAATTTAACAAATACACAGCAATCATTTCGCCAAACAGCCCAGAAATTTCGGGCGAGGTAATAAAATCGCCATCTTTATTATTGCCGATGGGGTTTTTAGTGATGTAGTAGCCGTTTTGTGGGTTAAACAGTAAAAACTCGCTAAAATCGGCTATGCTTAGGGTTTTAGGCATATTGTTGGTTGAAAAAAGCAACCACATTGTCAATCGCCAACAATTCTTGCTGGGCGGTGAGCAGATTTTTGCATAAAACACTGTTGTTTTTTAACTCATCTTCGCCTAAAATGAGGGCGAATTGGCAATTGGTGTTGTTGGCATATTTTAGTTGCTTTTTTAGGTTGCTTTCATTAAGCATAAAAACTGCAAAATCGTGTTGACGAAGCTTGGTTGCCAAGCTAAAAGCTGGCTCTTGTTGCTCTTTTGCCACATAACAAACAGCAATATTATGGTTGGTTTTTGCTTGATATTGGCTAATCAGCATCAATCTTTCTATTCCGCAAGCAAAACCAATTGCGGGCACCTGCTGTTTGTCACCGCTCATATTGGCAATTAAATTATCATATCTACCGCCAGCTAGCACGGTGTTTTGAGCTCCTTCGTGTTGCATCACAAATTCAAAAACGGTCGAAGTGTAATAATCAAGGCCTCTCACTAATTTTGGATTTATGGTGTGTGCAATGTTGAGTTTGGTTAAAAAATTGGTGAGTTGGCAAAATCGTTCTTGGGCTTGCTGGCTATAAAAATCGGCAATTTGCGGGACTTTGGCAACGAGAGCCAAATCGGCTTCGTCTTTCGAATCGAGAATTCTTAGCGGATTTTTATGCAAACGATTTTGCGAATCGGCAGAAAGTTGGCTGGCAAAATCGGCAAAATAGCTATGCAAAGCCTTGCTGTAATTTTGTTTGGTTTGATTGCAACCAAGAGAATTAATTTGACAAGAAACTAAATTTGAAACTCCTAAATTTTCTAAAATGCTAGCAGAAAGCAAAATGACTTCGGCATCGGTATAGATGCTGTCGCAACCAAAAATTTCGTAGTTGATTTGGTGAAATTGTCGTTGCCTGCCTTTTTGTGGCCTGTCGTAGCGAAACAGTGGGCCGTAAGAAAAAAGTTTTTTTGGTAAAACTTGCAACAATTCGGGGTTGCTAAGCATAGCTCTTGCCACTGCGGCGGTAAATTCGGGGCGAAGAGTGAGAGAATTTTTAGAGCGATCGAAAAAAGCATAAACTTCTTTGTTGATAATGTCAGAAGATTCGCCTAAGTTTTGCAAAAAAATTTCGCTAAACTCAAAAATTGGAGTTTGTAGTTCGTCGAAACCAAAATTTTTGGCTTGTTTTTTGGCAATTTCCACAATGTGGTTAAAATGCAAAATGGCTTGCGAATGTAAGTCTTTGGTGCCTCTTACTGGTTGCAAATTGTGTTTAATCATAAAGCATTAGCGGTTAAATAGTGTTTTTCGTAGCCAATAATTTTTGCCATGACAAAAGTGTTGGCTGGTAGATTTTGATTGAGAATTTTTACTTCTAAAAAATTTTCGGCTCGACCAAAGTTATTTTTTTCAAGCAAAACTGGCATTGTTTTGTTTATTTGCAAGGCAAGTAGTTTGTGTAGTTGTAAAGCACTTGCTTCTCGCAACATTTTTGCTCTTTCTTTGATGATTTTTTTGGCAACTTGGGGCATTTTGGCGGCGGGTGTGCCTGTTCTTGGCGAAAACGGAAAAATGTGAGCGAAAACTAAATTTATTTCGCTAATTAAAGCCAGAGAATTGGCAAAAGCTTCGTCGGTTTCGGTGGGGAAACCCGCAATAATATCGGCACCAAAAGTGATGTTTGGCCTGATTTGGATGGCTTTGTGGCAAAAATCGATGATTTGTTGACGATTGTGCCTTCTTTTCATTCTTTTTAAAATTAAATCGTCGCCCGATTGCACACTTAAATGCAAAGAAGGCATCAATCGCGGTTGATTTGCCAGAACTTCTAAAAAATCTTCGTTTAACTCTGCCAAATCAACCGAAGAAAGCCGAAGCCTAGGAAGTTCTGGCACTAAATTTAGCACTTTATTGAGAAGTTCTGCCAAAGTAGTTGGTAGAGGCAAATCTTTGCCGTAGTCGGAAATATCAACACCGGTAAAAACAATTTCTTGGTAGCCTTTTTGCACCAATTCTTTGATGTTGCTAACGATTTCGCCAACCCCAACCGAGCGACTATTACCCCTGCCATAAGGAATGATGCAAAAAGTGCAACGATGATTACAGCCGTTTTGTATTTCAAGAAAAGAGCGGGTTTGGTTAAGCCCAAAAACCGCCAGTTGCGGAGCAGTTTCTTTGACCGACATAATGTTGTTGACCTTGATTTTTGGCAACAAATTTGGCTCAATTGGAGTTTGCGAAGAGAAAAAAAGCCGATCGGCTGGCTGTTGAGCGGTGTTTGGCGAATGATTGAGATGGGTGTTTTGGCTAAAATTAAAATTGTTGGCAGAAGTGCTAGTGTGTTGATTTAAAATATAACTTTCTGCTTTATTTTTTTCGGTGTTGCCTAAAACTAAGCTCACTTCGGGCATTTTGGCATAGGTTTGCGGATTAATTTGAGCGGCACAGCCAGTTACCACAATGTTGGCTTGTGGATTGTTTTTTTTGGCTTTTCTGATGGCTAAACGAAGCTCGGCTTCGGCATTAGAAGTGACTGCACAAGAATTAAAAACGATGAGATTTTGCTGGGCAGAACTCGCCAGGGCCTGTTTGATTGCCTCGCTTTCAAAACTATTTAGCCTGCAACCAAAAGTGATAACTTGATTATTGTTGTTTTCTTCTGAGGTCATCGGCTAAAATAATGTGATTTATAACCTTTTCTACCCCTTTAACCTTGGAAGCGATTTTTAAAACCATTTTTTGTTCTTCAGAGCTATAGGCAATGCCGATAATGTAGACGGTTTTTTGCACAGTGTTAACAGTAAAATTAAAGCTTCTCACTCTTTTTGCTAAAAATAATTTGGTTTCAATTTCGGTGGTAATTAGGCTGTCTGCCAAAATTTTTGTGCTGTCGGTAATTTTCATTTTGCAATTATCGCACACTTGAATTTCGTCAATTACTTCGAGCACACCTTCGACCTGCCAAGCCAAATCTTGAGCGAGCTTGGCTTTGTTGGCACTATCAACCACTCCTGTAAGCAAAACCCTGCCTTCGTAAACGGTGGTATCAATAAAATTGTTGGACATTTTTAGTTTGTTGGCAAGCAACTTAACCGCCACCCCAGAAGCAATGACAACATCGGATTTAGTTTGAGTGAGAGTTTTTTCGCGAGAATGCAAAACTGCCAAACCGCCCCCGCCAATGATTGCCGTTTCGACACAAGAAGTGAGAAAAAATAATAGTAAAAAATAGATTTTTAACATAAAAGAAAAGATTTCTTGATAAATGGAACTGTTGCATAACTAATTTCTAGAAATATTATAAAATTTTGTTTTAGTATTTGCAAATTATTTTTTTTGTTTTAGAATTTTGCCATCAAAAAAATAATTTCATTTTTTTTGCGGGTGTAGCTCAGTGGTAGAGTACAACCTTGCCAAGGTTGGTGTCGAGGGTTCAAGTCCCTTCACCCGCTCCATTTTTTAGAGTCCGTAGCTCAGCTGGATAGAGCAACAGCCTTCTAAGCTGTGGGTCAGGCGTTCGAACCGCCTCGGACTCACCATAAAAAACTTCTTTTTATGGTGATTTTTGTTTGTTTGCTTGCAAATTTTTTAATATTATTTCTGCTAGTTTTTTGATGTCTTTTTTTTGATGATTAACATTAAAACTAATTCTTAATCTTGCCTTGTTTTTTTCAACGGTTGGTGGCCTGATGGCGGGCACTAAAAAACCTTCTTGAGCGAGTTTTTTTGACAGTTGTAAAGCTTTTGAGCTACTACCAACAACAACAGGCACAATGCAAGAATCTAAAAATTTTATCTGCATCAATTGGCAAAAATATTGGGCTTTTTTGAGGGCTTTTTTAGCTAAATTACCTTTTTTAGCCAAATGAAAAGCTTTATGCACTCCCGCCAATATTGCAGGGGGCAGGGCGGTGGTGTAGATGGCGGTTTTGCTGTGGTTGGCAAGATAATCGATGATTGCTTTGTTGCCAACGGCATATCCACCCAAACCGCCTAAACTTTTTGAAAAAGTGCCAAGATGCAGGCAGTAATTTTCGGTTTCATTTGTTGATGCTGGGGCTGGTTTATGATAAAGACTGTGAGCATGGTCAATAATTAGCAAACAATTAAAATTGCTGGCAAGTTGCTTTAATGTTGCCAAATCTGGGCTGTCGCCGTCCATTGAAAAAATGCTTTCGGTGATAATTAGGCAGTGGCTAAAATTTTGCCGATGTTCTTGCAATAGTTGTTGACAATGTTGTAAATTGTTGTGGGTGAATCTTTTTAGGGTTGCTTGCGAAAGTTTTGCTCCTTCGAGCAACGAATTATGAATTAATTTATCGGCAATAATTAAACTATTTTTGTTGGCTAAAGCCGAGACGGCACCCAAGCAAGCTAGATAGCCACTGCTAAAAATGAGGGCATCTTCTTGTTGATAGTGCTTGCAAAGTTGTTGTTGTAGTTGTTGATAAATAGGGTTTTTGCCGGCAATGAAAGCAGAAGATCTGCCACCTAAGCCATATTTATTGAGGGCTTGTTGGGCGGTTTTTAAAACTTGTTTATGATAGGCTAAACCAAGATAATTGTTGCAAGCAAAAGAAATTAGTTGCTGTTTTTTAACCACAACATTATTGCTGGTAGAAAATTGATAAATCTTGGGTTGGCGAAAAAGATTTTGTTTTTTCAGCAACAAATTTTGTTGTTGAAAAAAATCGAGATCGATCATTTAATTTCGATAATACCTTGAGCAGTTTTTTGATGAAAATCACCATAAAATTTATATTCGCCAGTTTTTTGGGCAGAAACAGGAATTTTGATGGTTTTGCCGGCACCAACTAGCTTTTCTTTTTTGAGATCGTCGCTTTCAAATTCTTCGATGTTTTTGTCGAGATTTTCGATGATTAAAACAAAAGGAGTGTTGGCGGGAATGCTTATTTTGCTAGGCTCGAACTGATGATTTTTGATTTTGATGTTAAATTCTAAATCAGCAGCTTGGGCGATTGAAGCGAAAAGTAAAAATAAAAAAGCAAAGATTTTCATAAATTTATTCGATAACTTTAGGAACGGTGAAATAATTGTATAAACTGTTATTAGTGTTACTAAAAACATCGTCGATAGTGTTTTTTTGGTTGATTTTATCTGAATGTAGTGTTAAAATGGCATCGTGCACATTGGCAAGTGGCTCGATTTGGCTAGTGTCAAGATTATTAAGTTGAGCAACCCACGATAAAACATTGTCTATTTGTGAAGTAAAATTGCTTATTTCTGCCTCGTTAGTGGCGATTTTGGCTAAATTACACACTTTGATAACTTGAGATTCGTTAATATTAGACATAAAATGATAGAACTAGATGCGATAAAATTTAAAACAAAACTACCAAAAAAAGCCAAAATTATGGCTCTAGATTTAGGTAGAAAAAAAATTGGCATCGCCACTACCGATGAAGATAGAATATTTGCAATGCCTAAAACCATTATTGCCAAAAAAAGCAACATAA
>CANNFC010000069.1:0-6694 GCA_947503755.1 Rickettsiales bacterium | reverse complement strand
CAAAACTACCACACTTTGGAGAAAAACTAAAAAAAATCCCTCTTTTTAATGAAGCTTTAATTGCTATAATTATTTTTAGATAAAATAAAAATATTAATTGACATTTAATAATTTATATCTTATTGTCTTATTAATTGACATTTAATAATTTATATCTTATTAATTTTTTTTAATTTTAATCGTAATTTTTATGCCTAATGAAAATATACCTAATGAAAATATTCCTAAAGAAAATCTTAATATATTTTGGCCCAAGCTGTCAAATAATAAAACCATTAGCATCACAAAGCGAAACTGCTTTAACAAGCCACTATGTATTTTTTGATAAACAAGCTTTTGCTGATTTTAAAGAATACTGCCAAAAATATCGAGATGATTTAAGCAAAAATAAATTTATTAAAGAGTATCTAACACAAGAAGATATTGACAAACTTAGTAAAGGTTCGTCAAATCCTCTAGATGATGATGTAGTTATGAAACTTTTTATAGCGATCAATCATACAGCCGGATATGGAGAAGAAGGTCATATTGGATTAAA
Organism: Rickettsiales bacterium; assembly: GCA_947503755.1. Taxonomy (GTDB): domain Bacteria; phylum Pseudomonadota; class Alphaproteobacteria; order Rickettsiales; family UBA1997; genus CAILUF01. The sequence goes on along the minus strand of CANNFC010000069.1, from coordinate 6,156 downwards.
ACTAGTCGAAAATTTTGGCGAGGAATTTGCTTTAAAATGGTTTAAGTTAAGAGCCACAAGTGCTCATATTGAAAGCTGTAAAAAAGATGATGGAACAACAATAAGTATTTCTAATTTTGCCAATATCGATGGTAATATTTTTGGTACAAATAGAGGGGGTTTCGAAAATAGTTTACCAGAAAGACAAGCTGTGGTCTTGGCACAGTTGCAATCTGCACTCTCAAAGATTGCTACTTTACCAGATGATAGTGAAATAAAAGAATCAATAGAAGCGCTTAAAGAGCAAGTAGGAGGTGGCAACTATCTAGACAAGCCAGGTGATTGGCAAATAAAACAAGCAACAAAAGCTATCACCTATGCCAATCTTATTAATGCAATGCATAGTTTGCCAGAAGATTCTGTTATGCTTTATTTTAAGCCAAATTTGTTTCTACCAGATCTACCAGATCTACCAGATAAGAAGAAAGGGGGCCGTTACAAGAAGTGCAAACCAGAAGATTTTGAAAAAATGGTACAAGATGTTGTAGATGCAACAGAGAGATCAATTATTTCAGATAGATATTTTTATCGGAAAGGTATAGAAGCTACACAATTATATACATTTTCGATGATTAACAATGTGGGCGATATAAAATTAATAGCAAAAGAATTGAAAGAAAAATCACCAAATAGTAAACTAGTTGTTGGCGTTAATGGTGCGGTTCACCAAATACAACCAGGCGGCATGGAAGATTGGAACCCCACTGTTGGCGGACATTTTGTTCGTGAGAATAATTGGAAAAGATTAGGATTTGAAGAATCGATGAGAAAATTGTTCAACGAATTGCGATTGGGCTTTCTAAACACAGATGTTAAAATTACCGCCGAATTACTTGGGGGGAGGAAAAAGTGCAAATTGGTTATGCAAAATACTGCGATAGGCTAGAAGACCAAGTGCAATCTTCATCTATATCTGGCGACAAAACAAATGTAGCAAAATTTCGATCGATGAGAGAAAATTTTAACCAATTTATCGGTAACATTGTAGGAAAGAAAAAGAAAGGTGTTAACATTCCCGCCGAATTACCTCAGGATGGTTTAGCAAAACCTAGCACAGCAACACCTAGCACAGCAAAACCTAGCACAGCAACACCTAGCACAGCAACACCTAGCACAGCAACACACCTAGCACAGCAAAAACTGACACAGATACAATTACAAACACCAGACACAAACACTAAAGATGAGTTTCAACAAATGGCACAAGGCGATAGGCAAAATCTAGGTAACACAACAAAAGAAGATGGAGCACAACAAAACCAAAAAGAAACAAATGGAGACAACCACTTAGTAAACCAGGCAATAGATGGGGTTCGCCAAATGCCACAAGGCGGAGGTAAAAATTTGCAACCCGCTGTTGTTAAAAAAGGGTTTAATGAGACTGGTAGAACAGAATTAACAGAGAAGGCTGAACTAGCAAATACCGCCAACTTAGCTAATAATCAACAAGATAAGCTTAGTTCTGCATACCAAGACAAGCTAGAAGAGGATTGTGAACTACCTAGCCCATCACCTAACTGTTCTTTTTGTCAAAATCTTTCTCTTTTAGATATTTTTAAGTGCTGCAGATGAGATTTTTTTAGATAGTGAAAATCTCATAACCAGTTTCGGTGACAGCAACGGTGTGCTCGAATTGGGCCGATAGTTTTTTGTCTCTTGTCCACACCGTCCAGCCGTCGCGCTGATTTAATAAGGTTTCGTGAGTGCCTTCGTTAATCATCGGCTCAATAGTAAAAAACATACCAGTTTGCATTGTGGCATATTTTTGGCAAGCATAGTGCACCACATTTGGCTCGGTATGAAAAACCCTGCCAATACCGTGCCCGCAAAAATCACGCACCACCGAAAAACCGTTGTGGTGAGCATGTTTTTGAATTGTCTTGCCAATTTCATTAAAATCGGCCCCAGGTTTTACCTGCTCAATGCCTAGCATTAAGCATTCAAAGGTGGTATCGACCAGTTTTTTGGCTTTAATACTAGGTTTACCAACAAAAAACATTCTACTGGTGTCACCGTGCCAACCATCAACAATAACCGTGACATCAATGTTGATAATATCGCCATTTTTTAAAAGTTTATCGTTAGGAATGCCGTGGCAAACCACATGATTAACCGAAGTGCAAATAGATTTAGGAAAGCCCTTATAATTTAGCGGGGCAGGAATAGCACCAGCAGAAATAATTTTTGCATGGCACAAATCGTTTAGCCGATTAGTGCTAACCCCTGCCTGCACAAAAGGAGCGACATAATCAAGAACCTCGCAAGCTAATTTGCCCGCCACCCGCATTTTTGCAAAATCTTGCTCTTGATGAATGGTGATTTTCATAAAAAAACTAAGATTTTCTTTGCTTTAAAACCGCTTGAGCTGCAGCCAGTTTAGCAATTGGCACTCGATAAGGCGAGCAAGAAACATAATTTAAGCCAACTTGCTGACAAAACTCAATAGAAGCAGGGTTGCCACCGTGTTCGCCACAAATGCCGAGCTTAATGTTTGGCCGAGTTGATTTGCCTTTTTCGGTAGCGATTTTGATAAGCTCGCCCACACCTTCGCAATCGAGCTCGGCAAAAGGGTCGGAGGTTAAAATATTGTCTTTTTGATAATGCCCCAAAAAGTTGCCGGCATCGTCTCGAGAAAGCCCAAAAGTGGTTTGAGTGAGATCGTTGGTGCCGAAACTAAAAAATTCGGCTTCTTTGGCAATTTGGTTAGCAATAATCGCCGCTCTTGGCAGTTCTATCATAGTGCCAATCATATAAGAAATCTCGATTTTATTTTCTTGCTCGACTTGTTTGGCAACATCAATAATGAGATTTTTAATAATTTGAATTTCTTTATAAGTAGAAACCAACGGCACCATCACTTCTAGCAAAACATCGACATTGTGTTGTTTTTTTGCCAAAACCGCCGCTTCAAAAATTGCCCTTGCTTGCATTTGGTAAATTTCGGGATAAGAAATGCCAAGCCTGCAACCGCGATGCCCCAACATTGGGTTTTGCTCTTGCAATTGGTGGTTTCGCTGTCTGATGTAGCTGGTTTCTACTTGTAAAATTTTTGCCAATTCAATTATTTCGTGATCTTTGTGTGGCAAAAATTCGTGCAACGGCGGGTCGAGCAACCTGATGGTAACTGGCAAACCACTCATAATTTTAAAAATTTCAAGAAAATCTTGCCTTTGCATTGGCAAAATTTTATCGAGAGCCTCTTTTCTTTTTTCGACAGTTTCGGCTAAAATCATTTGCCTTACAGCGATAATACGATCTTCGTTAAAAAACATATGCTCGGTTCGGCACAAACCAACTCCTTCGGCACCAAAATTTCGGGCAGTTTGACAATCGAGAGGAGTTTCGGCATTGGTGCGAACTTTGAGCTGGCGAACTTCATCGGCCCAAGACATTATGGTTTGAAACTCGGCAGATAGTTGCGGTTGCAAAGTTGGCACCAAGCCCAAAATGACATCACCATTTGAGCCGTTGATGGTGATAATATCGCCTTCACAAACCTTGGAATTGCCAATAATCAAAAACTTTTTTTCGTAATCGATATGCAAATTATTTGCCCCCGAAACACAAGGAGTACCCATGCCTCTTGCCACCACCGCCGCATGAGATGTCATACCACCTCGAGCGGTTAAAATGCCTTGCGAAACATGCATACCTTTAATATCTTCTGGGCTAGTTTCAATTCGCACCAAAATAACTTTTTCGCCATTTTCGGCTCTTTTTTCGGCCATTTGCGAAGAAAAAACCACCACACCAGAAGCGGCACCTGGAGAAGCTGGCAAACCCTTGGTTAAAACTTGCATTTTTGCCTTAGGATCGAGTGTTGGGTGCAAGAGCTGATCGAGGCTAGCGGGATCGAGCCTTAGCAAAGCTTGTTCTTTGGTTATTGACCCTTCTTTTACCATATCGACGGCTATTTTGATGGCAGATTGCGCAGTTCGTTTGCCGTTTCTGGTTTGCAAAAGCCACAGCTTGTTGTTTTGAATAGTAAATTCAATATCTTGCATATCTTGATATCGCTTTTCTAACACAGAGCAGAGATTTATTAGTTCGGCAAAAACTGTCGGCATGGTTTCTTCCATGGCAGGCAAAGTTGAGCCGAGGCTTTTTTTGCCAGCGATAGTAATTGATTGAGGAGTTCGAATGCCTGCAACAACATCTTCGCCTTGAGCATTGATAAGATATTCGCCGTATAAATCGTTAAGACCAGTAGAAGGGTTTCGAGTAAAAGCCACCCCAGTTGCCGAAGTTTCGCCCAAATTGCCAAAAACCATTGCCTGCACATTAACTGCGGTGCCCCAGCTACCAGGAATGTTATTTAAAGAGCGATAAGTGATGGCACGATCGTTCATCCAAGAGTCAAAAACTGCTTTAATCGCCCCCCAAAGTTGTTGATAAACATCTTGTGGAAAAGTATTGCCTGTGTGCTTTAAAACTTCTTGCTGATAAAGCGAAACAATTTCTTGCAAATGCTGTGCGGTGAGCTGAGTATCGGCAATTAAAGAATGCTCTTCTTTTTTTTCTTGCAAAATGGCTTCAAAATTATGGTGATCTATTTCAAGCACCACCGATGCATACATTTGAATAAACCTGCGGTAAGAATCAAAAGCAAAGCGAGGATTGTTGCTGTTTTGAGCCAAACCAAGCACTGTTTTATCGTTTAAACCCAAGTTTAAGATGGTGTCCATCATGCCAGGCATTGAAGCTCTAGCACCAGATCTAACAGAAAAAAGTAGCGGATTGGTTTCGTTGCCAAATTGCAAATGATTGTTTTGCTGATTAGCATTGATAGCTTGTTGTAAATTTTTGGTTGCCAACTCAACTTGTTGCTCTAAATTCTCAGGAAATTGGCGATTGTGGTTGTAAAAAGCAGTGCAAACATCGGTGGTGATAGTAAAACCAAGGGGCACAGGCAAACCCATTTTTGACATTTCTGCCAAGTTGGCACCTTTGCCACCAAGGAGATTTTTCATTGATGCATTGCCTTCTGCCTTGCCATCACCAAAAGAATAAACAAATTTATTAGACATAAAAAATAAGTTGTGTGAAAAACACCGTAATTAAAGATTTTACTTCTTATTTTAACAATCTTAATTTTAGATAGCAAAACATTTTTTTTAGAAATTGCTAATACCAATTTTAATTTTTTAATTCTCTTTTTTTTAGAAGGGTTGCATGCGATAGCGGGCGAGGTAGTTGTCGGCAAGCAGTGGAAATGATATTATTTTGCAGGAAGTTTATATTCTGGAATATTTATTTGCTTGTCTTCTTGAAAAAGAATTTTATCGTTTTTTCTGATTAATAATTTTAAATCCCAAACACCTATAACAGGAAAATAAACATCGTAAGCAACATAAAAACCATCAACCAATTGCAAGGTGCGATAAAAATTATATTGTGGCTTGGCTTTATTTAAGAAAAAAGTCTCGATATAAGCCCCTTCAACCTCGCCATCTTTGCCTTCAAGAGAAATAAAAGCATTGTAGCTATTTGGAGAGTTTGGCGAAGGTTTAACTTCGAAGTGAAGTTCATAGCCAGCTTTTTTATAAGAATCAAAAATTTTGATAGTTTTATTATATTCAACCCCTTTTAAAAAAGCATTTTCAACCACAGGTACATTGTTGAAACGATTGGCTAAAAATAAATAACCAATATTCACTAGCACTACAACAAAAAACATCCCTAAAATGCTATACAGCCAATTAATTTTTGTAGAAAGTTTCATGGTAATTTTCGATTAAATTTTGCAAGATTAGATAAAGCATATTGCATATCTTGTTTAATTTTATTGTATTGAAAATTTATTGTCGCTTGTTTTGCAATAAAAATGTAATCGGTATGCTGTTGTTTAAGGGTGCTATTAAGATTACAAAAACAACTTCTGAATCTTCTTTTGATGAGGTTTCTTTCTACCGCTAGTTTACTGGCCGTTTTTGAAACTACCAAGCCAAAACGACAAAATATTTTTGCTTTTTTTCGCTGATTATCGCAAAAGTAAAAACTATTAGTTGGAGTTGCTAATAGAGTAAAGCTGTTGGTGTGAAATTTTGTGGTTAGTTTGTTGTTTTTTTGATTAAAATCTGCTGATTTTTTGATGGACAAAATTTTCATAATATATTT
>CANNFC010000068.1:0-6997 GCA_947503755.1 Rickettsiales bacterium | reverse complement strand
GTTGTGATCGGGAGGTTAAATATGTATTGGAGTAAGGGCTATCGCGGTCACCTCTTCTACAAAAAGTGGAATTGAATCGAGGTGCGGTTTTAATAACTTGATCGTAAAATCAGCAAAAGACAAATTATTAAAATCAATAGTTCGTGATGCAAAAAAAATGGGTCAAGCACTGCGATTTGTTTGGTGTTAAGAGGCAATAAATAAGAAGTATTTTTAAGAGATAAATTTTCTTTTAAATAAAATTTTTGCACTGCTAAATGTGTGCCGTGAGAGTTTTCTAGCAAGGGATTTTCTTTAATTTGTGCTAAATATTGCTGTTTATTATGAGCGATATTTTGCTTGATTTGTGTTGAAAAAGAAATAAATAACAGCAAAATCGCCAATAGAGTGGTTAAAATTAAAGCACCGCTTGCAAGAAAAATAACATAAGAATTTTTGCTATTATGTAAATAATTAATAATTTTGGTGTTAGAAAATTTTGGTAAAAATAAAATGCTGGCAAAACAAGGCAATAAAAATAGTGCTAAATGCAAAAAATTGCCATTATTTTTAGAATAAAAAAATAATAAAAAAAAGATTAACAACCAAGATAACAGTAAAAAAAGAAGGCTTTCGACAGAATTTTTGCCAAAATTTTTATGATAGGCAAGGATATTTAAAATAAAAAAGCTAAAAACAATAGCTAAATCAAAAATAAAAGCCATTATTTTTTCTTGGTTGTTTTTTTACTATTAAAAGTTTTTTTTGGCGGTTTTTCTTGGTCAAGAGCAATTAGATCGATTGCCCGATTCAAGCCGATTTCTAAAATATTATCTTCTTTGACCGAAATAAATTTTTTGTTGTGCAACAAATATGGGCCATAAGGGCCAATATTGGCAATAATTTTTTCTTTTGTTTGTGGATAAATGCCAATTTCTCTTGGTAAAGAAAGCAATGAAACCGCTGTTTCTAGGGTTATGCTATCTGGTTGTAAATTTTTTGGCAACGACACTCGTTTTGGCTTGGTTTTTTTGTTGTTTTTGCTATTTTGAGATTCTGAGTTAGAATTTTCTAGTTCTAAATAAAATCCATAAGGCCCGCTTTTTAGTAAAATATTCAGTTTTGTGGCAGGATCTTCGCCTAAACATTTGGTTTCGGCTATGTTTGTTTGATTAGCTTCGGCATCTCCGCCACTAAACATTGGTTTGATATGCTTGCATTCTGGATAGTTTGAACAGCCAATAAAAGCCCCAAATTTGCCGATTTTTAAATTTAATTCGCCAGTTTGACAACTTGGACATTTATTGAGAATTTGGCCAGTTTTGGCATCTTTTTTAAAAATATATTCGCTGAATTTATTTTTAAGAGTTTCGATGACTTCAATAAAAGGCTTGGCTTGAACTTGTTCTATGTTTTGAAAAAAAGTGAGCCAAAAATGTTGTAAAAAATTTTTCCAGTTTAATTTGCCGTTAGAAATATTATCGAGCTCGTCTTCTAGGTTGGCGGTGTAATCGAATTCTACATATTTGCTAAAAAATTCTTTTAAAAAAGTGGTGACAATTCTGCCTCTTTCTTCTGGAAAAAATCTCTTTTTTTCTAAAACAACATAGCCGCGATCTTGCAAAACCGAAATAATCGAAGCATAGGTAGAAGGCCTGCCAATGCCAAGTTCTTCCATTTTTTTTACCAAACTCGCTTCAGAATATCTGGGAGGAGGCTCGGTAAAATGCTGTTTGGTATTAATGTTTAGTAAATCTAATTGTTGGTTTGGCTGCATTATTGGCAAAGGTTGCTTTTCTTCTTCTTCGTTTTGGTTGTCATCTTGATCTTCTTTGTAGACTTTATAAAAACCATCAAATTGCAACACCGAACCAACTGCTCTTGCCTTGGCAAAATCTGGTTGAGTAATAATTTCAACCACAACTTGATCAAAAACCGCTTCCGACATTTGTGAAGCGATTGTTCGTTTCCAGACTAGGTTATAAAGAGCAAAAAAATCATTTTCTAAGAAATTTTTGACTTTTTCTGGTTCAAAATTAAAGTCGGTCGGGCGAATTGCTTCGTGGGCTTCTTGGGCATTTTTTACTTTACTTTTAAAAACATTGGCAGTTTTTGGAATGTAATTGTGGCCGTAATTGTTTTGCACAACTTCACGAATTTGGTTTATTGCTTCGTTAATAATGTGGATAGAATCGGTTCTCATATAGGTGATTAAGCCTAAAGAGTTGCCGTTAATTTCGATGCCTTCGTAGAGTTTTTGAGCAATCAACATAGTTTTGCTGGCAGAAAAACCAAGTTTTCTGGCCGCTTCTTGTTGCAAAGAAGAGGTGGTAAATGGCGGATATGGTTTTCGTTTGCTTTGTTTTTTTTCGATTTTACTTACTGCATATTGCTTGTTTTGCAGGTTTTGTGATATTTCTTGAGCTTGATTTTGGTTATTTAGTGAGAATTTTTCTAGTTTTTTGCCTTGATATTCAACTAAATTAGCCAAAAAATCTTGTTTATTTTCTGTGCTTAACTGCAAGTTAATGCTCCAATATTCTATAGTTTGGAAGACTTCTATTTCTTGTTCTCTATCGCAAATAATTCGTAAAGCAACCGATTGCACTCTGCCTGCCGATTTGCTACCAGGTAGTTTTCGCCACAAAACTGGTGATAAATTAAAACCAACTAAATAATCAAGAGCTCTTCGGGCTTGTTGAGCATTAACCAAATCTAGATTGATTTCTCGAGGATTTTTGATGGCTTCTAAAACTGAATTTTTAGTGATGGCATTAAAAACAACTCTTTCGATTAAAGTTTTGCTGTTGATAGCTTTTTTTTGTTTTAATACTTCTAAAATATGCCAAGCGATTGCTTCTCCTTCGCGATCTGGATCGGGAGCGAGAATGATTTTTTCAACCTCTTTTGCTTTACTTACAATGTTTTGCACATGTTTGGTAGATTTGGCAGAAACTTGATAATGCATCAAAAAATCTTGCTTCGGATCGACAGAGCCATCTTTGCTTGGTAAATCGCGGATATGACCAAAAGAGGCAACAACTTGGTAGTTTGGCCCTAAATATTTGGCGATGGTTTTTGCTTTGGCGGGAGATTCAACAATAAGTAGGTTTTTCATAGTTGGGTGAGATGATTAATTAAACATTTCTGCGAACAATTCTGCCTTTGTTAAGATCGTAAGTGGTCATTTCTACCTCTACTTTATCGCCTTTCAGAATTCTGATTTTGTTTTTTCGTATTTTGCCAGAAGCATGGGCTACAATGTGATGACCGTTTTCAAGCTCAACTCGAAAAATGGTGTTTGGCAAAACTTCGGTAATGATGCCGTTCATAGTGAGAAGATCTTCTTTTGACATAGTTGATTGAAATTTGGTATTAATTTATCTAAAAAATTTACTTAAATATTAAATGTTGATTTTGATAATGCAATTACATTTTGTAAAGATTTATTTTTCTTCTTCTTTTAATTTTTAAATTTGGGATGCAACAGTGCCTAAAACTAAAATATTTTGGCAAGAAAAGCGATTTGTATCAATGATTTAGTATTTTTTTCTCAAAATAATACAAAAATAACACAACTAATAAAAAAATATTTGCATCTTAAATTTTATCTTACAAAATTAGCCCTTATCTAACAACTAAAATATTTTTTTATCTATGATAAACAAACCTCTTAACAAAAATTTTAAAAAAGCCTTTTCTTTAATTGAGCTATCGGTAGTGGTGCTAATTATTGGCATTTTAATTGCAGGTATTACTCAAAGTTCTAGATTAGTTCGAGCCATGAAGCTTAACACTGCTCGCTCTTTAACCAGATCTTCTGATGTTAATTCAATTCGCAATCTCACTGCTTGGTTTGATGCCACTGCCGAAGGAGTTTTTTCTAGCTCTTGTAATACTGCTTCAACTAACACCAATTTAGCCTCTGTAAGAGTATTTAATACAGATACCAGCAATGGTAATCCATCTGTAACCACTCCTTCTTCTTCTTACATTATGCCAGAACACAGACAAGTTGTTAGATTATGGAAAGATTCTAACCCGCAAGGTGTTGATGCCGATAAAGTTATTTTAGAATATGCTCAAACTGGCAATTGCACTACTCAAAACTATTCTGTAGCTGGCACTATTGGTGACAACAGGGGGCCAATGTATCATAACTCTGGTTTAGCTGGTTTGCCAAGCATTTATTTTGATGGTGCATCTAATTCTTGGTTTAGCTCGATCAATCCCGTAACTATGCCAATTGCCGCTGGTAAAAAAGATTTTTCTTTATTTGTAGTTTATAGAACCGATCCAGATTATTCTAGTAACACTTATAGATCTATATTGCAATTCTCTCCTATAGGTGGTAATATGTCTGGTGCTAATCATATAACCTTAACATCTTCAAATGCAAGTTCAGATACATGCTCTGCAATACCAGGTTTATCTTTCGATCCTACTACCAATAACTGTTCTGCTTACTCTTTTAGACCTCAGAATGCTAGATATACAAGTAAACCTAGTACAGAATATGTTTTTGGTATTGCCATAGATGCTACAGATACAACAACTTCTTCTACTGCAAATACAAAAATTTATTTAAATTCTAGCTCTCCTGCGACAGATTTAACATTACCATCTACATCATCTGTGCTAAATAGTCTTACCACAGGTCAGCTTAATGTTGGTGGCGGTTATAATGGTGTTTTTAAAGGTTATATCTCAGAAGTTCTTATTTTTGACAGAAAAATCAACAATGAAGAAGCATCTAGTGTTATGACTTATCTCGTTAAAAAATATAACATCAAATCTCTATAATTTTTATGAAAAATCATCATACTTTGGCAAATTTGCAAAAATTTTTAGCAAACTCTTATGTTTTATTGCTAAAAACTCAAAACTATCACTGGAATGTGGTTGGGCAAAATTTTAAACCTCTGCATGATTTATTTCAATTGCAATACGAAGATTTATTTTCTGCTATCGATGAGATAGCAGAAAGAATCAGATCTTTAGGTGCCAAAGTTGATGGTTCTTTCGAAAATTTCTCTCACCTTACTAGTTTTAAAAAAGCTAATTGTCAAGCTAATGCTTCTGGAATGTTGCTCGATTTAATTGCTGATAACGAATCAATTATTAAGCAACTTCATCAATTTATCAAAACCGCTCAAGAAGAACAAGACGAATCGACAGCTGATATTTTTATTCAAAGAGCCAAAATTCACGAAAAAGCTCTTTGGATGCTCGTTTCTAGCCAATAATTTTATTTTTTTATCTTTCGCTAAATTTATGAAAGTCGGCAAGTAGTTTTTGTTTGTTGACTTTGGTATATCTTTCGGTGGTAGATAAGTTGCTATGCCCAAGTAGTTTTTGGATGGTTCTTAAATCGGCATTATTTTCTAATAACACGGTAGCAAACGAATGTCGGAGGCTATGGGCAGAGGCGTTTTTTGGTAAATTTAGTTTTCTTCTAATTTTTATCATTGTGTTGGCAAACAATCTTCTGTTATATAAATCACCTTTTGAATTAACAAAAATTTTATCTTCTTGTTTTAGCAAAAATGGGCAAGAGTTAAAATATTTTTGCACATAATCATTAATAATCGGTAAAATCGGCACCAATCTTTTTTTGGCACCTTTGCCATAAATAATTAGATGTTCTTGATTGGCAAAATCGCTCTTCGTAAGAGCTAATATTTCGGAAATTCGCAAACCACAGCCATATGCTAGCAAGATAATTAGTTTTTCTCGACAAACTTGCCATTCTTTTGCAAATAAATCATCTAAATTATTTAAAATATTTTCTATTTGGCAGTGCTCTAGTGGTTTAGGAATTTTTTTGACAGTTTTTGGACTGTTTAGTTTAAAAATTTCTTGATTAACTATTATTTTTTGTTTTTGTAAAAAAGTAAAAAAACATCGCAAAACCGCAAAAGCTCTAGCATTAGAATTGTTACTGTATCCTTTGTTTAATCTATCGCCAAACCAACTGCGATAATCATAAATATTTAAATTACTAATTATTTCATAACTAATAATTTGTTCTTTACTTTTAAAAAGATAATCAATAAAATTATACAGGTCGTTTAGATATGCCTTCACAGTGTTGTGGCTAAATTTTTTTTCTTTTTCCAGAAAATTAATAAAAAAATCTAACAATTTTAATACCTTTAAATTACAAATATCATCTTTTAATTTATGAAACATATTATAAAAATGTTCTTTCTTGTGTTTTTTTTTAGCTTTGGAAATTCTTTTGCTGTTGAAGTTTGGAATTCACCTAATGGTATCAAAAAATTTGAAACTAGCCAATATAAAAATGATTTTTATCAATTAGTTAATTTTTATCAATCGCAAAATAACCCAATTTATTGTGCCGTTGCCGTTGCTACCACATTGTTAAATGTTTTTAATTATCCAGAAATTTCAAATCAAATAACTCATCAAACAATTAAGCCCAATGGTGAGGTTATACCATTTCCTCTGTTTAGTCAAGATAATTTCTTTAATGATAAAACCAATAAAATTAAGCATCAAGAAGTTATTGAATTTAAAAAAACAAATAAAAATAACGAATACGATCCTGGCATTAGCTTAGGTGATTTTGCTAAAATCTTAAAAACCGCCTATTCTTTAAAAACAACAGTTTATTATCAAAAAAACTCCGATCCTAATAAATTTCGTGAAATCGTTAAAAAGGTAATCAACGACGATAATTCTTTTTTAGTTATAAATGTTGACGGTTTGGTTTTAGAAAATAAAACTAGAGGGCATGTTTCTTTAGTGTCTGCCTATCAACAAGATAGCGATGAAGTGTTGGTTTTAGATGCTGCTTTGCATAAAAATCAATGGCAATGGGTTTCTTTAAGCAATATTGTTTCCGCCATGAATACCAAAGACGGCAAGCAATACCGTGGTTATATGACCGTTGAAAAGTTCTAATACCATTTTCACTAATTAAAACAACACTATGGTTTTTTACATGCCAACTTTATTTTTTTGGTTAAAAACCTGTCGTTGCGATAGCACGACT
>CANNFC010000067.1:0-7473 GCA_947503755.1 Rickettsiales bacterium | reverse complement strand
AGCACAACAAGCCACAGCATCACCAAAATTGCTAGTTTGATATGCACAAAAAATAACATCACAAGCGAAATAATAATTTGCAAAACAAAAATAATAATTTGAAAACAAAATAAATCTTGTATTTGCACAAAATTAGCTTGGATGCCCACGATTTTGCTGGCAATTTTGCCTGATAAATTATTTTGAAAATATAAAAACTGCCGATTAATGACAATTTTAAAGGCATTTTCAACAATTGTTGCCTCGATTTTTGGTTGCGAGTGGTAATCGGCAAAATTGGAGATTCGCCAACATATTTCATTTGCCAAGCAGGCAAAACAAAAAATCGAAAACGGGTATAAAACAACCGAAAAATCAAAAGTAGCAAGGTTACTGATGTTATCTATCAATAATTTTAAAGCATAATTATTAAGAGGAATAAAAAAGCTCACCAAAATTGGAGCTTGTAACAGTAACAAATACCACCATTTATAGGGCTTTAAAATGGGTAAAAAAAATTGTGTTAAGTTCATATAACTAGTTTTTGGGCTGGGTTTTTATCAAAACTTGTTTCGTGATTTTGCAAAACCAAAAACGATTCTTTAAAATCGCCCACCGCAATTAATAAACTATCAGAAGCATTCAGCAAGTGCCAAGTTGCTTCGATAGTAAAATAAATTAGCGAAAAAACCATTGCCAATTCGCCGTTGCTGATGAGTTGTTGTTGCCTTAGTTTGATTAATAAATATAAAATGCTTATCGACATTAGAGAATAAACAAAACCAATAAAAATACGGTTGATGAATAAAAATTTTAGTCTTTTTCGTTCTGCAAAAATAAATTCGTTGTTGTGTTTTGCTAATAAATTCTGCTCTTTATTTTTTGAAGCAAAGGCAAAAATTGTGGCAATATTGGCAATTGCATCGTTGATAATTCCAGTAATTTCTTGTTTTTTGTTGGTGGCAAAAGCAGAAAGATTAGCTAATTTTTTCTTGCTAACAAAACAAACTGGCAACAGCACAACAAGCCACAGCATCACCAAAATTGCTAGTTTGATATGCACAAAAAATAACATCACAAGCGAAATAATAATTTGCAAAACAAAAATAATAATTTGAAAACAAAATAAATCTTGTATTTGCAAAAAATTAGTTTGTATGCCCACGATTTTACTGGTAATTTTGCCTGATAAATTATTTTGAAAATATAAAAACTGCCGATTAATGACAATTTTAAAGGCATTTTCAACAATTGTTGCCTCAATTTTTGGTTGCAAGTGGTAATCGGCAAAATTGGCGATTCGCCAGCATAGTTCTTTTGCCAAGCAGGCAAAACAAAAAATCGAAAACGGGTATAAAACAACCGAAAAATCAAAAGTAGCAAGATTGCTGATGTTATCGATCAATAATTTTAAAGCATAATTATTAAGAGGAATAAAAAAGCTCACCAAAATTGGAGCTTGTAACAGTAACAAATACCACCATTTATAGGGCTTGATTACCGACAAAAGAAATGTAAGAATGGTGTTGTGTTGAGTGTTTTCTGTCATTTTTTATTGATTTATAATTCACACATCATTATTAAATCATCGTAAAATTTATCGCCAATTTTGGTGTAATTTGGTCTTGTTCCATAAACTTTAAAACCGCATTTTCTATATAGCCTGATGGCACCAAAATTTTCTGCATTGCAACCAAGATATAAATGTATTATACCGTTATTTTTAGCAAAATCTTTGACAAAATTAACCAAAGCTAAACCGATGCCGTTCTTTCTCATTTTGTCTTTTACATACATTTGAAAGATTGTTGCTGTGTGAGAAATTTTTGTTGATTTTTCAAGTGATAAACCGCAACAAGCAACAATTTCATTATTTAAGAAATAACCAAATTTTAATGATTGCTCTAATTGTTGAAGCCAAAATTCATCGGATTTTTTGTTTTCTTCTTCAAAGGAAGACAAAAAACTATTTGATGATTTTTTTAAAGCTTCAAGCCTGATTTCTCGAAAATTTTGCCAGTCTTTTTTATCGAGTTGTTTTATCATATCGATTTTATTTTATTTTTTGCTACTCAAGACCATTTCTATTATTCATTACAGAAATAGTATTAATAATAATTTAATTTATTTATATTAATATTGCAAATGTTTTTTTGCATTAAAAGGAACTGTTGCATCACAAATTTGTTTTAATTTTTTGTTGATTTTGAGGAGAAATTTTAGTTATTTTTAGTGTTACATTCAACATCGTAATGATGGTCGCGTTAGCGCAACTGTAATAATATTTTTGCTAAAAATAGGTAAAATCGTGTTGTTGCGTTAGCACAACTAAACAATTTTATCATCCAAAAATGGCAAATAAAGTAAAATATAATTTGGGATGCAATAGTTGTTTAAAGCTATTGAGTGACAAGAATTTTATTTGCCAGTGAGGCGGAATAAAATTTGTGATTTAGGAATTAAATTGACAATGTGTTTTAGTTCTGGCCCATGTTCTTTGCCAGTGAGAGCGAGTCTAATAGGTAGAAATATTTCTTTGCCTTGTTTGTTGGTTTTTTCTTTGATATTGCCAAGCCAAGTTTGCCAAGCATTGATATTTGTGGTATCTTGTGGCAAAATAGTGGCAACAAGTTGTAAAAAATCGATATTTTCTGGATGGTGATAAAGAAAATTGGGATCGTTAAAAGTTTGTTGCCATTGCTCTATTTCTGGTAAGAAATTTATATTTTTTTTACAAGCTTCCCACAATTCTTGAGAGATGTTGTTGATGTTTAGGCTATTGAGGCGGTTTTTTATTTCGGCAAAATCAAGGTTTTGTAATGTTTTGTGATTAAACTGAGTAAGTTCAGTCAAATCATAGTTGGTGGCAGATTTTGAAAAATTACGAAAATCAAAGTTTTCAACCAGTTGATTGATGTTGGTGATGGTTGTTGTGGTAGAAGAAGTGCCTATTTGGGCTAAAAAAGCTAAAATTGTGAGATAATCATAACCATTTTCTCTCATAGTTTTGATGTCAAAACCGCCCAATCTTTTTGAAATTTTACCAGCAGAAGCTTTAATTAGAGCCAGATGTGCAAAAAGTGGCGGTGTGGCATTGAGGGCTTCGAAAATTTGAATTTGAATGGCAGTGTTGGTAACATGATCTTCGCCCCGAATGATGTGAGTAATGTTATAATCGATATCATCAACCACCGAGCAAAAAGTGTAAGTAGGAACAGCAAAACCATTTCCATCTTCTTGTCGAAACAAAACGGGGTCAGAAAAATGCCTGCCTTCGTAGGTGATTTTGCCTTTTATTTGATCTTGCCAAGAAACCGGGCTATCTTTTAAAAGAAAACGATAGTGAGGTTTAAGGCCTTTTTTTCTGAGGTCGGATTTTTGTTGAGTGGTGATTTGCAGGCTTGCTCGATTATAAATTGGGCGAACACCAGAGGCGATTTGTGATTTTCTTTGTAAATTTAATTCTTCTTCGGTTTCAAAACACTCATAAAGCCTGCCGTTGCTTAAAAGCTGTTGTTTGGCTTTTTCATAAAAAGCGAGACGATTAGATTGCTGAAATAGTTGCTGATAATTTAGTTGCAACCACGACATATCTTGTAAAATTGTTTTTCGATAAACTTCTTTAACTCTTTGTTCGTCAGTGTCGTCGAGACGTAAATAAAATTCACCGCCAGTGTTTTGAGCAAACAAAAAGTTAATAATGGCAGTTCTAATGTTGCCAACATGCAAAAAACCAGTAGGTGAGGGGGCGAAGCGAACTTTGGTTGTCATACAGTATTGGCACCAGAAATTATATCGATTAATTCTTTAGTAATGTTGGCTTGTCTGGTGCGATTATAAACCAAAGAAAGGTTTTTAATCATTTTACCAGCATTATTAGATGCCGATTCCATTGCGGACATTCGGGCACCTTGTTCGGAGGCGACATTTTCGAGTAGTTGAATATAGAATTGCACAGCAATATTTTTGGGTAGCAATTCTGACAAGATAGATTTTTGATCTGGTTGATATTCTATTGGTGATTCGCCTTGTTGCTTTTGGTTGTGATAATTTATTGGAGCAGGAATGATTTGTTGCATTACTTGCTCTTGAGAAAGGGCAGACTTGAACTTGCTATAAATTACACTGCATATATCAAATTGATTTTCGTTAAATAATGCAATAATTTTTTCACTTATTTGATGAGCGTTATCAAAATTTATAATGCCACGAAATAAGCCAAATTCACTGCCGATAATGTGTTTAGCAAAAACATTTTTTAAAGGTTCGTAGGCTTTTTTACCTAAGCAAAATATTTTCACTTCTCTGCCTTGGCTAGTTAATTGCTGAACTGTTTGTTTTACAAACTTAACCGTTGCAGTGTTTAAGCCACCGCATAAGCCACGATCAGAAGAAATAACCACAAGCAGATGAATATTGTTGTGACCTTTGCCAGTAAGTAAAGGAAACTCTTGATTAAGAGTGCTTCTCACTGCAATGTTAGAAGCTAAATCGGAGGTTAATTGAGCTAGTTTATAAGCATAAGAACGAGAAGATTCGACCAAATGTTTAGCTTTTTTCAAACGAGAGGCCGCAACCATTTTCATGGCTTTGGTAATTTTTTGAGTAGATTTTACCGATTTAATTCTGTTTTTTAAGGTTTTAAGATTTGCCATAACAAAACAGTCTCATTATGATTTTTGATGAAGAAAAATCTCAAGAAAATCAACAATAGCTTGTTTTAATTGACTTTCTGTTGATTCGGTAATTTTTTGTTCTTTAGCAATAGATTGCAAAATTTCTGGATAAGCAGTTTTGATTTTTTGCAAAAATTGTTCTTCGAATTTATTAACATCTTTTACCAAAACTTTATCGAGATAACCTTTTACACCAACATAAATAGAAACAACTTGCTCTTCAAAGCCAAGAGGAGAAAACTGGTTTTGTTTTAATAGTTCGGTGAGTTTTTTACCTCTATCTAATAGTTTTTGAGTTGAAATATCGAGATCGGAACCGAATTGAGAAAAGGCTTCTAGTTCACGAAATTGAGCCAAATCAAGCTTGATGGTGCCAGCAACCTGTTTCATTGCTTTGGTTTGAGCTGCCGAACCAACCCTTGAAACTGATAAACCAACATTTACCGCAGGTTTAATGCCTTTATAAAATAAATCGGTTTCTAAGAAAATTTGACCATCGGTAATAGAAATAACATTGGTAGGAATGTAGGCAGAAACATCGCCAGCTTGTGTTTCGATGATTGGCAGAGCAGTAAGTGAGCCACCTCCTAAATTGTCGGACAATTTTGCTGCCCTTTCTAATAGGCGAGAATGAATATAAAAAACATCTCCAGGATAAGCTTCTCTTCCTGGTGGTCTTCTTAAAAGTAAAGACATTTCGCGATAGGCAACGGCATGTTTAGAAAGATCGTCGTAGGCAATAAGGGCATGTTTGCCGTTATCGCGGAAATATTCGCCAATGGCACAGCCAGCATATGGAGCAAAAAATTGCAAAGTTGAAGCCTCAGAAGCTGTAGCCGCCACAACCACTGAATAAGACATAGCGCCTGCATCTTGCAGGGTTTTTACAATTTGAGCAACGGTAGATCTTTTTTGACCAATTGCCACATAAATACAAAATAATTTTTGTTTATCGTCGTTTTGTTGATGTGCTTTAGCTTGATTGATGAAGGTATCGATAACAATGGCAGTTTTACCAGTTTGCCTGTCGCCAATGATGAGCTCTCTTTGACCCCGACCAATAGGAATAAGGGCATCTATTGCTTTAAGCCCAGTTTGCATTGGCTCAGAAACTGATTGCCTAGCGATAATACCTGGGGCTTTTACTTCGATTTTGCGATATTCAACATTTTTTAGAGGACCTTTGCCATCAATTGGATTGCCTAAACCGTCAACCACCCTGCCTAATAAACCTTCGCCAACTGGAACTTCAACAATTTTACCTGTTCTTTTAACAATTGAGCCTTCTTTGATTGAAGGAGTTTCGCCAAAAATTACGATGCCAACCGATTCTTCTTCGAGGTTAAGTGCCATGCCTTTTACCCCAGAATCAAACTCAACCATTTCGCCTGCTTGCACAGAATTTAGGCCATAAACCCAAGCGATACCGTCACCAACCTTTATGACTTTACCGATTTCGGTAAGTTGAGTGTTTTGATTGTAGTCTTTAAAACTTTCTTGTAAAATGCTGTAAATTTGATTTGTGTCTAGAGACATAGTGATAAAAAATTAATTAAGAGAATTAATAAGATATTGTTTTATTTCGGCTAGATTTTGAGAAAGACTAGCATCAAAAATAGTGTTTTCAATGTTAATTTGTAAGCCAGATAATATTTGTAGATTACTTACTTGTGAAATGATGAATTTTTGCAAAGGTAATTTTTTGCTAAGAATTTTATTTATTGGTTCAATATCGATTTTGCCTGTGGTAGAAACAACTTCAATTTGTAAAATATTATGGTGTTTATTGTAGAGATGCAAAAAATTTTGCTGAATCTCTGGCAAGAGGTGAATTTTTTTATTTTTTGTTAAAATCAGTAAAAAGTTATTGATAATTGATGAAAAATTTGCCTTTTCAATGATTTTTTTAATTGCGATCAATAAAGAGTTTTTATTTAGTGTAGGATTTTTTAAATCGATAAGTAAACTAGGGGTAAAAAGTTTGTTTAGCTCTATCAATTGCTCTTTTATTTGAGTTAAAATTTGCTCTTGTAAAGCTAGATTAAATAAGGCTTTACTGTAACTTTTGCTAATAAGCATTTTTTGATAAAATTTTGTTATGGCACCGTTGCACTATTGAAAGCAATTTTCAATAAAAAATAAAGTTAAATTTTAATTGCTACAAATATAAATGCAAGCTAATTTTATGATAAAACATTAAAGAATTCTTTGACTCAACCAAACAAGTCTTGTGTTTTTGTAATTATACCATTTACCATCTTTAAATGCATAAAGGGACTGTTGCATCACTAATTTATTTTACTTTATTTGCCATTTTTGGTATAAATTTCAACTATTTTTAGCCTAATATGCTTAATATGAGGCTAAAAATAGCCAAAATTTCTTCTCAAAACTAGCAAAAAATTAAAACAAATTAGTGATGCAACAGTCCCATAAAGAACAAAATAATTTTTAATTTTAAATTTAGTTTAAAAGCGAATTTTTATCTAGATAAATCAAGGTTTTAAACTAAATTTAAAATTAATAAATATAAAGTTATTTATGCATTTAAAGATGGGAAATGGTATCAAGCTGTTTATTTTTAACGATGCCACTTAGAGTTAGTTTAGTGCTATTGCAATGCTTACAATTTTTCATAATCTTTTATAAATTTAAGGTTAAAAAATCTTAGTTTAAACAAGTTAAATTGAAAAGGTTATGCCTATCTAACAATATCGAAAAAATCAAAAATTATCATTGGCATTTATTATTTTATAAATATATTATGTTTTTTCTTATTAAAGAAATAATTTATATCGATTTAACGAAAGCAAGTTAT
>CANNFC010000066.1:0-7501 GCA_947503755.1 Rickettsiales bacterium | reverse complement strand
GATAGTTTATTAATTGCGGTGGGCGATTTTAAAGAATCGTTTTTGGTTTTGCAAAATCACGAAACAAGTTTTGATAAAAACCCAGCCCAAAAACTAGTTATATGAACTTAACACAATTTTTTTTACCAATTTTAAAACCACATAAATGGCGATTTTTTTTGATGTGGCAAATTCCTATAATATCTGCCTTGTTTTATGTTGGCAATAGCTTTGCTTTAAAAATTTTAGTTGATAAACTTTTGGCAAAAAGCTCTCAAAATATAGTTTTGTTGGCGGTTTTAGCTTTGGTTGGCATTGCTTTTTTGCAAGAAGTTTGGTGTCGACTCGCCCAAATTGCCTTTATTTCGGCACAAACCAAAATAAGAACGGCAATTATTTTAAAGTTATATCACTTAATACAAAAAAAAGATTATTATTTTTTTCTCAACACAGCAAGTGGCATTATCATCAGCAAAATCAAAAGCATTGTCGATTTATATGATGTTATTTTTGAATATTTATGGTTTCGCCTCACCAACCCCTTGATGCTAATAATTATTGGGGTTGCTTCGGTATTTTTTATTAACAGCAAGATATTTTTTTTGCTGTTTTTTTGCTGTTTGCTATTTTTTTGTATTGTCATAAAAATGTCGTTTCGCTACACCAAAATCAGTAGTAGCGAAAGCGATGCCAAGCATTTAGTGATGGCAAAAATCAGCGATAACATTACCAATATTTTTAATATTTTTTCTTTTGCTAAACAACAGCAAGAGCACCATAAAATCGCAGAAATCACTTGGCATAATCAAGATTCTTTTTACAAACAAAATCGTAAAACAGAAAAATATGGTTTTAAAATGACCGTTGTTTCTGGAAGTTGTTATCTTTTGTGTTTGTCTGCGGTGTTTTTTTATGGAGTTTTTTTGCATCAACAACAAGAAATTTCTAGTGGCGATATGGTTTATTTAATTACCATTCTTTATCAAATTATTCATTCTATGTGGGGTTTAAGTGCGGAAATCGGCAGTTTTTATGGTAAAATTGGCGATTTTTCGGCTTCTTTTTCGTTGCTAAATCAAGGAGCCGATTATAATCTCGATAAAAACACAGCCAAAAAACTAGTTATATGAACTTAACACAATTTTTTTTACCCATTCTAAAACCACATAAATGGTGGTTTTTATTAATTTTTCAAGCAGGATTTTTTGGATCTTTTTATAGTTTTATGTGGTATTATGCCATTAAAATATTAATTGAAAAAACCTCTTTAATTGCCAATAATCAACAAATTGCTTGGCAAGAATTTATTTTTCCAGTAGCAATTTTTATTGGGGCAGAAATTTTTGTTAACACTGTTTGGCGATTTTCAAACTATGCTTATTTAAAATCGCAACCCTACATTCAAAAAGATATTTTGTTAAAAAGTTACCAATATCTCACTAATCATTCTTATCAATTTTTTCTCAATAACAATAGCGGCTTGTTGTTAAGTAAAATCAGAAAAATAGTTGATTCTTATGGCGATTTGTTTGCTTCGATGCAACATGGTTTTGGTTGTTTATTAATACAAACAATTGTTAATATTTTTATTTTGTTATTTATCAACAAATATCTTGGCTTAATTTTGTTTATTTGGTTTGCTGTTGCCTTTCCTATTATGGCGAATATGTCAAAAAATCTCGCAAAATTAGCAGATATCGAATATGAAGAAAAACATAAAATTATTGGCTTAATTGGCGATAATATTTTAAACATCAACAATTTATTTGCTTTTGCTAGCAGAAAAAACGAACAAAATTTATTAAACAATAAAATCAATAACAAAGTTATACCAGCCGAAATTCAATCAACTTGGCATTATATGAAAATGCACATCATCAGCGGTTTGCTTTATGTTGTAGCAATGCTAGTGATGATGGTTGCTACTATTTGGCTTTGTTATCAACATCAGTTACAGGTGAGTGATTTAGTATTAATTTTTGGTGTAGGGCTTGCAGTTTTTGATAGCAGTTGGAAAGCAATCAAAGAATTTCATAATGTTGTTAAGCAAATTGCCGACTTAAAATCGGCTTTTAGCATTATTCAAATCAAACAACAAGTATTAGATAAACCACTTTCGCAAGAACTTAACATTTAATTTATGCAAGAAAACTTCATTCATTTTAAAAATTGTAATTTTACCTATCCGCAAACTGTCAAGCCAGTGTTGCAAAATTTTAGCCTCAGCATTGCCAAGGGGCAAAAAGTTGGGGTTGTTGGCAGTTCGGGAGCTGGAAAATCAACACTCATCAACTTGTTGTTAAAAAATTTTGCCATCGATAATTATTTATATTGGCAACGATCTGCCACAGAAAAAGCTAGTAATGACGATGCAGGTGGTGATATTATTATCAACTCACAAAGCATTTACGATGTTTCTTCTGATAGCCTAAGGCAAGCAATTTCGCTGATTCCGCAAGATATTATGCTTTTTCATCGCAGCATTGGCGAAAACATTGGTTATGCTAAAGAAAATTGCACTCAAGATGAAATAGAAAATTCGGCCAAATTAGCCAACATCCACGATTTTATTATCAATTTACCTGCTGGTTATGCAACTTTGGTGGGCGAAAGAGGTATCAAATTAAGCGGAGGACAACGACAACGAGTTGCCATCGCAAGGGGTATTTTAAAAAATGCTCCTATTTTAGTTTTAGACGAAGCAACATCAAGCCTCGATAGCCAAACCGAAAACCAAATTCAGCAAGCAATTTTAACAATGCTAAACAACAACTCAACCACTGTAATTGCTATCGCTCACCGCCTCTCAACCATTAAACATCTCGATCGAATTATTGTGATGATGACCGGAAAAGTGGTTGAAGATGGCAATTTTGCCGAATTAATTGCTCAAAACGGCTATTTTAAAGACTTGTGGGACCACCAAATAAACGGTATGCTGGTATAATGCACTGATGATTATTTTTTGACAATAATATTGGTTATTTTAATTATTTTACTTTCAGAAGAAGTAAGGCTTGGAGTGAGTTTATAATCAAAAATAAACTGCTGTTGGGCTAAAGAAATTTCGTCTAGCAAGTTTTTTCCTTTTAAAAACAAGCAATAGCCGTTAGGATTTAAAAATTTTGCCACATAGTTGAGTAGTTTTGGCAAAGGAGCAAAAGCTCTTGAAACTATCACATCAAAATTATTGATTGTCATATTTTCTAAAAAAGCTTGATGAACCAAAACTTTTTCTTGCGAAAGAGAACAATATTTTTTTAAAAACTCGGCTTTGCGAAACGATTTTTCAATAAGATGCATTTCTTTTATACCTAAAATAGAAAGCACCAAGCCCGGCAAACCGCACCCCGAACCAAAATCGGCAAAAACTTGATTTTTATTTTCAATTAAAGCAAACAACTGGGCAGAATCTAAAATATGTCGATGCCAAATGTTATTAACAGTAGACTTGCCAATAAAATTAAACTTTTGGTTTTCTTGTAAAATAGCTTTAACATATTGCGATAAAGATTGCTCTTGCAAATTAGTAAGAGAGCAAATTTTGTTTAACTCTGCTAAAACTTGGTTTTTTTGCTCGTCATTTATCTTTAAAAAATCATTCATCGAAGTGTTGCCAAAAAAAGATTATCAAAAAATTATCAAAAAAATGTTTGAAAATTGTAATTTTAGTTTTTAAAATTATAAAAACAATCTTAAAATAGATTAAACTTTAATCTATTTTCAATAACCAAAAAAATCTATGAAAATAACCAATATAGTAAAAAAAATTCTTGCCAACTATGAAAGTGACAACCCTGGCACCAAATCAAATTTAGCCAAAATTTTAATGGCAGGCAAGCTTGGTGGCACAGGTAAAATGGTTATTTTGCCGGTAGATCAAGGCTTTGAACACGGTCCAGATCGTAGTTTTGCCATCAACCCCGATGCCTACGACCCGCACTATCACTATAAACTTGCCATCGATGCTTCTCTCAATGCCTATGCCGCCCCACTTGGTATGCTCGAAGCGGGTGCCGACACTTTTGCTGGTGCCATTCCCACTATTTTAAAAGTAAATTCTTCTAATTCTCTTTATAATGGCGGAACCGCTCCGCACCAAGCCACCACTGCTTCGGTAAAAGATGCCCTAAGGTTAGGGTGCAGTGCCATTGGCTTTACTATCTATCCCGGTTCCGATGCGGCTTTTGATATGTTTGAAGAAATACACGAAATGTCTTGCGAAGCCAAATCTTATGGCTTGGCTACCGTGATTTGGTCTTA
The DNA here is from genome assembly GCA_947503755.1 of Rickettsiales bacterium. Classification (GTDB taxonomy): domain Bacteria; phylum Pseudomonadota; class Alphaproteobacteria; order Rickettsiales; family UBA1997; genus CAILUF01. Next base: position 3,259 of record CANNFC010000066.1, on the reverse strand, counting down.
TCCAAGAGGGGGCGATTTATCAAAAATTGGCGAAACTGCCATCGATATTTGCGCTTATGCCACTCACATTGCGGCATTGCTTGGCGCTCATATCATCAAAGTTAAACCGCCAACCGAAGCTTTAGAAAACATTGACAATATCAAAGTTTATGAAAAATTAAAAATACCTGTCAACACTTTACAACAAAGGGTTTCTCATGTTTTAAAATCGGCTTTCAATAAAAGAAGAATTGTGGTTTTTTCTGGCGGAAATGTGAAAAGCGAGCAAGATGTTTATAACGAAATCAAAGAAATTTATCAAGGCGGGGCTAACGGCTCAATCATTGGCAGAAATGTTTTTCAAAGACCAAGGGCAGAAGCTTTAACTATGCTTGAAAATATCATCAAAATATATCAAGGTAAACTATAAATTTATGACAATTGCAACCGATATTGTAGTTATAGGAGCTGGTCCTGCTGGCTTATTTACAGTTTTTCAAGCTGGTATGCTGAAAATGAAATGCCATGTCATCGATTCTCTTGAAATTATCGGTGGTCAATGCACTGCTCTTTATCCAGAAAAACCAATATACGATATTCCGGCACATCCCAAAGTTTTAGCAAGCGATCTTATTGAATTGCTCGAAGCTCAGGCCAACCCTTTTGCACCTGTTTATCATCTCAATCAGCAAGTGCAAACTATTGTGCAAAACCCAGATCAAACCTTTACTGTTGGCACCTCAAAAAACAATCAAATCATCTGCAAAGCCATTGTTATTGCCGCTGGTTGCGGAGCTTTTGGCCCCAACAGGCCCCCTCTTGCCAATTTAGAATCTTACGAAGGAAAATCGGTTTTTTATGCCATAAAAAACAAGGCGGAATTTGCAGATAAAAAAGTAGTAATTGCAGGCGGTGGCGATTCGGCGGTTGATTGGGCAATTAATTTAGCAGATGTTGCCAAAAAAATTATGTTGGTGCATCGTAGAGATAAATTTCGTTGCGCCCCCGACAGCACTGATAAACTCGAAAAACTAGTTAAACAAGGCAAAATTGAGATGATTATTCCTTATCAACTACACTCTTTACAAGGAGAAAACGGCATTTTGCAACAAGTGGGTGTGGTAGATTTTTCTCAAAAAGTTTTGCATCTAGATGCCGATTATTTATTGCCTTTTTTTGGCTTGGCAATGGAGCTTGGCCCAGTAGCAAAATGGGGGCTTAACTTGCATAAAAACCATATCGCGGTCAATCAAGCAAGTATGCAAACTTCACAACCCAGCATTTATGCGGTTGGCGATATCGCTCATTATCCTGCCAAATTAAAGTTAATTCTTACTGGTTTTGCCGAAGTCGCCTCTGCTTGCCACGATATTTTTAAAATAGTTTTTCCTGATCAAATTTTTCACTTCGAATATTCAACTAGCAAAGGAGTGAATTGATGTTTTCAAGTTTAGAGTTCTTTTTGGCTTTTCGCTATTTAAAAGCCAAAAGATCAGAAGGTTTTATTTCGGTAATTGCTATTTTTTCTTTTCTTGGCATTACCATTGGGGTTGCTACTTTAATTATTGTAATGTCGGTGATGAACGGCTTTCGCTTTGAGTTGGTGCAACGAATTTTAGGCATCAACTCGCATCTTAGCATTACTGGCGATCATCACATCGAAAATTACTCAGAAGTCATCGAAAATTTAACCAAAAACATCAAGCAAATTAGCCATCTCAACCCAATTGTTGAAAGCCAAGCAATGCTGATTGCCAACCAACAAAATCAAGGAGTGCTGATTAAAGGCATCAACACCACCGATTTATCTTACAAAGAACTAATTAAAAACAACATTATCGCTGGTGACATCAATAACATTAGCAATAAAAATCAAGTAATCATCGGCTCTACTTTGGCTCAAAACCTCAATTTGGCGGTGGGCGATAGTCTAAAACTGGTTTCTGCCGAAACAAATTCTACCATCATCGGCACCATTCCTCGAATCAAAACCTATCAAGTGGGGGCAATTTTTAATAGCGGGTTGTTCGAATACGATTCTGGCACGGTTTTTACCAATTTCGCTATGGCTCAAATACATTTTAAAGTGCCAAATTCTGCCACTAGCATCGAGGTTTTTACCAACAATTTAGATGATATAGAAAACATTAAAATCAACATCAAAAAACTTTTGGCAAAAACCAATCCAAACCTCATGGTTTCTGATTGGCAAGATGCCAATGCTAGCTTTATTGAGGCTTTAAAAATTGAAAGTGTGGTAATGTTTTTAATTCTTACTCTCATCATTTTGGTGGCGGTGTTTAACCTTATTTCTAGTATGATTATGCTGGTTAACGACAAAAAAAAGAACATCGCCCTACTTCGCACCATTGGTTTTAGCAAAAAAAATATTCTCAACATTTTTGTGATTTGCGGTTCAACCATTGGTTTTTTAGGCACTTTTTTTGGTGTGTTACTCGGGGTGATATTTAGCGCCAACATCAACAATATCAAGCTTTGGCTAGAATCCATAACCAACAGCAATTTATTTAACCCTGCTATTTATTTTTTGTCAAATTTGCCTTCTAAAATATTCGTAAGCGATGTTGTGATTATCACTTCTATGTCGCTTGTATTATCTTTTTTAGCAACTTTATATCCTGCTTACAAAGCTAGCAAATCACAGCCTGCCGAAATTTTACGTTATGAATAAGTGTATTTTAGTCTCTATTATCTAACAATTGATAGAATTAGAAATAAAATTAAGAATTTATGTTTAGAAAATTAAAAAAACTTACTAGATCTTTATTTATTGATTTTCTTTGGGATTATATTAAAAGTAAAGCCCTAATCTTAATACCTGCTGGCTCAATTTTGACAATATTGTTGCAAATACTATCAAATGCAGTAAATATTTTTTCTATTGTTAATACTTTTTTAATTTGGCTTTATATTTTTATCTTAAATAAAGATAATATCAAACAAAAACTCAACTCCCCAGAAAATATTAACAATTTTAAAATATTACTAGGTTACACAAAAAGATTTTTTGATATTTACAATTTTGACCAAAATAAACACAAAGAATGTTTTAATGATAAAACCTATATTTATTATAAAAATAAAGAAACTATAATTAATAATATTGCTATGAATCGTCATCCTTATAACAGGTATTGTAAGATAAGTATAGCTTTTTAAATTTAAATTATTTAAACTAAGGTTTTTTAACCTTAGTTTATAAAAGATTATGAAAAATTGTAAGCATTGCAATAGCACTAAACTAACTCTAAGTGGCATC
>CANNFC010000065.1:0-7558 GCA_947503755.1 Rickettsiales bacterium | reverse complement strand
GTATTTATTTATGGAAATGGTATAAGAGGTAAAAAAGGCAGAGGAGCCCTATAAGGATATAATTGAAAAACACCTGTTTTTGGACTATTAAAACGAGAAGTGAGTTTAGATTTAATAACGAAAAAACAAAATTTATATAAAATTTTGTTGAAAATAATTAGAGAAAATCCTCTCTAAAATTGTCTAGACCCAAAGTTTTTAAAAAATTTGATAAATTTTGTTTTCTCTTCGATGCTTTTTTTACTTACAATATTAATTTACTCAACTCTTTCGAGCAATATTTTCACCTCCATCTATTGATAATGAAAATGGTATAAGTAGTAAAATTTTAAATGACTTTTCATTATTTGCAAGTGTTTAAAACCAGTTATTTTAATTATCTGAAAGTTGCTGGTTTAAAAGTTATTGCAAAATTGAAAATAGGCACTAAAATTTACTATCAATATTTTTTCATTTTTATTTTCTTTAACAATGTTTAGCATCAATTTAGATCTGCAAAAAGATCAAAATCTCAGTAGTTTTGGCAAAGCGATTTTAAAAGATCGCTACCTATTGCCAGAAGAAAACTTTCAGCAACTATTTGCCAGAGTTGCCAGTGCTTATGCCAACGATTCTGCCCATGCCAATCGTTTATATCAATACATCTCCGATTTGTGGTTTATGCCCGCCACCCCAGTGTTAAGCAACGGCGGCACTCAAAGAGGCTTGCCCATCTCTTGTTTTTTAAACGAGTGCTCCGATTCTTTAGAAGGCATTGTTAATTTATGGAACGAAAATGTTTGGCTAGCTTCAAAAGGCGGTGGCATTGGTAGTTATTGGGGCAATGTGCGATCTATCGGCGAAATAGTTCGAGGCAACGGCAAAACTTCGGGCATTGTGCCGTTTATTAAAGTGATGGATTCTCAAACCTTAGCCATTTCGCAAGGTAGTCTAAGAAGAGGTTCGGCCGCAGTTTATTTGCCTATTCACCACCCCGAAATCAACGAATTTATCGATATCAGAAGGCCAATTGGTGGCGATCAAAACCGCCGATCTCTTAATTTGCACCATGGTGTGGTGATTACCGATGAGTTTATGAAAGCGGTTGAAAAAAACGAAGATTTTCATCTAAAAAGCCCCTACACTCACAAGGTTTTAGAAACCGTAAAAGCCCGAGAATTGTGGGTTAAACTTCTTACTACCAGAATCGAAACTGGCGAACCATATATTTTGTTTATCGATGCCGTCAATAAAGCCATTCCCGCCCATCATAAAAAACTCAATCTCACAGTAAAAACTTCTAATTTATGCTCAGAAATCACTTTGCCTACTGGCATCGATCATCTCGGCAACGACCGAACAGCAGTGTGTTGTTTGTCTTCTTTAAATCTCGAATATTACGATGCCTGGAAAGATAACTCTCAATTTGTTTTTGATGTTGTTTCATTTTTAGATAATGTCTTGCAATATTTCATCAATACCGCTCCTGATTCTATGGCAAAAGCCAAATATTCTGCTATGCGAGAAAGAAGTATTGGGCTTGGAGTGATGGGCTTTCATTCTTTTTTACAAAGCAAAAATGTGCCAATCGAATCGGCTATGAGCAAGGTGTGGAACAAAAAAATCTTTCAAAAAATTAAACAAGAAGTCGATTTAGCCTCGCAAGAATTAGCCAAACAAAAAGGTGCCTGTCCCGATGCCCTAGAAGCTGGTTTTAACGAGAGATTTTCTAATAAAATCGCCATCGCCCCCACCGCTTCAATTTCTATCATCGCCAACAATTCTTCACCTGGAGTTGAGCCTTTTGTGGCAAATTCTTTTACCCAAAAAACCCTTACAGGCTCTTTTAATGTGCGAAATAAAAATTTAGTTAAACTACTTGAAAGCAAAGGTAAAAACACCGAAGATATTTGGTCATCAATCACCACCAACGAAGGCTCGGTGCAACATCTTAATTTTTTAGACGATCACGAAAAAATGGTCTTTAAAACCGCTCAAGAAATCGATCAGCGATGGATTATCGATTTAGCGGCCGAGAGACAAGAGTATGTTTGTCAAGCACAAAGTATCAATTTATTTTTACCTGGCAATGTTTCGAAAAAATATCTGCACGAAATGCATTTTCGAGCTTGGCAAAAAGGCCTAAAAAGCCTTTATTATTGTCGCTCAACCTCAATTCAAAGAGCAGACAAAGTTTCGCACAAAGTTGAACAAAACGAAATTAATCTTAACAACCAGCAAGAAGACAAATACGAAGAGTGTTTGGCTTGCCAATAAAATTTTTTTATGAAATTTATCTCAACTCGCTTATCTTCTCCCGCCTTATCTTTTACCGATGTGATTTTACAAGGGCTAGCACCAGATGGCGGTCTGTATGTGCCAGAATTTTTACCATTGTTTGACCAAAAAAAGCTCTCCGAAATGGCAAAAATGAACTACCAAGAATTATTTTTTGAGGTAACTTATAATTTTGTTTCAGAAAGCATTAGCGAAGATGTTTATAAAAAAATTATCGCCAAATCTTATAAAAACTTTAATCATCAAGCAATTGCCCCACTAAAACAGCTGGCTAGCAATCATTATTTACTCGAATTGTTTCATGGGCCAACACTGGCTTTTAAAGATTTTGCTTTGCAATTTTTAGGAAATTTACTTGAACATTTATTATCTTTAAAAAAAGAAAAAATAGTGATTGTCGGAGCAACTTCTGGCGACACTGGTTCGGCCGCCATTCAGGGTTGCAAAATGTGCGAAAGTGCCACAATTTTTATTTTACATCCTCATCAAAAAGTTTCGGCAGTGCAACGAAAACAAATGACCACCGTTATCGCCGACAATGTTTTTAATATCGCTTTGCAAGGCAATTTTGATGATTGTCAAAATTTTGTCAAAAAAATGTTTGTTAATCAGCAATTTTTAAATGGCAAAAAAATGGTTGCCGTAAATTCTATTAATTTTGCTCGAATTATGGCTCAAATAGTCTACTATTTTTATAGTGGCTTACGAGTGGCAAACAGCAGTGGGGTTTCTTTTTCGGTGCCAACCGGCAATTTTGGCGATATTTATGCTGGTTATTTAGCAAAAAAAATGGGGTTAAACATCAATAAACTGATTGTTGCCACCAATAACAATAACATTTTGGTGCGGTTTTTGCAAAACAACGATTATAAAAAACAACCAATGATCGAAACCATTTCGCCTAGCATGAACATTCAGGTGGCTAGCAATTTTGAAAGATTGATTTTTGATGTGGCAAAAACTCATAAACTCGAAAATTCTATTGGTTTGGCAATGCAAGAATTTGAAAGAACCAATCATCTCAAATTAAACGAAACAATTCAAAGAACGATTTCTGCCGATTTTGTTGGTTTTGAAGTTTCTGATGCAACCACGATTTCTGCCATTCAGCAAGCCTATCAACAAACTTCCGAAGTGCTCGATCCGCACACCGCCATTGGTTTTGAAGCCACTTTGCAGTTTATGAATAGCAAGCACTATAAAAAAGAGCCTGTCATTACTTTGGCAACCGCACATCCTGCCAAATTTCCAGATGCGATTTTGCAAGCCAAAATGCCCGAACCAAAATTGCCTAATTTTTTGCATAATTTGTTTGATCTGCCGGAAAAATATACAGTTCTTGACAACAATTTAGAAGAAGTAAAACAATTTATTGCCAGCAAATAATGCCTATGCAATGCAATTTACAAATGGTTTATGATTGCTAAAATAGGTTTTTGTCTGCTAATTTTCATTGTTGCCATTGGCGGATGTTTAAGTTTTTTAGCTTTTTTTGGCAAAAAAAACAAAACCAATATGCAAACAATTTATATCTTAAATTTTGCATTATTGCTAGTTGCTTTATGTTGCAAGCTGTGCCTGATTTATAGTTTTGTAATTTCTGACTACTCAGTGCTAAATGTTTATCAAAATTCGCATCATCTAAAACCGCTGATCTTTAAAATTGCAGGAGCTTGGGGCAACCACGAAGGCTCGATGTTGTTGCTAATTTTGGTGCTTTTAATTTACAACACTGTATTTTTGCTAAAAAGTAAGCTAGATTTATCAATAAAAATCAACACGGTCGCCATTCAAACCGCCATCATCACTATGTTTGCTTTTTACACTCTTGCCACTTCTAACCCATTTTTGCCGATTTTTCCTGTTCCAAAAGCAGGCTTAGGCTTAAACCCATTATTGCAAGATATCGGCTTGGCACTGCACCCGCCAATGCTTTATTGTGGCTATTTGGGGTCGATTTTAGTTTTTTCTTTAACTATGTCGGCAGTTATAAGCAACAACTTACATAAAGAATTGCTAAAACAATTGCATTTTTGGCTATATTTTACTTTTGCCAGCCTTACCGTTGGCATTGCCTTGGGTGCTTGGTGGGCATATCGCGAGCTTGGTTGGGGAGGTTATTGGTTTTGGGATCCTGTCGAAAACATTTCTTTGATGCCTTGGCTTGCCTGCATTATGCTCATACACTGTTTATTGCTTACCAAAAAACAAGATAAATTTAAATTATGGTTGGTTTTTTTAGTGATTGTTAATGCTATTTTGTGTTTGCTTGGCATTTTTCTTACTCGATCTGGTGTTCTTACTTCGGTTCATTCTTTTGCAGTTGATTTGGCGAGAGGTTTTGCAATGATTTTTTTGGTTTTGCTGGTGGGAGTTTTTGGCTTTTTAATTTTTGCCTATAAATTTAACGAAATAGCGGGTAAAAAAAGCAATAAAAAATCTTATATTCTGCCCTTGCTGATGCAAAATTATTTGTTATTGCTGTTTTTATTGGTGGTTTTTATTGGCACTCTTTACCCTATTTTAGCCAATGGCCTGTGGCAAGAGCTAATTACCATCGGGCCTAGCTATTATCAACATATTTTTGCAGTTGGTTTAATACCATTTTTACTGTTGTTAAGTGTGGCAAGCTGGCAACATTTACAACAATTTCAGCAGAAAAAAATTATTTTTATCATAGTGGCGGTTTTTGTCGCTAGTGCCGTTCTTTATTTTAAACCGCAAAAAGATTGGTTGATAGTTAGTTGGTTGTTGGTTTTTTCGCTCATTTTGGCCATACTCACCAACATTTTTACCAAGCAAAAAATATCTGCTAAAATGGCACATCTTGGCTTTTTGATGTTGCTTACCGGCATTATGGCAAATGCCTATTTTGATAGCACCGCAGAAACACAACTAAACATTGGTGAAAGCACAGAAATAGCGGGTTTAAAACTTGAATTTCATAGCACTCAATATATGGTTGGTAAAAACTTTTTAAGCAATCAAGGCATTTTTTACTTAACAAAACAGCAAAAAAAATTAGCCACCTTAACACCAGAATTAAGATATTATCCTGTGTCAAACCAAACCACAAACGAAACCAGCATTTATCATTATTGGCTTGGTGATTTGGCTGTGGTTTTAGGCACAAAAGACGAAAATCACAGTTATGCTGTAAGAATCTATCATAAACCCCTAATTTACTTGATTTGGCTTGGGGCAACAACCATTAGTTTATCTTTATTGTGTTCTATTTTTAGTCCATTGTCTAAGAACAATTCAAGGGGAACTTAACCCTTACCACTGCTAACGACATACCCCGGCCGTTTTTCACGGCCCACCCCTTCTGCAAGAAGGAGAATTTATACCATTTCCCATATTTATATAGCTTATAACTTCATAAATTTAAAACCTTGATTTATCTAGATAAAACTTCGGTTTTAAAACTAAATTTAAAATTAAAAATATTTTGTTATAAGCTATATAAATAAAGTATTTTTAAAAACTAATCATCAAGTTTTAAAGCGGCTAAAAAAGCAGATTGCGGAATTTCTACATTACCAATTTCTCGCATTTTTTTCTTGCCCTTTTTTTGCTTGTCTAAAAGCTTTCTTTTTCGTGAAATATCGCCCCCATAACACTTTGCCGTAACATCTTTTCGCATTGCCGATATAGTTTCTCTTGCAACAATTTTCCCACCAATGGCGGCTTGCAAAGCAATGGCAAACATCTGCCTTGGTATAAGATCTTTTAGCTTGGTGCAAATTGCCCTGCCCCGGCTTTCTGCCCTGCTTTTGTGAGTGATGAAAGATAGTGCATCGACCGACTCGCCATTTACCAAAATATTCAGCTTGGCAAGCTGGCTTTCTTCATAGCCGTCCATTTGCCAATCAAAACTAGCATAACCTTTTGAGCACGATTTTAGACGATCATAAAAATCGTAAACAATTTCGTTGAGCGGTAGGCGATAAATTAGCATCGCTCTTTCGCCAACATAGGTGAGTTCTTTTTGAACTCCTCGCTTTTGAGTGCATAAATCAAGCACCGCCCCTAAATAGGCATCGGGAGTCATGATGGTTGCTTTTATCCAAGGTTCTTGCATTTTTTCAATTTTTACTGGGTCGGGCATTTCAACCGAGCTGTGAATTTCTTTGATTTCGTTGTTTCGCAAATAAACTTTATAAACCACCGAAGGGGCGGTGGTGATTAAATCGAGGTCAAATTCTCTTTCAAGCCTTTCTTGAATAATTTCCAGGTGCAAAAGCCCCAAAAACCCGCACCGAAAACCATAGCCAAGTGCCGAAGAACTTTCTGGTGCATATTCGAAGCTCGAATCGTTTAAATGAAGTTTCGCCAAAGCATCGCGAAATTTTTCAAAATCCGAAGCATCAATTGGGTAAATTCCACAAAAAACCACAGGTTGATTTTGCTTAAACCCCGGCAAAGCGGTGGCATTTTCGTTGTTGTGATAAACAATAGTGTCGCCCACCTTGCAATCTGCCACTTGTTTGATTTGGGCATTGATAAAACCAACCTCGCCTGCATTTAACTGCTCGCAAAAAATTTTTTTAGGAGTAAAAAAACCCACAGAATCAACTTGATACACAGCATTGGCGGCCAGCATTTTGATTTTTTGCCCTTTTTTTAGCACTCCATCAATCACTCGAACCAAAACAATCACACCTAAATATTGATCATACCAACTATCAATCAGTAAGGCTTTAAAATCGGCCTGAGCATTTCCTTTGGGGGCCGGCAATTTATGCACCACCGCCTCTAAAGTTTGGTGAATTCCCACTCCAGTTTTGGCAGAAACCAAAATCGCCTCCGAAGCATCGATGCCAATCACTTCTTCGATTTGTTTTTTGACACTTTCGCAATCAGAAGCAGGTAAATCGATTTTGTTTAGCACTGACACAATTTCGTGATGATTATCAATTGCTTGATAAACATTTGCCAAAGTTTGAGCCTCAACTCCTTGAGTAGAATCTACCACCAAAATTGAGCCTTCGCAAGCCGCCAAGCATCTGCTTACCTCGTAGCCAAAATCAACATGCCCAGGAGTATCCATTAGGTTTAGCATATAGGTTTCGCCGTTATCGGCTTTGTAATTTAACCTGACGGTTTGAGCTTTAATGGTAATGCCTCGTTCTTTTTCGATATCCATTGAATCAAGAATTTGTGATGTCATTTCTCGCTCTTCTATTGCTCCACACTCTTGAATGAGGCGATCAGACAAGGTTGATTTGCCGTGATCGATATGGGCTACGATAGAAAAATTTCTGATATTTTTAATGTT
>CANNFC010000064.1:0-7690 GCA_947503755.1 Rickettsiales bacterium | reverse complement strand
CAAAATATGGTTAATTCGCATCGATTTATTTGGTTCCGATAGATTTTCCCAAGTTTGAAAAATAGATTGTATATTGTCGATTTGTGTTGTAAAATATGGCATAAATTATAATGTTTTATTGTTAGAAATCTGAATTTAAAATAGAAAAAAATAAATTAAATAACGAATTTCTGCTAAAAAAACTCTTTTGCGCGATAAGCAAAATAATGAAACAGCAAATTTTAAAAATACTATTTGACAAATTTAGCAAAATAACCATAAAAAAATTGCTTGTTTTTTATTTTACTTGCTTTTAACATTTTAATATAAGCTGTTAATTATCAAAATATTTTATGCAAAAATTTAACAAACTAGTTGCTTTGGGGGTCTCTTTGCCCATTCTTAATGTTGATACCGACATGATTATTCCTAAGCAATTTCTTACCACCATTAAAAGAACTGGTCTTGGAGCTAATTTATTTTATGAAATGCGATACGATGTTAATGGTTCTTTAATTGAAAATTTCGTGTTAAATCAACAGCCTTTTTCTTCTGCGAAAATTTTGGTTTCGCGAGATAACTTTGGTTGCGGTTCAAGTCGAGAGCATGCCCCGTGGGCTTTGCTTGATTTTGGCATTCGTTGCATTATTGCTCCTTCTTTTGCCGATATTTTTTTTAATAATTGCTTTAAAAATGGCATTTTACCAATAATTCTAAGCAAGCCCGAAGTTGAAGAGCTTTTAGCTTATGCCGAAAATAAGCAAAATTCTTTTACCATCGATTTGGCTTTGCAAGAGTTGGTTGCCAACAATAAAGTTTATCATTTTAACATCGATTCTTTTCGTAAAAAATGCTTGCTAGAAGGTTTAGACGACATCGGCTTAACCTTGCAACAAGAACATTTAATTACAGAGTTTGAAAACAATAATCGTTTAACCAAGCCTTGGCTTTATTAATTTAATTTTATCACACTATGTCTATACTTGCAGGAAAAAAGGGTTTAATAATGGGAGTTGCCAACGATCGTTCAATTGCTTGGGGCATTGCTCAAGAAGCCCACAAATACGGTGCCGATCTTGCCTTTACTTTTCAAGGCGATGCTCTCAAAAAAAGAGTTGAGCCCTTGGCCGCTTCTGTTGGCTCAAACATTGTTTTGCCTTGCGATGTTACCAATCCCGAATCTATCAAGCAAGCTTTTGCAGTTCTTGAGCAAAAATGGGGTAAGCTTGATTTTTTAGTTCATGCCATCGCCTATTCCGATAAAGACGAATTAAGAGGCAAATATCTTGATACTTCATATGCCAATTTTGCCAATACCATGAACATTTCTGCCTTTTCTTTGGTGGCAGTTTCTAAAGAAGCCGAGCCTTTGTTAAAAAAATCCGACACTCCAAGTATTATCACTTTAAGCTATTACGGTGCCGAAAAAGTTATGCCTCACTACAATGTAATGGGGGTTGCCAAAGCCGCTCTTGAAGCCAGTGTGCGATATTTGGCAATGGATATGGGTAAAGATAACATCAGGGTTAATGCAATTTCGGCAGGTCCTGTCAAAACTTTGGCAGCCAGTGGCATTGGCGATTTTAGGCTAATTTTTAAATGGAACGAATATAATGCTCCACTGCGTAAAAATATTTCGTTGCAAGATGTGGGCGGAGCTGCGGTTTTCTTGCTTTCAAGCCTTAGTGGCGGTGTTACAGGCGAAGTTTTGCATGTTGATGCTGGCTACCATGTGGTTGGTATGAAGGCTCCAGATGCCCCAGATATCAGCATTCACAAAGACGAATAGTTTATGAGTTATTGCAACCTTTTGCCCTATTTAGGGCAAATGCCAAACATTCATCAATCTGCATTTATTGCTAACAATGCCACCATTACTGGCAAAGTAAATATTGGTGAAAAATCTAGTGTGTGGTTTGGTTGTGTGTTAAGGGGAGATGTTGCCAAAATAACTATCGGCTCTTACAGCAACATTCAAGATGCTTGCATTTTGCATGGCACCAGGCCAAATCATGCTCAAAACAAAACTGGCAAAGATGGGGCAATGGTTTCTGTTGGCAATTATGTCACCATCGGGCATTCTGCCATCATTCATGCTTGCGAAGTGCAAGACTATGCTTTTGTTGGTATGGGTTCTATCGTGATGGATTTAGCCATAATCGAGCAATATGCTATGTTGGCCGCAGGTGCGGTTCTTACTCCTGGTAAAGTTATTAAATCAAAACAAATATGGGCAGGCAACCCCGCCAAATATCTAAGAGATATGACACAAACCGAACTAGACTATATCAAAATATCAGCAGAAAATTATGTCGAACTGGCAATTCAATATCAAAAATCTTAATAAAACTAAATTAGCCAATATGTTGTTAATCACAATTTTCATCGGTTGGTTGCTTGGCTATTTTATTTGGCATATTTACATCCAAAAAGTTGCCAATGAAAAAATTAAAATACCGCCATCAAACAATATTTCTTATAATCAGGTTTTGCCCGATAAAATCGATGCTAAACAACTAATCAATCTTGTTGCCGATGCTCAAGGAAAGCCAATTTTGCTCTATTTTTATACCACTTGGTGCGGTATTTGTGTAAAAAATTTTGATTTTATCAACACTTTGGCGAAAGAAATGCAAAACACAAATTTGCAAATTTTGGCAATTGCTGTTGATAAAGAGCTGTCCGCCCTTGAACTGCAACAATATCATAACAAAAACAATCAAGATCTCTATTTTAAACCCTATATTTTAACTTCAAAAGCTCAATTTGTTGATTTTCTTAAGCAAACCGAAGTTGATTTTCGAGGAGCCGTTCCTTATACCGCCATTATTGGCAAAGATGGCAAAGAAGTTTTTAATTATATCGGCATTAAAGATTATGATTATTTAAAATCAAAAGTAATCAAATATCTCTATCTCAATCGCCAAAAATCAGAAAATGAATAACCACAAAGAGCACAACATACAGGTTTTTAACACCCTCACAAATAAACTCGAAAAGCTGATAACTCATCAACCAGAAAGTGTCAAATTTTATGTTTGTGGCCCAACGGTTTATGACCGACCGCACCTTGGCAATGCTCGATCTATTGTGGTTTATGATTTATTTTATCGGCTGTTTTTACAATATTTTTCGCAAGTTATTTATGTGCGAAACATCACCGATGTTGACGATAAAATCAATAATTCTGCTAAAGAGCAAAATATTTCTATTTCGCAACTTACCAGCAAAGTGCTAGATTGTTTTTATAGCGACATCAACGCTTTGCAAGTGCTTAAACCAACTTATGAGCCAAAAGTAACCAATCATCTGCCCGAAATTATTGCCTTGATAGAAAAAATTTTAGCCAACAAAAATGCCTACATCAGCCAAGATCACATTTTATTTTCGGTTGATTCTTATCAAAAATACGGGCAACTTTCTAATCGCAACATCGAACAACTAATTGCTGGCTTTCGTGTTGAAACAGAAAGTTACAAAAAAAATCCTCTTGATTTTGTGTTATGGAAACCAGCCAGCAAAAACGACGATGTGTCTAGTGTTTTTGATAGCCCTTGGGGCAAGGGCAGGCCAGGTTGGCACATCGAATGTTCTGCTATGAGTAGCAAATATTTGGGCGAAAATTTCGATCTGCATGGTGGCGGTGCTGATTTGCAGTTTCCTCATCACGAAAATGAAATTGCCCAAAGTTGCTGTGCTAATCAGGGCTCAACCTATGCCAAATATTGGGTGCATAACGGTTTTCTCACCGTAAATGGCGAAAAAATGAGTAAATCGTTAAAAAATTTTATTACTGTTTTTGATTTATTGCAAAAAAATATCGCTGGAGTGGCTATTCGTTATATGTTGCTTGCCACTCACTATCGTAAGCCTTTTGATTTTAACGAAAAAGCCCTGCAAGATGCTCAAAAAAGCCTCGATAAATTTTATCAGCACATTTTAGATTGCGATTTTTCTTTGCCCTTTTTACCTCCTTCTTTGTCGCTTTTAGAGGTACTAAGTAACGATTTAAACACTTCTATTGCCTTTGCTTTTTTGCATCAACTCACCAAAAATCATAGCGATAAATGGCAATTGGCTTCTGACCTGCATTTTCTTGGCTTGCTTGATGTTGATTATTTGCAACAAAAACAGCAAAAAACCACTTTTATTGACCATGCCGAAATCGAAAAAATGCTAGAGTTAAGACAAGAACATAAAAAAAATAAACAGTTTGCTTTGGCAGACAAAATTAGAGACGATCTTTTACAAAAAGGAATTGCCATTGCCGACAATTCACAAAACACAACTTGGAGTTTTTTAAAAAATGATTAATTCTGTCCAAAATATCAATGGCATTTCTGCTATAATTGAGCAATATCAATATTTTATTTTAGATATTTGGGGAGTGCTTCACGACGGCACCGCTCTTTACCCGCAGGTTTTGTCGACTTTGCAATATCTTAAAAAAGCCAAAAAAACTGTCTGCTTACTTTCTAATGCCCCCAGAAGAAGCCAAGTGGTGGCAGATTTTTTAACAAAAATGGGCATCGATAAAAGTTTATATAGTTTTATTCTTACTTCTGGTGAGGCGGTTTATCTTGATCTTCAACAAAATCAGCAAAATAATTTTGCCCTTTTTAAGCAAAAATATTGCTATGCCGGCCCTGTAAAAGATCGCGATTTACTTGTAGGTTTATCTTATCAGGAAGTTGATATTTCTTCGGCTGGTTTTATTTTAAACACTGGTTTTGACAATGATAATTCTACTTTAACCGAAAAAATTCCGTTATTAAATGAAGCAAAAAAACACAATCTGCCTATGATTTGTGCCAATCCCGATTTAATGGTGGTTAAACAAAATGGTCAAAAAATAATTTGTGCAGGAGTTATGGCTAAACACTATGCAAGTCTAGGCGGAGAAGTGTTTTATTATGGCAAGCCCAAGACAAAAATTTATGAAGTTTTGCACAATTTACTAGAAAAACCAGATAAATCTAGCATAATTGCTGTTGGCGACGGTTTAGAAACTGATATTTTAGGAGCTAATAATTTTCAGATCGCTAGTTTGTTAGTAACTGGCGGTATTTTAACTCATGAATTAAAAATTTCATTTTCTCAAACAGTTGACCTTGACAAAATTAAAAATATATGTCAAAAATATAGTGCTATTCCAAATTATACAATTTCAAATTTATATTTATGAGACAAATTTATGCTAAAAAGAAAACTAATAACAAAGGTTTTTTACTAATTGCCGTTGCAATTATTATTGCTTTTCTTGCATTTCAAAAATTTAATCAAGGTTCTTTTTTCAATAAGGCCGGCAACCAAAATAAAGATAACATTATCGCTGAAATTAATGGTGAAAATATTTATCAAAAAGAAGTTGAGCAAAAATATAAAACTTTACTTTCTGCTAACGAAAATGTTAATCTTAGCAATTTGTCGACCTCGGTATTAGAAATTTTAATTAGAGATGTTTATATCGATAAAAAAATTTTGTTAGAAACAAAAACTTCTTCTGTAATTAATATGGCAGAAATAGAAGAGCAAGTTAGCAACTTCAAAACCAAACTCATACGAAGCACCTATCTTGATTCTCTCACCAAAAATTCTATCGATGAGCAAAAAATTCTTGACAAATTCAATGAAATTAGCGGGCAATTTAATGCTAAAAACGAATATTATTTTCAACAAATAATCGTTGCAAATCAAGAAGAGGCAAAAAAAGTTTATCAACAAATTTTTGCCAAAAAGAAAGCTCTAAAATTTGTTGATGCTTTAAAAAAATATTCTAAAGATAAAGCTAATTTTTCTGCATCCGAAAATTTTATTGCTGAAGATCAAATAAAGCCAGAAATTGTGGCGGTGCTTAATGTTTTAAAAGAGCAAGAAGTTTCGCAACCATTTGCGGTTGGTGATGAATGGTTAATTATTAAAAAAATTAGCCTTAAATTGCCTGAAAAACTCGAATTAGAAGATTACAAAGAAAAAATAAAACAAGTTTTATTAAAAAATGAAGTTGAAAAAGTTATCGGCAATTTAGTTAAAGATGCTAATATCAAAATTCTTATTCCAACTAAATCAGAAGAAAAAGCGGTTGAAGAGCCAAAAGCACCAGAACAGCTAAAACAAGAAGAAAAACCTATTTCAGATGATGCAGCTCAAGCTCCGCAAAATTCAGTAGAAACAACTGCTACACAAGAGGTTGCGACACAGCTAAAACAAGAAGAGGCATCAGAAAAACAACCGGTCGATTCTTCAGAAAAGCAACAAAATCAATAGTCTTAAAATAACCTTAAATAATTAAAATCTTATGATAAAAATTTTTGCAAAAACATTACTTTATTTTATTTGTGTGATAGGCTCTGCTTATGCCTCTAATACTAAATTTTATCTTGGTTTTGATGCTTCCTTGCAAGATATTGATATAGATACTCAAAAAATCAGGTTGGTATCTTCTGATGGTAATCCTACTGGAGAAACAGAGAATTTCGATAGTTATTATAAAACCAAAAGTATTAATCCTGCTGTTTTTCTAGGTTTAGATATAGCAAAATTTTTAAAAATTGAAGCTTCATATTCCGCTGGCTTAAATACAAAAAAAGATGAAGATGTTGATTTTTTTTATAATATTGCAGGAAGAAAAATACATCCTGATTTTGTAAAAAGTTCTCTTAAACATCAAACAATTTCGCTAGATTTTAAACCTTATTTGCAACTTAAAGCAATTGATGAAAAATTATTTGTTTTTACTATTTTAGGTGTAAGTTATAATAAAATCAATATTAGTGAACAAGAGCAGTTATTGGGCATTAAGACAATCGACACAAAACAAACTATTTATAAAACTGTTCCTGTGGTTGGTTTTGGTGCCGAATATTTAATATTACCAAGTTTATCCCTAAGAACACAGTTAAAATATACTTATTTTAATCAAAGTACAGATCCAATAGAATCAGTTTATATTCGAAAAATAAACAGTATTACTAACTTAAACTTTGGAGTTGCTTACTATTTTTAAAAATAATCAATTGCCAAAAAATAATGTTGTTATTTACGGAAAGCACCCGGTTTTTTTGTCTTTAACTCTGCAAAAAAGAAAGGTTTATCAAATTTTTGTTAGCAAAAATAATCAGACAATTTTGCTTGATTTCTTGCAAAAAAAACAATTAGACAAGCTAAACAAGTTGGTAAAAATAGTTGATAATAAATTTCTTGATAATCTTGTAGGCAATGGTTCTGTGCATCAAGGAATTGCTATTGAAGCTAGCAAAATCGCTATGCAAAGCCAGTTTGATTTGTTGCAACAACTTCGTCAAAATACAAATAATCTACCTAATATTTTATTGCTCGATCAGCTTTCTGACCCGCAAAATATTGGGGCAATTATTCGAAGTGCGGTGGCTTTTGATGTTTTGCATATCGTGTTTAGCAAACACAATTCTTGCCTCGAAAACAACACCATCATCAAAGCTTCTGCTGGCAATATTGAGTTTGCCAATTTAATTGAAGCAACTAATTTTAGTGATTTATTGCAAAAATTAAAAGAGGTGGGCTATTGGTCTGTGGGGTTAAGTGCCAAAGGCACCAGCAATTTAGCAGATTTAAAAAAGTATCAACCATTAGCTATTGTGGTTGGCTCCGAAGGTGCTGGTATTCGGCAGTTAGTGGCAAAAAATTGCGATTTATTGGTCAATATCCAAACCAACTCACAAGTAGAAAGCCT
>CANNFC010000063.1:0-7924 GCA_947503755.1 Rickettsiales bacterium | reverse complement strand
TAATTAGTTAATTTACCACATAAACTTAAATTTCTAGTTAATAAATCAGAAACAAAGCCCGAACAATCTAAAACCGTGTCAAAGAAAATATCTTGAGTAAGATTTGGTTTAGAAACATTTTTTTTCGCTTGCAATAATTTTTGTTGAAAAAATTTATTTTGCCATAGTGAATCACTAGCATAAATAAGCATCGGCACAGTATTAGCTTGTTTCCAAACCTCAGAATCATTATTGCTGTTGCCGTTGCCATAAACATTTTCTTCCCCCAAAAACTGCCCATGATCGGAAATAAAAAAAATAATAGTGTTAGTTTTATTAAATTGCTGAAATAATTTTGTTAAAAAATGGTCGGTATATAGCACAGTGTTGTTGTAAGTATTTATCAATTCTTGCTTATTGCAATCGCTTGGAGCTTTGTGACAAACAGGCTGAAAAACAGCAAAATCAGCTGGATAACGATCATAAAACCTGATATGGCTACCAAAAGTATGTAAAACAATAAAATTATTTTTTTGTTTATCGATGTTTTCAATGTGTGGCAAAAGGGTTTCGTCATAGGCAATTGGATTGTTTTTTAGCAAATAATCACGATAAAAAGTGTGATCGCTTTCTATACCTAAAATATTTAAAATGCCATTACCAAATTCTTTTGAACTTTGCGAAGAATACCAATAAGTTTCAAAGCCAAATTTTTTAAAAATCGAAATAATGCTAGTTTCTGGCGGAATATCGATATATTCTGCTTTCAATCTGTGCGACAATAAAGAGTTGACCGAAGGAGAGGTAAGGTTAAAATCGGCTAAAACTTTAAATTTGAGTAAATTATTGATTTTTGCCAATTTAGGAGTGGTATTTTGTTGATAATCATATATTTGCATATGATCTGCCCTTAAAGATTCGCCAATTACCAGAACTACATTTAAATTTTCGATGTTTTTTTGATAATCAAATTTTATCTTTTCTGTAATATCTACTCTATTTTTTACCGCTTCTAAATTGTGAGAAAATCGTTGTAAATAAATAACCACAGAAGAAAGGTAATCGATAGGTGCATAACGATGAATTGCTGTGGTAAAAATAGTTTTAGAATAACTGGCAATTAAACCAGTAATTATTAATAAAAATACAACAATTGTGGCAATTTTAATTTTGTAATTAATTTTTTGTAGCTGAGTTTTAAATAGCAAAAAACTTGGCAAAAAAGCAAAGAAAAAAAAATAAGAAAACAAAGAATTATCAATAATTTCATCTACATGCCCAATGCTTAGCAAAGCATTAGCTATGAGGTTTTCATCTAAAATAGTGCCAAATTTATTGAGTGCATACAAATAAATTACCGAACAAAAAAATAACAAAGATAAAACTATTTTTAACAACAAACCACTAAAACTAATCAGCAAAAAAATTGCACCAAGCAAGCAAAAAGCACAAGTAAATTCTGTAAATTTATTTATTGAATTATCGAGAATAAAATCAAGAAAAGCAAAATTTTTAGTGTTAAAAAAGAACAATAAATAAAAAATAGCCACGAAAACAATAAAAATATCTGAAATTTTATAAAGTTTTTTTAACATTATTTTAATTATTGTATAGTTGTTTTAATTCGGCATCGGTTATGCAGAAATTTTCGATAAAAGTTTGATAATGTTAACAAATTTTCTTTAGTAAAATTATATTGTTCTAATTATAAAATAAACAGACACGATTATTTGCCATAATTAAACGAATTTTTTCTTCAAAAACTTCAATTACTTGTAAAATAGTGTATTCTTTCTTAATTTTTCTAGAGTTTTTTTCTAAAAAAGTTTCAATTTTCATCTTAACTTTCAGCTTTTCATTGCCGCCTAATTTAATTCTATTTAAAATATTATACTGTATATAAGATCTTGTTTTTTATGCATGATTTTATGCTTTTCAAAATTAACTCACTAAGAATATCGTTATTTTTAATCGTTATTTGATTATATTAGATAAGAGATAATTTTAAATGTCAATATTTGAAACGAACAAATTTCGAACTTGCCCCAAATTGCTGATATTTCTTAAAAGAATCTTATAAAGCTTGCAAAAACTTCTCCTCAAAACTAGCAAAAAAGTAAAACAAATTAGTGATGCAACAATGCCATTATATTTTTTGATATATTTTTTCTAATTCGCAATTGGTAATACAAAAATTTTCGATAAAACTTTTAGCATAAGATTTATAGCCGCCTTGATAATCTCTGCTGGTTTGCTGAATATAAAAAAACATTCTTTCGGAATTTAATATTTTTGCTAATTCTTGTAAATTACCATCAAATTTTATGGCATAACCCGAATAAAAGCAATGATTGGCTAAGTTTGATACAACAAAATTTGGTTTATAATTCATAGGTGAGGTGAGTATTTTATTACCAAAAGAGCTATCTAAGCCTTGCGATCTGCCAAAAGCATACCATGCAACATTATTTTTTTTACCAGAATCTCTGTTTTGCAAGATTTGTTTTATACTAATAAAATAATCATAGCACTTTGGAAAATTTTCTTGCAATGTTTTTTCTGCAATAATTTTATGCTTTCCGTTTATTAATTGATAAGGAAAAATTATGTATTTATCTTTATGAACTTTATCTTGTTTTAAAATAGAAGCCTTAATAATTGGCTTTAGAATTTCTGACTCTATTTCAAAAATTTCACCGTTTTTTAATTGAATTTTTGCATATTTATCATTAAAAATAATATTATCAAAAATATAGTAAGCATCTGCTAGTGTAGTGATTCCAACACTGATTTTTGCTACATTTTTTAGTGGAGTTCCGTTATTTTCTATGTTTTTGATTTTAGCTAAAATATCGTTTTTTACCAATTGCCAACAATCTAGCTTGAGATCGGAGAAATTTATTTTTTCTACAAATTGTAGCTGATTATCTTGCCATTTATAATAATCAAAATAATCTTGCTTATGTTTTTTGTTAATAATAGTGATAATAGAATAAGTTATGGCATTTTTAAAAATTTGATAATCGCCAAAATCGATTAAACATTCGATGTTTTTTTGTTGTTGCAAAAAATAACGAAATGATATTGCAGTTTTGGTTTTCAGATAGGTATTTGGAGTAATAAAACCCAATTTACCATCTTTTTTTAATAATTTATTAGCGATCTGAAAAAATGCTATAAATAAATCGGTGCTTCCGCTTCTGCAAAAATGCCAATCTTGTTGTATTTTTAACCTTCTATCTTCTCCTAAATTTTGAATTCGAACATAAGGTGGGTTGCCAACAATATAATCAAAATAATTTTGGTAATTTGTTAATAAATTTTTATCAAGGCAATCAAAAACTTTTATTTGCCAAAAAATAGCAGGCAAGCAATGTTGCTCTAACAGGCTATTAAGCCTGTTTTTTGCTAGCAAAATTGCTTGTTCATCGATATCAAAACCATAAATGTTTTTTGCTAAAATTTCGGCGATTTGCTGATTTTCTAAATTTTGTTGTTTTGCTTCTAAAATAATCATTTCGGCAATTTCGTATAAAAAAGCCCCATCTCCACAAGAAGGATCGAGTATGTTGTGAGTGGCAGAATTTTCTTTAAAATTAATTTTTTCAATTATTAAATCAACAATCCATTTTGGAGTATAAACAACTCCATTAGATTTTATTTTGTTTTTTATGCTTTGAGCTGACATAGTGCGGTGATTTTTTTAACAAAATTATTAATGCCATGAGATTGCAATATTAATAAATCTTCTTTACTAAAATTATATTGCTCTAAATTAACTAAATAGGGCTTGTTGTCAGAATCGAAATCGATAATTGCTATTGTTAATAAATCTGGTTTATGGGGGAGATCTAGCTCTTTTATTAATTCTAAGTATTTTTTTAGATCTTTTGCATTAATAACTTCTGTTTTTTTTTGCTATTTTATTAATTGTTGTATTTTTTTCATAATAAGGAGTATTAGCCCTTAAAACCAAAAAATGAGCGAAACCAACATTTACTCTTCTAATATTAGCGCATTCTCCAAGTAAATTTTCAAAATAATTATTTGAATTTTGTTTGTAATTAGAAGTAACAAATTTAAAACTTATAGTGCATATTGTTTTTTCTTCTTTTGTTATGGCGATATCAAGAGTTTTTTGATAATATTTGCCAAGTAATTTTATTTCTTTTCCGTAACCAAGAGAATGAATTTTAAAAGTATCGTCAAGATTATCGATGATTATTTTTGCTAACCAAGAATGAATAGGAATAAGTTTTTTATTACTTCTTGCTCCAAATTGCTGATACTGCTCAAAAGATTCTTGCAAAGCTTGCAAGAATTGTTGCTCTGTGTTCATTTTTATAAACTACAAAAGAGTAGAAAGTTTATTGGCAATGGCATCAATAAATTCGGTGGTATAAAGATAGTGCTTGCCATGCTCAACTTGATTGCCATAAACTGCCACCGCCAAATCTTTGGTAAAGATGCCAGATTCGATGGTGTGTAGGCATGCTAACTCAAGTTTATTGGCAAAATTACTAAGCTCTTGGTGCTCGTCAAGTTTTGCTCTAAATAATAAGCCTTTTGTCCAGGCAAATATTGAGGCTATTGGGTTGGTTGAGGTTGGTTTGCCTTGCAAATGCTCAATAAAGTGTCTAGTTACCGTGCCGTGAGCAGCTTCGGTTTCGGCTATTTTGCCACAAGGTGTTGTTAAGATAGAAGTCATAAGACCAAGAGAACCAAAGCCTTGTGCCAAAGAATCAGATTGCACATCACCATCGTAGTTTTTGCAGGCCCAAATAAAGCCACCAGCAGATTTCATAGCAAAAGCCACCATATCGTCGATTAAACGATGTTCGTAGGTAAGATTTTGTTGTTGAAATTTGCAAGCAAAATCTTTTTCATAAACTTGGGCAAAAATATCTTTAAACAAGCCATCGTATTGTTTTAGAATGGTATTTTTAGTAGAAAGATAAAGTGGCATATTTTTTTGCAAAGCCATATTAAAGCACGAGTTGGCAAAGCCAAAAATAGAATCGGCAGTGTTAAACATTGCCATCACCACCCCTCCATTTTCATTAAAATTATAAATATTTTGCTCAGAAGAATTTCCGTTTGCATCGGTTACGACTAGTTTGACTGTGCTATTGTTGCTAATTTTCATTTCGGTTGCCCGGTATTGATCGCCAAAGCCGTGCCTGCCGATAATTATTGGTTTTTGCCAAGTAGAAACTAACCTTGGCACATTGTTACAAACAATTGGCTCGCGAAAAACCGTGCCATCAAGAATGTTTCGGATGGTGCCGTTAGGTGATTTGTAGATTTGTTTAAGATTAAATTGTTTTTTTCGAGCTTCATCTGGAGTGATGGTGGCGCATTTAATGCCAACCCCACATTGTTTGATAGCATTAGCAGAATCGATGGTGATTTGATCGTTAGTTTTGTCGCGGTTTTCTATGCTTAAATCAAAATATTTGATGTTTAAATTTAGATAAGGAAAGATCAATTTTTCTTTGATGAGTTGCCAAATTATTCTGGCCATCTCGTCGCCGTCAATTTCTACTATCGGTTGAGTTACGGTGATTTTGTTCATAAAATTTAGGTTAAGAGTTTATGTTTAAGTTCAGGAGAAATATTGGGTAAAACTTGGTTAATTTCTTGCATTTCAAGCATATTGCCGTTGCAGTGCAAAACCACATCGCAACCAGCTTGCAAAGCAGAAATAGCATTATTGCCAACACTATTTTGTAGGGCTTTCATTGAGAGATCGTCGGTGATTAAGATATTATCAAAGCCAATTTTTTGCCTGATAATATTGATTACTTTGCTAGAAATGGTGCCACATTTTTGTGCATCGAGTTGTGAATATAAAATGTGAGCAGTCATAGCAAGTTTTTGTTGATTTAAAGCCACAAAAGGCAAAAAATCGGTATTTTCTAGCTCAGACAAACTAGCATCAACCATCGGCAGTTCGAGATGGCTATCAGATGTAGCTCTGCCGTGCCCTGGAATATGTTTAATGACAGGCAAAACACCAGCTTGCAACAAACCTTGACAAGCAAATTGAGCTAAGTCACACACTTGTTTTGGATTTTCACCGAAAGATCGATTGCCGATAATTTGATGAGTGTGTTTTGTTAAAATATCAAGCACCGGGGCACAATTAACATTGATGCCAAGTTCTTTTAAAGCAAGACCGATTTCATAAAAATTTTGTTGAGTAGCCTCTAAAGCCAATTGCTTATTTTGTTGATAAAGACAAGCAAAATAGCTAGCCGAAGGAAATTGTTGCCATTCAGCAGAGTTAAGCCTAGCAACTCTACCGCCTTCTTGATCGATTAAAATTAGTGGATCGCCTTGCAAAACTTGCTTTAATTGCTGAGTGAGTTGCTTAACTTGGTTTTTATTTTTGATGTTTCTTGCAAATAAAATGAAACCAAGACAACCATTTTGTTGAAAAAATTGATGCTCTTCGTGGGTAAGAGTTTCGCCAGCAATGCCGTAAATTACTGGTTTTTTTGCTAGTGGATTATGGGCTAAATTGGCTAACAACATTTACAAAACCCCTTTGGTTGAATTAATAGTGTTGTTTTGTTGAAATATCGCTTGTTTTAAGGCTTTCGCCACTGCTTTAAAAATAGATTCGGCAATGTGATGATTGTTGATGCCAGAAAGATTATGAATGTGCAAATTGCAACCAACAGTGTTAGCAAGGGCAATAAAAAATTCTCGAAACATTTCGGTGTCGGTGTCGCCAATTTTGGCTACTGTGAACTTGCTATCAAAAACAACATAAGGTCTACCAGATAAATCAAGCACACAACGGCTTAAAGCCTCATCGAGTGGCACATAAGCAGAGCCAAACCGTGCTATGCCAATTTTGCCACCCAAAGCTTGTTTAATTGCCAAACCCAAAGCCAAGCCACAATCTTCGATGGTGTGATGAGAATCTATATGCAAATCACCCGATATTTCAATGTGCATATCGATGCCAGAATGACAAGATAATTGCTCAAGCATATGATTAAAAAAACCTAAGCCAGTGTTGATTTGATATTTGCCACTACCATCAAGATTAACCGAAATGTTGATTTTAGTTTCTTTGGTTTCTCTGTTGATGGTAGCGGTTCTCATAAAAAAAATAATTAGTTTTTAAAGTTTTGATAGGCAAAATCCCAGTTAATTAAGTGATTTAAAAAGGTTTCAATGTAGGTTGGTCGAGCATTTTGAAAATCGAGGTAATAGGCATGTTCCCAAACATCAATGGTAAGCAAAGGTTTAGCATTGGTTGTTATTGGAGTTTCGGCATTGCCAGTTTTGATAACTTTTAATTTGTTTTCTTCAAGCACTAACCAAGCCCAGCCAGAGCCAAATTGAGTAGCAGCGGCATTTTTAAATTCGGCTGAAAAATTTTCGTAAGAGCCAAAATCGAGTTCGATTTTTTTCAGCAAATCAGCAGATGGCTTGCCACCGCCGTTTGGTTTGATAGAATGCCAATAAAAAGTATGATTCCAAACCTGAGCAGCATTGTTGAAAATAGCGGCTTTGGTTTTGTCGTTCGCTGAAATTTTAATGATTTCTTCTAAAGTTTTAGTGGCTAAGTCGTTGTTAGCAACCAAATTATTTAAATTGGTAATGTAGGCTTGATGATGTTTGCCATAGTGATAGTTGATAGTGTTTTCGGTGAGGTGTGGAGCCAAAGCATTTTTAGCATAGGGCAATTGGGGCAGTTGAAAAGGGTAGTGGTTTGACATTTTTTTGTCTCCTAAAAAAAAATTGTTATTAGTTGAGGTGATTTTATTATAACCAAACTTGCAAGCACCAACAAAAAACATTGGCAAAAGCAAGGTAGATTTAATAAATTTTCTTTTAATTATATTCATAAAAAGTGATTTTTTATGGAACTAGCTAAACAAAATTTTAAATTGGCAAAAAATAATGTCAAACTTATTTTTTATATTTT
>CANNFC010000062.1:0-8023 GCA_947503755.1 Rickettsiales bacterium | reverse complement strand
AAGTCTTCTTCTGTATTTTAAATCTTTTCTAAGGCCTTTAAATGGTGTTAAAAATACATCATAAGTTTCTTTTCTAAACTCGCCCAGCATTTCATTTAGATTGTTAATTAATTTTTTAACATCGCAATCAATTGAAATTCTTGTTATACTTCTTGAAGAATTGCAGATTTTATTAGGATTTATTTCGTCTCCATTACAAAATCTAATAGAAGGTTCAATTGTATTGTCAATTGCAATCAATCCTAAATTACCGTTTTTATCATTAAATTTCATTTCAATTTTATGTTTAGATTTTGGCAATTTTCTTTCGAATTCACTTAATTTTCCGATAAAATGTTTGTCTTCATAAAGCTCGACATCGTTTGATTTTTCTTTAAATAAAGCAAGGCAAACTGGATGATCAGTATCATTAAACATCTTAGTATTTAACAAGATATAATGAGATAATCTATCTCTAAACAGCTTTGAATTTAAAAAAGAAGCAGGAATTATCGCCCCAACATTTTTGCAATTCTTTAAACATTTATCAATTGCGAATTTATATAAGTCATCATAACTTGTTTTGGGATAGAATAAACCCCTTCTTTTGGCTGAATTTTGGGCTAAATAAGGTGGATTTGTTATGCAAACATTGTAGCCTGTCGGAAAATCATGCAGTGTATCTTTAAATAAAACATTTTCATTTTGAGGCTCTATATCGTAAGAAATAAAACTATTACACAAACCAATTTCTTGAAGCATTTTTATTAAATTATTACTCCCTGCAAACGGTTCTAAAATTATGTTATGTGTTAAGTGACATTCATTTGACCACTCTTGAAATGCTTGATTGTCGAATGGATTATATTGAGTAAAATATTGACCATTTTTTCTTTTGTTATCAACAAAATCAAATAACATATTATTTAATATTTTTATTTAAAATTCGATCTAAATTTCCCTTCTAAAAAAGGGGAATTTAGATCGAAATCTGCTTGCAGACATTACCCCGGCAATTCGTGCCACCCCTTCTGCAAGAAGGGGAATTTAGATCGAATCGTGGTATTTATTTGTGGAAATGGTATTACACCATTTCTTCTGGCTTAACCCATTCGTCGAATTGCTGTTCGCTTACCAAGCCAAGGGCAAGTGCCGCTTGTTTTAGAGTGGTGCCTTCGGTGTGGGCTTTTTTAGCAATTTTAGCTGCATTGTCGTAGCCAATATATGGGTTTAGGGCGGTAACTAGCATTAGAGATTGCTCTAAAAGTTGTGCTATTCTGGCTTCGTTTGCCACAATGCCAATCAAACAATTATCGATAAAACTATTAATTCCATCGGCTAGCAAATTGATTGAGTCGATAACATTTTTAATAATCATTGGTCGAAACACATTAAGCTCAAAATGCCCCTGCATGGCACCTGTAGTGATTGCCACATTGTTACCAATCACTTGGCAAGCCAGCATTGTTAAGGCTTCGCATTGAGTTGGGTTGACTTTGCCTGGCATAATTGACGAGCCCGGTTCGTTTTCGGGCAGAGAAATTTCGCCTAGGCCAGATCGTGGGCCAGAGGCTAAAAACCTGATGTCGTTGGCAATTTTCATCAAAGCAACTGCGGTGGTGTTAAGTGAGCCAGAAAACTGCACCAATTCATCGTTGCAAGCCAAAGCGAAAAACTTGTTTTTGTTGCTATAAAAAGCATCAGCATGGTTTAGACCAAGTAAAGCGAGGTTTGAATCTTTAACTTGCCAAGTGCCGTCGGCAAAAGTGGTGCGGCATAAATCAAGGTTTAACAAGGCTTGATGCAGGTTTTTTAAACCAGAAACTTCGGTGATAGTTTCGGCAAATTTTTTGGCAAAATCAGGATGGCAATTAAGACCGGTGCCAACCGCCGTGCCACCTTGTGCCAAATTCACCACATAAGACATAGTTTGCGAAACAAAAACTGCAACAGTTTGCACTTGCACTTTATAGGCAGAAAATTCTTGCCCTAAAGTTACGGGTGTGGCATCTTGAGTGTGGGTTCGGCCGATTTTGACAATTTTAGCAAACTGCTCTTCTTTTTTGGCAAGCTCGTTGGCAAAGCGCACCAAAGTTGGCAAGAGTTTTTGATAGGTGCTAAGCACGGTTGCCACATTCATAGCGGTTGGGAAGGTGTCGTTGGAGCTTTGCCCTAAATTAACATGATCGTTGGGGTGCACTGGGCTTTTACCGCCTTTGGTGCCGTTGATTTTTTCGTTGGCAACCGAGGCAATAACTTCGTTGACATTCATATTGGTTTGAGTGCCAGAACCAGTTTGCCACACCACTAGCGGAAAATGATTTTCATAAAACCAGTCGAATTTGGCTAAAATAGTGTCGACCGCATCGATGATTTTGTCGGCTAAATCGGGGGAGAATTTTTTAAATTCAATAGAAGTGGGGTCGGAAGCCATCAGCTCTTTATTGGCAATGGCTGCCGATTTTTTTATGAGTAGCATTGCATAAATAACTTCTTTGGGCATTTTATGGCCAGCATTGTTGTTGCAAATTGGAAAATTTTGCACACTTCGTTGAGTTTGAGCGGCATAATAAGCATTTTCTGGCACAGAAATGTTGCCAAAAGAGTCGGATTCGATTCGGTAAGACATAGAATTAATAAAATGTTGATAAAGGCACTGTTGCATCCCAAATTATATTTTACTTTATTTGCCATTTTTGGTATAAATTTCAACTATTTTTAGCCAAATATATTGATATGAGGCTAAAAATAGGTAAAATTTCTTCTCAAAACTAGCAAAAAATTAAAATAAGTTTGGCAAATTTGGAATTCAACAGTGCCATAAACAATTTAATTTTATTGACAAAAATCAAAATAACAAGTTTTGTTTTAAGGCAAAAATAATACTGCAGAAGTTTTATAATTGTTTTGTTTTTGATCGCTTAACATTAAATCAACAACCAAGCTTTCTATGTGTTGAGGTGGGTTTTTGGCGGTGAGAAAAATTTTAAACTCACTTACTGCTTGCGGTTGTAATTCGATGATGTTGTTTTCTTGATTTAATATTGTTAACTCCACCAAATCGCTATGACTAGCGGTGAGAAAAAATTTTTGAGCGAGGTGGCTTTTGTTGGTGACACTCAATTGATAGACATTTCTGATTGAGCCGTCGCTTAACAGCACATAAAGCGGGTTTCTTTCTTGCAAAATAGAGATGGCAATGGGTTGTTTAGCGATTAAACCAAATATGGTGAGAGTGCAAATGGCAGAGATAATCACTAAATAATACCAAGTTCTGGGTTTAAAAAATTTGGGCTTTTTCACACTAAACAAATCGGGGTTAGTGTTGAGATTTTGCAAAGTATCGTAGCGAATCAGACCTTTTGGTAAATTAAATTTTTCCATAATGTTGTCGCAGGCATCTATGCATAAACCGCAAGCAATGCACTGCATTTGCAATCCGTCGCGAATGTCGATGCCAACAGGGCAAACCACCACACACTGCTTGCAATCAATGCAATGGCCTCTGTTAGCAAAATCGTCGCCCTGATGATGTTTTTGCCTCGGTTCGCCCCTTTTGTGCTGATAAGAAACAATTAAGGTGTTGTTGTCAAACATTGCCGACTGAAATCGAGCATAAGGGCACATATAAGTGCAAACATGCTCTCGAGCAAAGCCTGCCATCAGGTAGGTGGCAAAGCCAATGCCAAGAATCCAACCTAAGATTGCAGTTGAGAGCTGTAAATTTATGATTAGTTGGTATAGCACAAAAACATCGTTAAAATAGCTTACAAAAACCAAGCCTGTAAAAAGAGAAATTGCTATCCAGCAAATATGGGTGCAGATTTTTTTTTGATAATAAAGCCAATTTTTTTTGCGATCTAGCAAAATTCGGCTATTTCTGTCGCCTTGCCAAAACCGCTCAACTGCAATAAATATGTCGGTCCAGACGGTTTGAAAACAAGCATATCCGCACCAAACTCTGCCAAATAAAGAAGTGATAAAAAACAACAACAATGCCGACAGCACCAAAAAGCCTGCTAAATAATAAATTTCTTGCGGCCAAATTTCGATAAAGAAAAAATATAAAACATCGGTGTGAAAATCGATTAAAATGGCCTGATTAGGGGCAGATTCGCCTCGATTAAAACGAAGGTAGGGCGAAAAAATGTAGATACTTAACAATAAAAAATTTAACCAATTTTTTAAAGAGCGAATTTTGCCTTTAACTTGCTGTGGGTATAATTTTTTTTTGGCGGCAAAATATTGAGAAAGCATTTATGTTTGATTAATTTTAATGGCGATAGTTTTGATGGTGCGATTATCGACAGCGATTACTTTAAATTTAATGCCGAATTTTTCGATTTCTTCATCGATTTCTGGCAATCTTTTGAAAGCAGAAATCACCAAGCCCGCCACGGTATCAAAATCTGTCTCTTCAATTTGAAAACCCACAAGCTCAGAAAGTTTTGCCAAAGCAACTCTGCCGCCAAGATGAAAAGTGCGATCTTCTAGTTGTTTTATTTGAAAAAAAGCACTTTCAAGAGGCAAATCGTGCTCGTCTTCTATTTGCCCAACAATTTCTTCGACAATATTTTCGATA
Organism: Rickettsiales bacterium; assembly: GCA_947503755.1. GTDB lineage: Bacteria > Pseudomonadota > Alphaproteobacteria > Rickettsiales > UBA1997 > CAILUF01. Next base: position 3,462 of record CANNFC010000062.1, on the reverse strand, counting down.
GTAACCAAGCCATCAACCCCGCCAAACTCGTCTAAAACAATGCCGATATGCACCCTTGCCATTCTCATTAACATTAAAACATCAAGCAACTTCATAGAACAAGGGAAAAAGAGAATTTTGCGAATTATTTTGTTGATTTGAAAAGTTTCTTGGCTTTGTTTTGATAAAAATTTCGCCAAATCTTTGCTGTGAATGAAGCCAACGATATTGTCGAAAGTTTCGGCATAAATAGGTATTCGGGTGTGTTGATCTTCGTTGATAATTTGCTTGATTTCTTCAAGGCCCGCGGTTTGTTTGATGGCGATAATATCGGAGCGATTGGTCATGATAGTGTTAATTTTTTTGTCGGCAAAACCAACAATATTGCGGAAGAGTTTTTTTTCTTCGCTAGAAATTAAACCTTCTGAAGCAAAAGTTTCGGTGATATGATTGATAACACTAGCAAAAGATTTTTTAGTTTTTTTGCCAAAAAGATTTTTTAAAAGTTGGTAAATTTTACCAAAAGTTGATAATATTTTTTTTGAAAAAATTGTCATAAATAAGGGTTTGGGATTTTGAATTTATTTAAAATGGCGATTTCTTGTTCTTCCATAATTTTTGCCATTTCTGCGGTTTCGTGATCGCAACCAAGCAAGTGCAAAATGCCATGAACAAGCAAGTGAGTGAGGTGATTTTGAAAGCTTTTATTTTGCTGTTTGGCTTCTTTATCGATGGTTTGATAAGCAAATAAAATGTCGCCCAAAGCAAGAAAATTGCTGTTGCCGATGACTTTATCGATGTTTTGTGTTTGCAATAATTTTTCATCAAGATTGGCAAAAGACAAAACATTGGTGGGTTTATTTTTTTGCCTGAATTGTTGATTGATTTTTTTGATTTGCACATCGGCAAGCAACACAATGTTTAATTGAATGATGTTTTGAGTTTTTTTACTAAAATTAAGCAAGCTGGTTTGCGGTAAAATTTTTTTGGTGGTTTTTTGCAAACAATCTTCAATATTTTTTTGCTGTTGCCACCTGATGCTTTTTTTTAAAATATCAACAATAATCATAAAATGGCTGATTTAAGCAGAATTTTGAGGGCATAATTTGAGATTATTTGGACAATTTTTTTGACAAGAAGTGCCGCAGAAAAATTTGTTATCGTGTTTGTTGGTATGCAAAACCATTTGAGCTAAGCTATTAATAAAATCGGTATGCAAATTTAAAGAAGGCACTCGATGATATTGCGAAATGCCGAGTTCTGAGGCGAGATCTTTGTATTCGATATCAAGCTCAACCAAAGTTTCGGAGTGATCAGAAACAAAAGCAACCGGAATAACCACGGCAATTTTATGGTCAAGAGCGGTTTTTCTTAAAGAATCTTCTAGACTAGGAGTTGTCCATTTTAGCGGGCCGACTTTTGATTGATAGCAAATTTGGTAATCGAGATTTTGATAGCCAAGATTTTGCAAATGAGCGATGATTTCGCCAACCGTTTGCTCTACTTGGTAAACATAAGGGTCGCCAGCATTGATAACTTTTTGAGGCAAACCGTGAGCAGAAAATAGTAGCCTTGTTTTTGATAATTCTGGTTGTTTTAATTTTTGCAAAACCGCCAAAATTAAGTGGCTATGAGCCTTGATAAAATTGCTTTCGGTTGGATAACAGCAAATAATTTTAGTTTGGCAATTGTTGTTTTTAAAATTAGCAAGAAAATTATCGATAGAAGATGCCGAAGTGGTGTTAGAAAATTGCGGATAAAGTGGCAACAAAACTATATCGGTTGGGTTGTAGGCTTGAATTTTTTCAACCACCTCTAAGGCGGTGGGCTTTGTGTATCGCATATTGACAAACACTTGATATTCTCCATAAAAAGATAATTCTTTTTCTAAGCTTTCGGCTTGAATGTTGGTGATGTCAAGTAGCGGAGATTTGTTGTTGATTTGTTTGTAAATATTTTGGGCTTTTGGAGTTCTTTTGTGTGAAATTAATTTTGCCAACAAAAAGCGAAAAGGCTGAGGCAAAGAAATTATGGCTTTGTCGTTAAATAAATTAAACAAAAAAGGCTTGACTTCGTCAAGATTGCTTGGCCCGCCCAAGTTAAATAAAATAACCGCAGTTTTTTGCATAAATTAAAAAGAAAAAAGTAATTGACAAGCAACAATGTTGATGTTTGCCAGATATTTGTTGTTTTGAAAGCATTCTTCTTGGCGAGAATTGTCTTGAAGGTTGTTGCCAGTTTTGGCAAGTATTTTGCCTGAGCTTGGCAAGCCATCATCAAATTTTTTATCGATAATGTTGGCATTTTTAGCGGTAAGCACTGGCTTGGTGTAAAGATTGGTGGCATCGGCCTCGCTAAAACCGATATGCAAAAAATTCACTGCCCCACCGTTTTGATTATAACCAAAGGCGACAATGCCTGACTCGTTATTTTTTTTTATGCCTTGTGCTTTTGGCAAACTAAAACCGATTCTGGCAGATTCGTTGCTAAAACCATCGTATTTTTCGGCAAAAAAACCAGCATTGCCAAGATGGAGCCAAAAATTGGTTAATTCGGCATCAAAAAGTTTGTTTTCTGAAATAGAATCGGTGATGATGCCATCGTCATTGCCATTGGTTGGGTAGTTGCTTAATTTTAACTCAAAAGCATTGTTGATGTCGCCTGGTAAAGCTTGATATTTATCTTGAAAAGAATGTATTTGTTGTTTTATTTTAGTTATTTGACTGTGTAGTTGTTTTGTTTGAGAAGATGAAAGATTGTTTTTTATGGCAAAAACCAAAACAATAGCCACCAAAAGAAAAAAAATAAAGATCATTTTAACAAGAATGAAATCTATCTTCATAAAAAAAATGGTGGTGAGCACGGTTGGAATCGAACCAACGACAACCTCATTAAAAGTGAGGTGCTCTACCGACTGAGCTACGTGCTCTAAAAAAAGAGCTAAAAATTATGTTGGCAAATATTTTAAAATATAAAAAAAAAATAGCAAGCACTTTTTTGATAATTTACAATAAAAAAATTAAAATAAAAATTGTTATGAAAATTAAGTTTATTGTATGCCAGAAATTTGTGCATCAGAGCTTTGTGATGCTGCACCTTCTCCGCTTGTTTGCATATGAGCATTTGGAGTTATTTCGTTTTGATATTTTTCTAATAATGTTTTAGTAAATTATTGAAATTTTCCTTCTTCAGGAGCATTTGGATCAATATTTTCGACTCCTTCTGCGAAGGGCATTATAACTAAATTTAATGTTGCCAAACAAGCAAGTATTGCAGGAGATTTATTTGGATGTTTTTTGCAAAAATCTTCAATTCTTTGATCTATTGCCACACCTTCTCCTTTTGTTGATTCTTCTAAATATCGCAACATGTCAATAGCTTTTATAAATGGTTTCTGTCTATTATTGTCATTTTCTGAGCCATAAATTATCTCATTAATTATTTTTATTTTTTCATCTTCTGTGGCTTTTTTTACCCATAATG
>CANNFC010000061.1:0-8084 GCA_947503755.1 Rickettsiales bacterium | reverse complement strand
AAATTTTTACATAAAAAACAACAGAAATAAATATTTTTATAATTTGATAAAATAATTTTATTGATCCTAATTTTTATTTGCAAGCAAAAAAAACACATTTATTCTATAAAAACAAAGGTTTTTCACCGCTTGTAAATTATATCATTTCCCATTTTTGGATATATAAAAATCATACTAAATCATATTGTTGAGTAGCACAACTAAATTATTTTTTTTCACCAGTTGGAGTTGTTCCTTTTATAATATTACAAAATTCTTTTAATGCTTTCATTGTATCATTATTTTTATCTTGTAACTACATTTCATTTTTGCTTATAGACACAAGATGATTTGTTATTAATTTATAAAAAAGATTTTTTTCATCTTTTTCTTTTTTTGCATATTGATATTCTTCTGAATTTTCATTTTTAATTAAATTTATCGTGGTTTCGTCAATTTGTTTTGCTATTACACTGATTTGTGATATGCTTCTTTGCTGATTGTTGATTCTTTCAATTAACATCAGAATTTTATTTAAAAAAATTACAATCCCTGAAATACCAAGCCCCATTAATAATGCAAATGGCAATTTTAGTAAAAATAAACCAAAATAATCAGATGATGCTCTTGTTGATGGTGGTTTTGATAATAATTGTAAATCCTTTAAAATTTCAATGCCATAGATATAAGACCCATACATAACCAAACCCAAAACAATTATTGCAACTATTAAAAATCCACCATACCACTTGACATGACTTTTTGATTCTTTTTTTAAGCCTGCAAGATTTTCGGCAACTGCATATTTGTGCTCTAAGTCAGATTTACTCTTTTTAAGTTTTTTATTATCTATTTTCAAAGATGATATATTTATTTCTAATAATTCTTTATACTTAATTAAACCCAAATTAACACGCTTATCATCATCTTCTTCTTGAATATTTTTATTACCACCAACAGAAATGTTAAATTCAATGGAATCCTTTTCTTCTTGAATATTTTTATTACCACCAACAGAAATGTTAAATTCAATGGAATCCTTTTCTGTTTCGGGTAAAGATTTTTGTTTTTTTAATCCATCTTTTCCATATAATTCTTCTTGCAAATATTTTACTTCTATTTTTAATTCTTTTATTGTTGTTGCTAAGCTTGTTTTTTCTTCATTAAGCTTGGTTTTTTCACTTTCCAAAAGGTCTTTATATATAACCAAACCCATTTTATCTAAATCATCATTAGAATCTTTATTGCCATTTATTGTATTTTTTAAGCTTTTTATTTCTTCATTAAGCTTGGTTTTTTCACTTTCCAAAAGCTCTTTATTTTCATCAATTGTTGTCGCTAAGTTTGTTTTTTCTTCATTAAACTTGGTTATTTCTTTAGTTAAATTGTTTCTCCGCACCTCAAGTTCTGGTATTTCTTTAAACAGAGATACTTTTTCATTATAAAGAGAGGCAGGGTTTTTTATAATTTGTTGTAAATTAGATAAAAAATTTTCTTTATTTTTTTCGATATTATCTAAAATGTCTTTGTGATTTTTTTTACTTTTTGAAGAAACAATTTTCAAGATTTCTTTAGCTAGTGTCGAATAAGGAACATCATTATCATAATTTGTCATAATCTCGCCCCTCATCTATACCTCGAGCATTTTTTGCCTGCTAGCATCGATTTCGATAAAAACATCTTCCCAAGTTCCTGTAGTTGAGGCTTTGCTATATTCGGTGACTCTGTTTTCAAAAAAATTGGTATGCTCAACTCCGTTTAAAATTTCGTCAAGCCAAGGTAGCGGATTGTCGTCGATCATATAAATATCTTTCAAGCCGAGCTGTTTTAATCTGCGATCGGCAATGTAGCGAATGTATCTTTTTACTTCTCGAGCGGTAAGGCCTTCGACATTGCCCATTTCAAAAGCTAAATCGATAAAAGCATCTTCAAAATGCACAATTGTCGCACAGGCTTCGTAAAGATGACCTTTTAATTCTTCATCCCAAACTTCGGAATTTTCTTGAACAAAAGTGCGAAACAGCTTGATAATAGAATTGGTATGCAAAGATTCGTCTCGAACCGACCAAGCCACAATTTGCCCCATACCTTTCATTTTGCCAAATCTCTGAAAATTCAACAAAATAGCAAAAGAAGCAAACAATTGCAAGCCTTCGGTAAAGGCTCCAAAAACCGCCAAGGTGATGGCGATATTTTTTTTGCTGTCAGTGTTAAATTTGTGCATATAATCGTATTTGTCTTTCATTTCTTTGTATTTCATGAAAGCTTGGTATTCGGTTTCTGGCATACCAATAGTGTCTAAGAGATGCGAATAAGCAACGATATGCACCGTTTCCATATTCGAAAAAGATGCCAACATCATTTGCACTTCGGTTGGTTTAAAAACCTTGCTATAATGCTTCATATAACAATTGTTGACCTCAATATCGGCCTGAGTAAAAAAGCGAAAAATTTGAGTAAGCAAGTTTTTTTCACCCAAAGTTAAATTATGTTTCCAATCTCGCACATCGTCTGCCAAAGGAACTTCTTCTGGCAACCAATGAATTTGCTGTTGCTTTAACCAAGCATCATAAGCCCAAGGATATTTAAAAGGCTTAAAAAAAGATTCTGAATCTAGTAAAGACATATAATTATTACAATATATTGATTAAATTTAAATAAATAACACACTATATGGTAAAGTAATTTTTTTTAAAGTAAATCATTTTTACTAAATTTTTGCTTTTTTTTTACAAGAATAAACTTTTACTAGCAAATTTATTTTGTTTAGCTTTATAATTGCCTTCTTTGATTTTTTACAATTTATTCTTAATTTGCGATGAAAAAAATAATGAACAAATTTCCCCTTTATTTACAAGTTATTTTTGCTATTATTTTAGCAGTTTTATTTGGCTTAATCTTTCCAAAACAAGCCGAGGCTTTTAAGCCTCTTGGCGATATTTTTATCAAACTCATTAAAATGTGCATTCCGCCCATTATTTTTTGCACAGTTGTGGGTAGTTTTGTTAGTGAAAAAAATGTCAAAGTCGGCAGTTTAAGCTTAAAATCTTTCATTTATTTTGAAGTTTTAACCACTTTCGCCCTCATTGTTGGCCTTTCTTTCGCAATGTTTTTCGATGTTGGCACTGGTTTAGATATTCCAAAAGATAATCTTGATACAAGTTTTTTAGAACAATTTAAACACAATCAACCTCACACTTTTGCCGATTTTATCATCAATATTGTGCCAAAAACCGTGTTTGAAGCTTTCACAAGTGGCGAAATTTTGCCGATGCTGTTTATTTCGGTTTTGTTTGGCTTTGTATTTAGTAAAGTGAAAAAAAAGATACCGACCACCATTATCCTCATTAAAGATCTAGAAGAAATAGCCTTCAAACTAATTGAAATTATCGTTAAATTATCTCCATTTGGTGCCTTTGGTGCCATGGCCTACACTGTTGGCAAATACGGCTCGAAATCTATCATTAAACTTTTTATTTTTACTGGCTTATTTTATGGCACCTGCATCTTTTTTGTGCTAGTTGTGCTTGGCTCAATTATGTATTTTGTCTGCAAGAAAAATATTTTTACACTAATTGCGCACATCAAAGACGAAATTTTAGTTGTGCTCGGCACCTCTTCTTCTGAAACAGTTTTGCCTGCCATGATTGAAAAAATGGAAAAATTCGGTTGCAAACAGTCGGTCGTTAGTTTTGCCTTACCAGCTGGTTATGCTTTTAACCTAGATGGCACTTGCATTTATTTTACAATGGCAATTATTTTTTTATCGCAAGTGTTTGGCATTCATTTATCTTGGATGCAAATTTTTCAGGTGATGTTTGTGCTGTTAATCACCTCCAAAGGGGCGGCCGCAGTGGTTGGCAGTGCTTTTATCACTCTCACCGCCACTATTTCTGCCATTCCTGTTTTGCCAATCGAAAGTTTGGCAATTATTTTTGGTATCGATCGTTTTATGTCAACGGGTCGAGCCATCACCAATCTTATTGGTAATGCTGTTGCCACTGTTGTGCTTGATAAATGGCAGAAAGATAGTTAATTTGGCATCTTTTTTTTGCAGTTATGTAAAATTTGCAATTTTTGTTTTACAATTAAAATATTGCAAATAGCATAAATAAAATTATTAAAATCACAATAAAAAAACCTAGCCAAATTTATTTATCTATATGTATTTAAACCTTGACAATATTTGCTTAGAGCAGTTTTCTAAAACCTATAAAAACAAACTTGAAAACTTGGATAGCGATATTTTGCAACATATCAAAACCGCCATTGGTTTTTATATCAACAATCTCGCCACTTGCAATCAACAACAAATTTCTGATTCCATCAATGCTACTCAAACTCAATCACAAGCCACCATTTTGCATATTATTGCAAAATTTGGCGACAATTTACAACTAAAACAACTTGTTCCTCTTTTAAATCAACAACAATTAAATGTCACAGATCGACATAATTTAAATGCTATCCACCATGCTGTTTTAGGCGAAAATCTTGATAATGTCAAATTATTGCATCAAGCTGGTGTGAACATTAACTGCATTTCCGATGATTTTACCAGAAATTTACATGCTATTCATTTTGCTAGCAAGTTTAATATGGTTGAAATGCTGGCTTTTTTCTTACAACAACAAGTAAGCATCGAGCAAAAAACTATTTTTGGCCTCACTGCACTGCATATTGCCTGCGAATTTAATAGTTTAACTTCGGTAGAATTTTTACTTAGTCATTCTGCCAACATTGAAGCCAAAACCCACGAAGAAAATCATTGCCTCACCCCTTTTCTTTATGCCGTTATTCATAATCATCAACAAATTATTGAACTTTTAATGCAACATCATGCCAATGTTTATGTTGTTGATAATTCTGATAACGATGCCTTATATTTTGCCACCAAATTTAATCATGCCAAGTTGCTTGGCACCTTGATTGATCTGGGTGTTGGCAATCTTGAACTTGCCAAAAAAACCGCCACCGAATATAACCTAGATACTTGCCTTGAAGTGCTTGATAAATATTTAGAATTAAAAAAAATGCTTTTTGATATTAATCAAATAATTATTTTAGCTCAGCCTTTGTTTTTTGAATTAGAAAAAATCAACCAACAAAATGCCAAAACCATTAAATTAAACCTAAAAGAATATGAATTTGGCTTAGGTTTTTTAGGTAATATTTTTATTTATACCGGCATTTTTAAAAAAGAAAAAATTAGTTTTATTGCTTTTTTAGAATATCAAGATCTCGAATTTTTAGCCAATAAACTGCTAAAATGCCTAAAATTTTTGCAAATGTAATTTATAGTATTTCTGCCTAAATTCCCTGCACTAAATGAATGGGTGTCCGCGATAGCGGACGGGGTAGTGTTGGGAGACGATCGTCGCTGTTTTATCTAAGTTAAAACAATATAAAATATTTTTGCAAAAAACTACAAAAAAGTTGTTGCAAATAAAAATAAGCACAACTAAAATTGTTGCCTAACTTTGCCAAAAATTTCTCAAAATTTTTTTTTGGCCCCATCGTCTAACGGTTAGGACGTCACCCTTTCACGGTGAAAATACGGGTTCGAATCCCGTTGGGGTCACCATTCTTTACTATTCTCAAAACAGTTTTTTTAACTGTGTTAAGCTAATTTTTTTGTTGTTTTCTTCATAAAAAAACTCTAATTTTTTCAGCAAAACATATAAATCTTCATAACTTACCGCATTTTTTAGCAAATAATCAACAATATTTTCTGGCAACACTATTTGCTTATCCGCCAAATTAGCTAACAAAATTTGCTGTAATGAATTTTTACTAGGCAAAAAAACTGTTTGCTGATTAATGTTATTGAGTCTAGACATTAAATCTGGCAACAAAAAATTGCATTCTTGATTATCAAGCAAAATTAAACAAGCCCTTCTTTCGTTAGCAATATTTAACAAATGAAACAAATTAATTTCGGTTAATTTAGTAAAGTCTTTTAAAACATAATATTGATTTGGCAATAACTGCCACGGGTTTTCTTGCAAATAATCATCAATTATCGCAATTGTTTTGTTATTGAGTTTGGCACAATAATTTAATAAACAATTTTTACCGCTTTTGCTTGGTCCTAACAAAATCAAGGCATTTCCCTGATTTTCGTTAGCAAAAAAATGCATCAAATGCCGATAAGCAACGGTATTTTCTGGCAATAAAACAAAAGTTTTTTCAACAGCAAAAGAATAAAAATCAAAAGAAAGTTGGTTCATAAAATTTTATAAATTTTTGCTATACATTATGAATTTGATATTGTAAAATCATTATTATTTTTTACCAAGTTATTTTATTTTTTATGTCTATTGATTTTAAACTTACCTTAGGTAGCCTGCCTTCTTCAGAAAAAATCTATATCAGCAACAATGCTGGTGATGTTGCGGTGCCCATGAGGCAAATCAATTTATCCGAAAAATCTAGCAACAAAAATTTTGTGGTCTACGACACTTCGGGCATTTACACCGACAATCAAAAATTAAACAACATCAACCTCAACTCTGGCTTGCCAAAAATTAGAGAAAAATGGGTGTTAGCAAGGCAAGATGTTGAATATTACCAAGGCAGAGAAGTTAAAATCGAAGATAACGGTTTGCAAAATAAAAATCAGGTTCCGCAATTTGACCTAAAAAATTATCAGCCACTGAAAGCCAAAAAAGGCAAGCAACCCACTCAATTAGCCTATGCCAAAGCAGGCATTATCACCAAAGAAATGGAATATATTGCTATTCGTGAAAATATGGCAAGAACCAATCTAAAAAACCCCATCACCCCAGAGTTTGTAAGGCAAGAAGTGGCAAGCGGTCGGGCCATAATTCCTGCCAATATCAACCACCTCGAATCTGAACCGATGATTATTGGCAGAAATTTTTTAGTCAAAATCAATGCCAACATTGGCAACTCTGCCATTTTTTCTGGAGTTGAACAAGAAATTGAAAAAATGATTTGGGCAACCCGCTGGGGTGCAGATAACCTGATGGATCTTTCCACTGGCAACAACATTCACAACATTCGCGAATGGATCATTCGTAACTGCCCAGTGCCAGTTGGCACAGTGCCAATTTATCAAGCACTAGAAAAAGTTGATGGCATCGCCGAAGAACTCACCTGGGAAATCTACAAAGACACTCTAATTGAGCAGTGCGAACAAGGGGTCGATTATTTCACCATTCATGCTGGGGTGTTGTTGCCCTACATTCCGCTTACCGCCAATCGCCTTACCGGCATTGTTTCAAGAGGCGGCTCAATTATGGCAAAATGGTGCTTGGCACATCATAAAGAAAACTTTTTATACACTCATTTTGAAGATATTTGCCAAATTATGCAACAATACGATGTTAGTTTTTCGCTAGGCGACGGGCTTCGCCCCGGCTCTATTGCCGATGCCAACGACGAGGCACAATTTGCCGAGCTTACCACCCTAGGAGAACTCACCAAAATTGCCTGGCAATACAACTGCCAAGTGATGATCGAAGGCCCAGGCCATGTGCCGATGCACCTTATCAAAGAAAATATGGATAAACAGCTAAAAATTTGCCACGAAGCTCCTTTTTATACCTTAGGGCCACTTACCACCGATATTGCTCCTGGTTACGATCACATCACCTCTGCTATTGGGGCGGCGATGATTGGCTGGTTTGGCACTGCTATGCTTTGCTATGTTACTCCAAAAGAGCATCTTGGCTTGCCAAATAAAGAAGATGTGAAAGCAGGAGTTATTGCCTATAAAATCGCATCTCATGCCGCCGATCTTGCCAAAGGCAACGAAGCAGCCAGAGCTTGGGACGACGAACTTTCGAAAGCTCGATTTGAGTTTAGATGGCAAGATCAGTTCAATTTAAGCCTCGATCCTGAAACTGCCAAATCTTATCACGATGCCACTTTGCCTGCCGAAGGAGCTAAGCTAGCACATTTTTGCTCGATGTGCGGGCCAAAATTTTGCTCGATGAAAATCACCCAAGATGTTAGGGACTATGCCAAAAAACAGCAAGGAATGCAAGAAATGAGCGAAAAATTCAAGCAATCTGGCTCAGAGGTTTATCTGAAAAAACAACAGTAGCTTTTTTTGTTTACTAATTAAATTTATGCTATTT
>CANNFC010000060.1:0-8472 GCA_947503755.1 Rickettsiales bacterium | reverse complement strand
ATATTTTTAGCAATTTGTGATGGAGATTATTATTTACAAAAAGACTCTAAAACTGGCGATGAGACTAAAATAAAAAGGTTGCAAAGATTAACAGATGGCAAAACTTCTTTTGTTTTAAACATACAAGAATTATCAGGTTTTTTAAGAGATAGACTTTACTTTATATAAATTTTACTTTCTTCCACAAGGGCATCAAAAAACAACAATAAATAATGAAAAAAATCTTTGACAATTAATTTTTTTCTAGTTAAAATTTTATTTCAATTTTTCATTGATGGCAGGCATAGCTCAGTTGGTTAGAGCACCAGGTTGTGGTTCTGGGGGTCGCGGGTTCGAATCCCGTTGTCTGCCCCACCTAAACAATAAACTCATATGTTGATTGACATTATTATTTTAGCAATTGTTACTTTTTTTATCTTTTTAAAGCTAAATAAAACCATTGGCAAAATAGACGAAGAGCAAAAGCTTTCTATACAGCAAAAAATTCAAAAACAAAAAGAGCAAATTGCTAATATTTTAGCTAACCAAGGCAAATCTTGCAATACTAATAACAATACTAATAACAATTTTGCCAACAACAATTCTGCCGAAAAAATTGTCGGCGAAGGCAATACTCTTTCGGTTGTATTTCCACACCTTAGTAGCAACAGTTTAGAAAGTTTGCAATTTATTTTTGAAAAATCCAATATCGATCATCACTTTTTTTTAAAGGGTGCGAAAATGACCTTTGAAATCGTCATCAATAATTTTGCCAGTGGCAATTTAGAAGAAATCAAAAACTTGGTTTGCCCTAGTATTTTCGAGGGTTTTAGCAAAATAGTGCAAAAACGACAACAAGATAAACAAAATCTTGTTACCAACCTAATTTCTATCGACGAAGTTTCTATTGTCGTTGCCTCTTACAGTGGCGATTTGGCTAACATTGTGGTAAAATTTCCTTCTAAACAAATCAACTACATTCAAGATAGCAACAACAGCATTATCAGTGGCAGTAAAGATCAAATTCTTAACATCACAGATAACTGGGCTTTTCAAAGAAATCTCACTTCTCCAAGCCCAGCTTGGCAAGTGATTTCTACCAATTCTTAACATATTAAACTATGTCAAAACTAATTTCGCAATCCACTCTCGTTGCCAACAACCAAAGTTATCGCTATTTCTCTTTGCCCGAATTTGCAAAAAAGTTTAGTGTCAATCTCAATAAATTGCCGTTTAGCTTAAAAATTTTGCTAGAAAATATTTTAAGAACCTATCAAGATAGCAATCAAGCCAAACAGCATTGCCTTGCTTTGGTTAATTCGGTGCAAAATGCTCAAAACAGAATCGAAATCGCTTTTTCACCTGCTCGTGTTTTGATGCAAGATTTTACAGGGGTTCCTGCGGTGGTTGATTTAGCAACTATGAGAGATGCAGTGGCAAAATTACACCAAGATCCTAAAAAAATTAACCCGCTAGTGCCGGTAGATTTAGTCATAGATCACTCTGTGCAGGTCGATTATTATGCAAACAATGAGGCTTTGGCAAAAAATACCGAGCTTGAATTTGCAAGAAACTTCGAAAGATATCAGTTTCTTAAATGGGCTCAAAAATCTTTCAATAATTTTAGAGTAGTCCCGCCCGGAATGGGCATTTGCCATCAGATAAATCTCGAAAATTTAGCCAGTGTAGTTTTTAATCAAGACAACAATATTTATTTTGACACCGTGGTTGGCACCGATAGCCACACCACAATGATTAACGGTCTTGGAATTTTAGGTTGGGGAGTTGGCGGCATCGAGGCAGAAGCTGCTATGCTTGGCCAGGCAGTTTCTATGCTTATTCCCGAAGTTATAGGCTTTAAGCTTGTTGGCAAACTTAATTCTGGCATCACTGCCACCGATTTGGTCTTAACCATCACTCAAATATTAAGACAAAAATCGGTAGTTGGTAAATTTGTTGAATTTTTTGGCACTGGTTTACAACATTTATCTCTCGCCGACAGAGCAACTATCGCCAATATGGCCCCCGAATATGGTGCCACTTGCGGTATATTTCCAATCGATCAAACCACTTTACACTACCTTCATCTTACTGGCAGAAGCCAAGAAAATATCAACATCGTTTCTGCTTACATTGAAGCACAACAACTAAACAGCAACGAGCAAGCCGATTTTAGCCAAATAATTGAGCTCGATCTTTCCACGGTTTCGCCTAGTTTGGCCGGCCCAAAAAGACCTCAAGACAAAATAACCCTTGCCGAAACTAAACAGTCTCTAAGCAAGTTAGCAGAAGAATTAAAAATCAACAACCACCAAACTTATCAAATCGACAGCCTCAACACCACTTTACACAACGGCGATTTAGTTATTGCCGCCATCACTTCTTGCACCAACACTTCTAATCCTTCTGTGGTTATTTCTGCCGGTTTGTTGGCAAAAAAAGCAGTTGAAAAAGGCCTAAAAGTTAACCCAAGGGTCAAAACTTCTCTTGCCCCCGGTTCGCAAGTTGCCGCTGGATATTTGGCCGATTCTGGCTTGCAACAATATTTAGATCAGCTAGGTTTTAATGTGGTTGGCTATGGTTGCACCACCTGCATTGGTAATTCTGGCTCGCTTTTACCGCAACTAGAAGAAACAATTAAAAACAACAATCTTTTAGTTTCTGCTGTGCTTTCGGGCAATCGCAATTTTGAAGGCAGAATTCACCCCCTAGTTAAGGCAAACTATCTAGCCTCTCCGCCATTGGTTGTGGCATATGCTTTGGCAGGCACTTGTAATATTGATATTTCTACTCAAGAAATAGGCAGAGATCAACAAAATAAACCTGTTTATTTAGCCGATATTTGGCCAACCGACCAAGAAATACAAGAAGTCATAACAAAATTTGTTAATCGTGAATTATTTCTTAAAAAATACAACAACTTATTTATAGGCAACAAAGATTGGCAAAAAATTTCGGTACAATCTTCTGATACCTACAATTGGCAACCAGAAAGTACCTACATTCGTTTGCCAAATTATTTTGATAATCTCAAAAAAAATAACACAAACAACATTGACAATGCTAGCATTTTAGCAATTTTTGGCGATTCTATCACCACCGATCACATTTCTCCTGCAGGTAATATTGCCAATAATTCACCGGCGGCAATTTATTTAAACAATAAAAATGTAAATAAAACCGATTTTAACTCTTATGGTGCCAGAAGAGGCAATCACGAAGTTATGATTAGAGGCACTTTTGCCAACACCAGAATTAAAAATAAAATGCTTGCCGATGGCAAAGAAGGTGGCTTTACCTATAATCAACAAAACGAACTAGTTTCAATCTACGATGCATCTTGCGATTATCAACAAAAAAATATTCCTTTGGTTGTAATTGCTGGCAAAGAATATGGCACCGGCTCTTCAAGAGATTGGGCCGCCAAAGGCACTGCCCTGCTAGGTGTTAAGGCGGTTATAGCCGAAAGCTTCGAAAGAATACACCGCTCAAACTTGGTTGGTATGGGTGTTTTACCTTTATTGTTTGCCAATTCGGCTGATTATCAAAATCTACAACTTACCGGCAAAGAAAAGCTTGCTATTTCTAATATTGACCTTAATATTAAACCAAAGCAAGAATTGCAATGCCTTATCACTATGCAAAGCGGTGAATGTAAAAAACTAAGTTTAATTTGCGGTCTTGATACTGCTAACGAAGTTGAATATTTCAAATGTGGCGGTATTTTGCAATATGTTATTAATCAAATTCTTAATTTAAATTAATTTTTTTTATGCAAGTAAAAATCACTGGCTCCAATATCGATCTAGGTTCTTCCATACAACAATATGTTAATGAACAACTAGAAAAAGCTATCACTAAATTTATCAGTAAAATAGATACTGCCGAAGTTTATTTTGGCAAACAATCACAATTATTTTTTGCCAACATCATTATTAACGAGGCGGTAAAAAAAAATATCACCATCAAGGCCAACGGCGAAGCTGGCGATATCTACGGGGCTTTTAACGAAGCCTTAAAAAAAGCGGTAACTCAACTTAAAAGATACAAAAACAAACTACACGATTATCATAAAGAAAGCATCAAAAACTTAGAGCCAAAATATTTTTCGGCCACAAAATATGTTTTACCACCTTTTCCTTACAATATATTTGAAGAAATGGAGCAAGATGCCACCTCAACAGGTGCCACTAAACATCAAATTGTTTCCGAAAAAAATACCACCATCGAAGAGCTTTCTGTCGATGATGCTATCATGAAAATGGATTTGGCAAATCTACCAGCTTTGGTTTTTATCAATAGCCAAAATAAAAGACTAAATGTTGTTTATCATCGTAAAGATGGTCAAATTTCTTTAGTTGACCCACAAATTTAATTTATTTTTTCAATCTAAAGGAGGTAAAAAAGATGGAAGTTTTAGTTCATGGCAAAAACAATATCGAAATGGCAATCAGGGCATTTCGTAAAAAAGCACAAAAAGACGGTCTAGTAAAAGAGGCTCGTAGAAGAAATGAATTTGAAAAACCTTCAAAGAAAATTCAAAGAAAACGAGACGAAAGCATTGTACGTAAGAAAAAAGCTAGAAAAGGCGAAACCGTTTATTAAAAAAACAAAAAAGTGAGGGGTTTTTATAAGCCCCTCTCCTTTATAATCAATAACTAAACCTTACTTTTCTATTTCACCATATATGCTAGATATCAATAAAATTTTACAGTGCCTACCGCATCGCTATCCTTTTTTATTAGTAGACAAAGTTATTAGCATCGAATTTAATAAAAAAATTATCGCCATTAAAAATGTTTCTTTCAATGAACCTCATTTTTTAGGTCATTTTCCTAAGCACCCCATAATGCCAGGGGTTTTAATTATTGAAGCAATGGCTCAAGCTGGTGCCCTAATGGTAACTTGTTGCCCAAATTTTAAACCAGAAGAAAAATTAGTTTATTTTATGTCAATTGATGGAGCAAAATTTCGCAAACCAGTTTTACCTGGAGATATTTTAGAACTGCATGTTGAGGCAACACAAAATCGTGGCACTGCCTGGAAACTTAATGCCGTTGGTATTGTTGATGGCAAAAAAGTTGCCGAAGCCCAACTTTCGGCAATGATTATTGATAAAAAAAATGACAAATAATCTTTTAATTCATCCCACCGCAATTGTTGATAGCTCGGCAAAAATAGCTGACGATGTCGTTATCGGCCCCTATTGCATAGTCGGTTCGCAAGTGCAAATAAATTCTGGCACCATCTTAAAATCGCATGTAGTTATTGATGGCAACGCAATTATTGGCGAAAACAACACAATTTATCCCTTTGCCACCATCGGTCTTGCCCCTCAAGATCTAAAATTCAAAGGAGAGAATTCTCAAGTAATTATTGGAAATAACAACACCATAAGAGAACATGTAACTATTCATTTAGGCACTCAAAACGATAAAATGCTTACCAAAATCGGTGATAATTGCTTGTTTATGGTTGGCTCACACATTGCTCATGATTGCGAAATTGGCAATAATGTTATTTTGGCAAACAATGCCACTTTGGCAGGACATGTTTTGGTTGAAGATTCTGTAATTATCGGCGGTCTATCGGCTGTTAAGCAATTTACCAGAATCGGTAAAAATGCCATGATTGGTGGCATGTCCGGTATCGAAAAAGATATCATTCCTTATGGTTTAGTTAAAGGAGAAAGAGCTAATTTGGTTGGTTTAAATTTGGTTGGTTTAAAAAGAAAAAACATCGATAGAAAGCAAATTAACATTTTGCAAGATTTTTTTGCACAACTTTTTGATAAAAGTCAAAAATCACTCACTTTGTTTGACAGATTAAAAAATATCAATCATAATTTTTCCAACACCTTAGTCGAAGATATAACTAATTTCATTATGTCTAAAGAAAGCAAAAATTCTCTTTGTCAACCAAAATATTTCGATTAAAAATGCGCGAAATTTGTCTAGATACCGAAACCACAGGTCTTGACCCAAGAGACGGGCATAAAGTTATCGAAATAGCAGCTTTTGAAATTATTGACAAAGTAAAAACTGGCAACTATTTTCATTGCTATGTCAATCCCAATCGCAATGTGCCTCATGAGGCTTTTTTAATACACGGAATTTCTACGGAATTTTTGTTAGACAAGCCTAATTTTTCACAAATTGTTAATGATTTTTTAACTTTCATTAAAAACGATCCTCTAATCATTCATAATGCCGTTTTTGATTTAAAATTTTTAAATTTCGAATTAAACAGCATCGGCTCACCTTTGCTTACACAAAATAAAATCATAGACACTCTTTCATTGGCTAGGCAAAAATTTCCTAACTCACCAAATTCTTTAGATGCTTTATGTAAAAGATTTAAAATTGATTTAAGCAAAAGAGAAAAACACAGTGCTTTAATTGACACTGAATTATTATGTTTAGTATATCTCGAGCTCACCTGCGGTTCGCAAGGTGGCTTTTCTTTTGCTAAAAATGTCAACGAAACTAAACAAAAAACAACCGAATTTATTAGGCAAAAATATAATTTACCAATCAGAAATTTCTCACCAACTCAACAACAATTAACTTTACATCAAGAATTTATTTTAACTAATTTTAAAAAAAATTCGTGGTATCAAAACAATTAATATATTTATGAAAAAACTTTTTTTATCTTGTCTATTTGCTATTTTTTTTCAAATAAATTCTGCATTCACTGCCGATTTATATAAAATAGATCCAAACCACATCAATATTGTTTGGCAAGCCGATCATTTTGGCTTTTCTAGCCCTTCTGGAAAATTCAATAATGTCGAAGGCGAGGTTTTATTTGACGAAAAAAACCCCCAAAAAAGTTCAGTAAAAATCATCATCAAAACCAATTCTATAAACACCGGCATTGAGAGATTTGACAACCATCTTAAAACAGCCGATTTTTTTGATGCCGACAAATTCCCTGAAATTATCTTTGAAAACTCAACAATCGAATTAAAAGGCAACAACAATGCCAATATTAGAGGTTTTTTAACTTTAAGAGGCATAAAAAAATCAATAGAATTGCAAATTAAACTAAATAAAATCGGCTTAAATCCTATTTCTCAAAAGAAAACCATAGGAATTAGTGGCACAGCCAAAATAAAAAGATCTGACTTTGATATGAAATATGGCCTACCCGGCATTGGCGATTTTATAAAAGTAAACATTGAAGCCGAAGCTATTTATGTTAAAGAAGACGAAAAAAATAACAATAAAAACGAATGGCAAGTCGATCCAAAATTAAGCAAACTAGAATTTTCTTTGTTTCAAGATAGCTCAGAAATTGTTGGGCTTTTTAAAAAATATAACAGTAAAATCATCTTTGACAAAGACAATTTAGATAAAAGCTCTATAGAAGTTGAAATCGATATGAAATCCATAGACATTAGATTAATCGAAGCTTTAGAGGTTGTTAAAAACGAGCAGTGGTTGGCGATTGAAAAATTTGCTACCGCAACTTTCAAGTCAAATAAAATAACAACTTCTGCCAACAAAGATTCTTATATTGCTAAAGGCGATCTTACGATAAAAAATAGAAAATTACCAATCGATTTAAGCTTTACTGCCAAATTTGATAATGACAATAAGAAAGCCAAGGTGTCTGGCACTGCAACTCTGCAAAGAAACCTATTCGATATCGGCAACAAAGACAGTAGAGACAAAAAAATATCCAACAATGTGCAAATCAAATTTTCATTAGAAGCAACAAAGCCTTCTTTATAGATTTTGTTAAAAATTCTTTATTATTAAAACAAATTTGGAATTCAACAGTACCTACCAGAACGATCCTCTTTTAGTGATTATACTGTGTTTTACAACCTGAGAGATTGCTTAGTAGATTCAAAAATTTTTAAAAATAAAAACATAATTCACATCCCTTCCAACAATATCGATAAAGCAAAAGATAAGACAATTTTTTTGGTTGATTGGTCCAGTGCTGAAAACCATATAGAAAAAAATTTTGCTACAAGAAAAAATCATCAAACACCTGTCGCGATTTATGCAAAAGCGGCCGGTTATTCCTCAAGACAAAATGACTGACATCGCAAACCTCTCCAACACTGTTGTTGTTAATTTTAGAGACCGCCTTCTGAATGATATTTTAACCTCCTTAGTTACAACGAGTTATGACCGAAATTAATATGTACCTACTTCAAATTTTACAAAAATATCAGCCTAGAGATTTATCATCTCATGACCGCGAAATTACTTCTCTGCACAAAATACTAAAAACTTGGGCCTCTACTTGCTATATTGAAATTATAAAATCTGAATCAATGGCAAAAGGAACTGCAATATCCATTGCATCTGATGTTGATTATCTGATTTCACTAGCCAGCAACTGCAATGAAAATAGAGGTGGATTAAGAGGTATTTATGATGGCCTATATTCAAAACTTACAAATTCCGGTTATACAGTTCGCCAACAAAATGTTTCTTTTAAGATAAATTTAAATGAGTTAGAAGTTGATGTAAT
>CANNFC010000059.1:0-8687 GCA_947503755.1 Rickettsiales bacterium | reverse complement strand
TGGTATTCGCTAATATTTGTTGTTGGTAGTGTTTTTTAAATTCTTTCAAAAACAAAGTTTTGCCATTGCCAAAACTGCTATCGATGGTTAGTACAACACAACCGTTGTTTTCTGCTAGTTTAATTTTGTTTAATTGTTTTTCTATCTCTAAATTTTGCAATAAATATTGATTTAAATTTTCTGCAAAAATATTGAGATTTGGATTATTTTTAAAAAAATCTGTCATTTTATTGTGATTTTGTTATTTTTTTTTACAAAAAAAATAGTTAATCCAAGCAAAAATAGGCAATAAAACACATTATAATCTGCTATACTAAGCCCAAGAAATTGAAATTGTGGTTGGTCGCAACGAACCGCTTGAGTTTGTTGTAGGGCAGAAAGTAGAAGGCTTGGGTCGGTGATTTTTTCGAGTTCTGTGTTTGAGGCAGAGCAACTACCTAAAAAAAATATTTTTCTTTCTACCCCACTATGAAAGCCGGCAATGCCAATGTTGGCAAGCAACAGCAAGATTGCCAAAACTTGCCCAGCTATTTGCCACTTTATTTGTAGCTTGCAACACTTTGTTAAGCATAAAAACACCATGCTGTTAGCGGTGATTAACCAAAAAACTACTCTTTGATAGTGGCACAAAATGCAGGGTTGTAGCCCAAAAACATATTGCGAAATATAGGCAGAAAGCAAGGCAAATAGCGAGGCTATAAGCAAAATAGTCTGAATAGAAAATTTACTAAAAATGATTTTTAAGATTCTTGGCATAATATTTGTTTGGCAATTTGTTTTCTTAATTCTACCGCTGGTTGATTGAAAGGATCGATATTTTGGCTGTAGGCTAAAACAATGGTTTCAAAAAAAGAATTCATCATTAATTTGGCTAAATAATATTCGTTTAGGCAAGGTAAATTGATAACTCTAATTAAAGCTTGTTTTTCGGCTAATAGTTTGATGGTGCTTAAGGCCTCTATTTGCAATACTTGGCTTAAAGTTTTGTTGCTAAAAATAGTGTTAGATTTTGGAATGTGCAGATGATGATTATTGGGTTTTTCGTTTAAAATAAAAGTGAAGGTTTTGTCTTTTTTACCATCGAGATAAAGTTGTAATTGACTGTGTTGATCGATGGTGCCAGTTGAATTGATGGGGGTGATGCCAAAGCCGTTTTTGCCAATTGATTCGGCAAAAAGTTGTCGAAACCAATTATTAAAATAACAAAGCTGGTCGGCATAGGGCATTAAAACCGTTTGGCAATAATGTTGTTGATAATAAATAGTTTGTTGAGTGCAGTAATATTGCAGATCGGTGTTGCGATGGCAAAGCAAATCATCTACCGCTTCTTTTGCCCCCAAAACAATTGCCGAAATATCAAGATTTGCCAAATGGGCAGGCAACAAACCAACCAACGAAAAACAAGAATATCTGCCCCCGATTTTTGGATTGTGAGTAAAAATTTGGGGCTGAGAGGTTGTGTTAATTGAGTTGGCGATTTTGGTTAGAGTGTTGTTTTGATTTTCGGTGATAAACACAAATTGCTCTTGCCAGTTGCTGATGTTGGCTTGCTTGAATTTTTCAATTAACAAGAGGGTTTGGCAAATTGTTTCGGTTGTTTCTCCAGATTTGCTAATAATTAATACTAATGTTTTTGCTAAAACGAGGCTATCAAAGCATTTTTTAACAGTGTTGGGATCGATTGATTCAAGAAAAATTAGTTTATTGGGTTGGTTTAAGGCTGTAAAAGTTTTTCCTCCCAAGCTAGAACCGCCAGTTCCTAGAATTAAAATTTGTTGATAATTGGATAGGTTAAAATTGTTTACGATTGATTTAACCAAATTTATTTCGTGGTTTTGTTGAACAATATTAATGGCTGGCAAGAGATTTTGTGTGATTTCTTGCTGTAATTGCTTGATTGCCAAACCTACTTGTTGATGAATTTTTTGATTATTAATTCCTTGAAAATTGTGATAATTAATTTTAATCATAAACTACGAATGAACTGTTGTTTTAATAAAATCAATCGCCTTTTTTGCTACATTTTTTCTGGCTTCTTTTTTCGAGTTGCCACAAGCAATAAATTGCCAATCTAGACTAGTTACATTAAGTGTGGCTTCAAATATTGGCTGATGTTGACTGTCGTTGATTTGAATAAATTGATAAATTGGCAAAGATTTGTTATGGTTTTGAGTAAATTCTTGCACTTTTGAGACAAAATCTTGGTTATCGTCTAATAAATTATCGTTAGATAATAAATCTTGCCATAATTCTAAGACAATATATTTGGTTTGTAAAAAATTAGAATCAAGATAAATAGCTGCAATAATTGCTTCAACCGCGCTAGATAGATTATTTTGATTATGTTGCCCGCCCATTTTTTTTTCGCCATTGCCGATTTTTAAAATTTCAGATATATTAAGTTTTTTGGCAATAATAAGCAGGGCATCGCTTGAAACCAAATAGGCTTGTTTTTTTGATAACTCACCTTCGCAAGCAAAGGGAAGATTGTCAAGCAAAAAATCGGCAATTATTGTTCCTAAAATTTTATCACCAAAAAATTCTAACCTTTCGTAGTTGTTTTTTTTAGTTTGTGAGAAGCTAGGATGAGTAATGGCAAGCTCTAACAGGTTTTTGTTTTGAAAATTATAGTTTAATTTTTTGCTAAGATTTTGAAGATTTTTCATTTTGGTTGTAAAAACATTCTGTGATATCTAATTATTTTGCTAAAATTGGCAAAATTAACATTGTCAAGATCAAGTGAAAAAAAGATTAAAGAAACTTTGCCAATTAAATTTTCGGCCGGCACATAGCCAACCATCTGCAAAAATCGGCTATCTTGCGAGTTGTCGCGGTTGTCGCCCATTACAAAATATTGATTTTCTGGTACTGTGTAAATGCCTGTGTCGTCTTGATCGGTTTTTTCTTGATTCAAAATGCTAATATATTGATTTGGATTTATTTCTTCTTGCATTTGTTTTAATTCTTTAGTTGCTTGATTATCTTTATAAATGCCGTCTGAAGTTTGTTTGAGAGGAATATCGTTGATAAAAATAACACCTTCTTTTATTTGAATTTTATCGTTTGGCAGGCCAATTATTCTTTTAACATAGTTGATATCTGGATTGTTTGGTAGCCGAAAAACCGCCACATCGCCTCTTTTTGGTTGTTTTGCAAAAATTCTGTCTTTAAAAAAAGGTAAGCCAAAAGGAAAAGAATAGCGACTGTAACCATAGCTAAATTTGCTGACAAAAATATAATCGCCAATCAACAGATTTGGCTTCATTGAGCCAGAAGGAATATGAAACGGTTCATATAAAAAAGAGCGAATTAGCACAGCAAAAAAAATAGCTAAAAACAAGCTTTTAAAAAAACCATCTTCGGATTTTTTACTTGGTTTATGAATTGGTTGAGGTGAAAGATTATTTTTTGTTGGTGTTTTCATTTTTTTGCAAAATTAAGCTTGTTCCTGTCATTTCTTGTGGTTTATCGATGTTAAATAGTTGCAAAATAGAAGGAGCGATATCTTGCAAAGAGCCGTTTTTTAACAAATATTGATGAGCATTTTGATTTATCAAAATAAAAGGCACGGGATTGGTGGTGTGAGAGGTGTGAGGCTGGTTTTTAGTGTCAGACATACACTCGATGTTGCCATGATCGGCAGTGATAAACATATTACCGCCAGCTTGTAAAATGGCAGATTCAAGCAAACCGAGCTGTTTGTCGAGAGTTTCGCAAGCCTTAATTGCCGGTTTAAGCAAGCCAGAATGCCCAACCATATCGGCATTGGCATAATTGACAACGATAAAATTGTATTTTTTACTGGCAATGGCTTGTAATAATTTTTCACCAACAATATTTGCCGACATTTCGGGTTGTAAATCATAAGTGGCAACCGCTGGAGAGGGCACTAAAATTCGGTCTTCGCCAGCAAATTTTTGCTCTTGCCCGCAAGAAAAAAAGAACGAAACATGGGCATATTTTTCGGTTTCGGCGATTCTTAGTTGAGTGAGATTATTTTTGCTTAGCAATTCGGGTAAAGAATTTGTCACTTTTTGTGGCGGAAATAATATTTGGTAAAAATTGTTGAGCTGTTCTGAATATTGAGTGAGGGCGATGGCGGTAGAAAATTTTTGACTATCCTGCAATGCTTGAGAAATTTGCCTAGCTCGATCGGCTCGAAAATTGGCAAAAATTAAGCCTGCTTTGTTTGTGATGCCATTGTAATTGCCGATAGTGCTTGGCAAAATAAATTCGTCGGTAATATTTTGTTGGTAATAGTGGTTGATGGCATCTTGTGTGTTGGCAAATTTTGGACCCAAGCCAGAAATGATGGCATCGCTTGTTAGCTTGATGCGATCAAGTTTGTTGTCGCGATCCATGGTATAATATCGACCAGAAATAGTGGCGATATTGTAAGACGAAAAATGTGATAAATATTGCAAAATGCTTTTTTGAGCCACATCTCGCCCATCGGTAAAGAGATGTAAAAACAACTCGATATTATGACTTTTAACTATTTCTGCTAAATATTTTAGGTGAGAAACATGCGAATGCACCCCGCCATCAGAACATAGACCCATCAAATGACAAGGTAAATTATGTTGCTTGAGATGTTGTAAAAACTGCTCTAATTTGTTGTGTTTAGCTAAAGAACCATCGGCGATACTGAGATTGATTTTTGGTAAATCTTGATAAATAACTCTTCCTGCCCCAATGGTGATATGGCCAACTTCGGAGTTGCCAATTTGCCCTTCGGGTAAGCCAACAGAAAGGCCAGAAGTGAGCAGTTGCGAGTGCGGATAGTTGTTTAAAATTCTGCGATAGTTTGGCATATTTGCCAAAGCAATAGCATTATTGCTGGCTTGGTTGTTGCCAATGCCAAAACCATCGAGAATGCATAAAAGAGTGGTGGAGAGCATAGGGTTATTCTGCTCGTTTAATAGCTTTTTCTATGAGTTGTTTAGCAATTTCTGCCGATTCAAAGCCAGTAACTTTAACCCATTTATTTTTTTCAAGATCTTTGTAGTGTTCAAAAAAATGCTGAATTTGCTTGATAAGCAACGGTGGTAATTCTTGATGAGAAGAAATATTTTCAAAAACCGAATTAAGTTTATAAGCTGGTACGGCAATGATTTTTTCGTCTTGACCTTTTTCGTCTTCCATAAGAAGCACACCAATAGGTTTTACGGCAATCACCGCCCCAGAATTAATGGCAAAATCAGACACTACCAAAACATCAACAGGGTCGCCATCTTCTGATAAAGTGTGTGGAATAAAACCATAATTGCACGGATAATGCATAGGTGTTGCTAAAAATCTATCAACAAATAAAGCACCGCTATTTTTGTCGAGCTCGTATTTTACTGGGGTAGAGTGCATTGGCACCTCGATGATAACATTAAAATTATCACCAGAAAGGGTAGGAATTTGGCTAATATTCATAAAAATAAACAAAATAAAGTTGTTGAAACTAAAAACTGCTGTCAATATAATAATAGTTTAATTTTTAAGATGCAATATTTATCACATAATAAAAATGATTATTAAATTAAAAAAAATCGCCATTAAAACCTTTATAGGCATTCATGATTTTGAAAAAACTAGAAAGCAAGATTTATTGCTAAACCTAGTTATTCATACTAATTTCGCCGATGCTTGCCACACTGATAGCATTAATGATACCATAGATTACGACATTATTTATCAGCAAATTACCGATTTTGCTAACAATCATAATTGTGAACTATTAGAAAAATTTTGCTATGATTTGTTAAAAATAATTATGCAAGACATCCGAATTGACAAGTGTATTTTAGAAATCGAAAAAGTCAGAATTTTTCCTAATGTCAAAAGTTGTGCAATTAAATTAAAAATGTCTCGCTAATTTTGATGATAACAACTTTTTAAAGCAAGTATTTTAGGCTACTTATTTTTACTTTATCTGCAAAAAATATTATGAAAATTCAAATTGAGCATTTACAACATCAAACAGATGCAATAAAAGAGACAATTAAAAGTATAAGCGACAAAGAACAAAGCCATTTTGCAATAGAAATGGAAACTGGAACTGGCAAAACTTTCACTTTTGTTTCAACAATTTTTGAACTTTATAAAGAATTTGGTTACAAAAAATTTATTATTGTCGCCCCGCGCGTGGCAATTAAAGAAGGAATTTACAAAACTTTTGAAGTTTTTGGCGAATATTTTAAAGGTAAATATAACAATATTCAATATAATGTTAGTAATTATGACAGCGGTAAAATAAATATTATTTCAAATTTTATCAATGGCAATGATTTACAAATTCTCATTTTAACCAAACAATCTTTTGATAAAGAAACAAATAAATTAAGGCAAAATAATAGAGACGAACTATTTGGTTTTGGTAGTTATATCGAGCAAATTAAAGAAATAAAGCCAATTGTCATCATTGATGAACCGCAGTTAAATAAAGATTTTAACTCAAATCAATTGCTTGAATTGTTAAATCCGCAATTTGTTTTAAGCTATTCTGCAACCCACCCAAAGGAAAATGAGGGGAAAATTATATATAGCTACAGCCCAGACCAAGCTTATAATGATAGGCAGGTTAAAAGATTAGAATATCTTTCCATTGAACTAGAAGGCGGAATTAATGCTTCATTGCAACTTGAAAAGACAGATTTAAATAAAAAAACAGCAAAGATAAAATATAACAATAAAAGCTACTCTCTAAAATCTAATGATAATTTAGGCAAAAAAACAGAGGATAAGTCTTTAAATGATTATGTTGTTAAATATGTAATACAAGGCGATATATTCTTTACAAATGGCAAAAAATTTAGTCAATTAGCGGGGCAGTCTGTAAGCGAAGAGGTGATTTTAAGAGAACAAATCAAGCAGACCATCTTACAACATCAAGAAAAAGAGCAAAGACTTAAAAATGAAGTAATAAAGCAAATGTCTTTATTTTTTGTGCCTTCCGTTGCTGATTTTGTTGATAATGGAGTGGTAAAGCAAATATTTTTAGAAGAATATAAGAATATTTATAAACAGGAAGCAGAAGGAAGATATGCTTATTATTTTTCAAGTGGAAAAGGCACAAAAGATGCACAAGAAAAAGAAATGACAAAATTAATTTTAAAAGACAGAGAAGAGCTTTTATCATTAGATAACAAGGTTGAATTTATTTTTGCCCATACAAGTTTAGGTGTAGGCTGGGATAACCCAAACATCTTTAATATTTGTTTTTTAAGGCACATTGCCAGTGAAAGCAACAAAAAGCAATTTGTTGGCAGAGGGCTTCGTTTGTGTGTAAATAAAGAAGGAAAACGAATTTTTGAAGATAAATCAATTATAGATATTGACAGAATAAACAACCTTACAATCATTGGCTCAATGCAATATGCATCATTTTGTAGTCAATATCAAGCAGAAGCGGGGTGGAATAAAAATAATCAATCGCAAATTGGCGATGCAAAAAAAAGAATATCGAAGCAAATTAAGATAAAACAAGACAAAAAAGACCTTGCAAAAGAACTATGGAAAAGGTTAAAACCAAAGACAAATTGGTATATAAATTTTAAAAACCTTGATAGATTTTATGAAAATATAATAACAGAATTGCAAAATGCAGCAATTAATCAAAAGGCAATTTCAATTACCAAGGGAGATATTAAGGGAAATATGAATCAAGACGGCTTTCAATCGCAAGAAATTATTGAAAATTTTAATATAAATCAAGTAATTGCAAAGATAAAAGAAAAAACTTGGCTTTCGGTAAATGAAATTAAAGACATTTTAAAAAAAATTGATGAAAAAGAAATGCGAAAAAATCAAGAATCGTTCATAAATACAGCAATTGAAACAATAGAAAGATGTAAAAAAAATCATATTATGTCGATTGCAGAAGTTATTTACGAAAAAACAGGTGAAAATTTTGACGACGAACATTTTATTTTAGAAGAAAGAAATAGTTATCACGAAAACTTGATGGAATCAGACAAATCGTTGTTTAATTTTGTCGATTTTGATTCAAAGCAAGAAGAAAAATTCGTCCAACTTGCCGATAACACCCCAAGTGTCAAGCTTTTAGTAAAATTGCCAAAGGGAAGCGAAGATAAATTCCACATTAACACACCAATTGGCAAATATACCCCAGATTTTGCCCTGTTGGTAAATGGAAACAACAAACTCTATATGATTTTTGAGGTTAAAAGCAAAAAACCAAAAGAGCTTTCCGACGAAGAAAAGTTTAAAATACAATGTGCAGTGAAACATTTTGAGAAACTTGGCTTTGATGTTAGGCCAGAATATATTGACCACGGGAAGGATTCAAATATGCTTGAAGTTTCAAAACTCCAACAAGATTCTTACACAGTCTACATTCCAAATGCAAAAAATTAATAGATTCAAAAAATGAGTAAAATCAATATTTTCGACGATTTACAAAATCAACCAAATGACAAAATCGAGGCAATAAAAAAGATTCTGCCCGATTGTTTTGACAAAGACGGCAATCTAATTGCAGGAAAGTTAAAAGAAGTTTTAAGCCAAGATTTTGAAAAACCAGACACGGAAAGATTTACTTTCAACTGGGCAGGCAAGCAAAAGGCACGAGAAATTGCCTATAAAACCTACACAGAAGGCACATTGAAGTTTGATAAAACCAAAAGCAAAAATTTTGACGAAACCAAAAATCTAATCATTGAAGGCGATAATTTGCA
>CANNFC010000058.1:0-9071 GCA_947503755.1 Rickettsiales bacterium | reverse complement strand
TGTTATTGGTTTGTTGCTCTGCCCCTTGGTAAACAAAGGAGATGCCTTGCTACACATCGCCACTATGCAACAACAAACAGTCAAAAACCAACTAGAAGAGCTGGTGGTTTTCGGCCAAGATTAAGAAATGTTTTGCAAACTTATAAAAGAAGAAAATTAAAATAAAAAGCCAAGAAACATTGCCAATCAACGATTAAGCTTTTTTTATTTTTTTAACTTTTTATTGCAATTGGTTTTGGGTTGGTGAAATAGTTTTCCAAAGTTGAAATTTTAATTGCTCTACTTTCTCTTGAGTGTAATCATAAGGGCGATTTTGAATACTAACTATACGCCAAAAATTACTTCCATTTTTTCTAATTTCAACATGTAGAAGAGATTCTTTTATACTTTTTAAAGTTCCAAAACATTCCCATGTTTCATAACCTTCTCTTTGAAGATAGAGGCCACCATCGCTAAATATCATGTCATTTTCTACTCCAATTTTTAACAAATCAACATATTGATTTAATGAAGCATTATCAATATCCTCTAATGCAAAAACAACTAAAGCGCGATTTGAATTATCTGTAAATGTGTATATTGTTTGACCGTCATCGTTTTTATCAAATTTATTTTTCCAATCTCCATTAATTAAGGCATCAAACTTTGTGATTGGATTTTGCCAATAGTAAGTAGAAGATTTTAGATTTTGAATAGAATTATCATTTTTCTGAATATATAGATAAGCTGAAAAGTAAACAATAAAAAATGTAGAAATTATAACAAAAGCTCTAGCAATCTGAAATTTTGAAAGTTTATTAGCAGTAACAGAAATTTCACTTAATTTATCGTAGGTGGTTTGCTCATGCTTGTTAATCAATTTCTGTTCTCTATTAAATGTCCACAACGATAAAATTGGTATACCAAATGCAAATCCCGATCTCCACAATCTAAATGAGCGAATCAACCAATCTTTTAAAGACATTTTTTCAACTTTATTTACATTAATACCTAAAAGATACTTGCCAAAACTAGTGCCAAAATAACTACAAATAAAAGCATTTAAAATTAGAGAAAAAGGGAGAAATACAATTCCAAAAACACTATCTGGTGAGTTAAATCCGTAAAGATAATTATTTGACTGCTCTAATAATTGTTCCACCTTAATATACCACGAATATTTACCAAAAATTAATCCAAAAATAAAAGCTATTAATAATGTTTCTAGATAAATATCAAAACTACGTGCAAAAAACCGTCGCCAAGCCAAAGAACATGGTAGAACTAACTATCTTGACATAGTGGGAGAGAAAAATTAATAATTTAATTAGCCAATACATAGCATAGACTATAAACAACAAAAAAAACTGAATCTAAAAATGGCTCCTTGGGAGGGATTCGAACCCCCGACCAAGTGATTAACAGTCACTTGCTCTACCACTGAGCTACCAAGGAATGTGTAGAATTGTCAATATTTTAAAACACTTTTTTTTAAAAGCAAGCACGAAAATAAAATTTTTTTGCAGATTAGTTTTAAAAGTTTTTTATGCCATTTTAGCTTAAAAATACTCCGATCTAAATTCTCCTTTTTTAGAAGGGGTGGATTTTCGCATAAGTGCAAACTTATGCGAAGAGACGGGGTAGTGTTATGAGAAACGGCAAAATGTTAATTCAGGCGAAACCCTGCCGTGCATTGCCGACACTACCCCGGCACTTCGTGCCACCCCTTCTACAAGAAGGGGAATATCCGATATCTGCTTGCCGATTATTTCATTGCAGAAAAATTTTGCAGAGCGAGTTTTCGAGACAAATCTAAATCAACAATTTTGTGCGTGTAGGTTTCGCCCAAAACAACTTGGGCTTGACTTAACAATTGCGGGCCAGCAAGCCACGGAGTGTAGAGATCTTTATCGGGCAGTTTTGCTAATTCTGGCACAAATTTGCGAATAAAATCTGCGGTTTGAAATTTTTCGCTTTGCAAAATGGGGTTGAAGATGCGAAAATAGGGTGCGGCATCTGCCCCACTACCCGCCACCCACTGCCAACTGGCCGAATTGCTGGCCAAATCGGCATCAAACAAACATTGCCAAAACCATTCTTCGCCATATCGCCAATCTATCAATAAATTTTTCACCAAAAAAGAGCCAACAATCATTCTTAAGCGATTATGCATATAACCAGTTTGCCAGAGTTGCCTCATGCCAGCATCAACAATCGGAATGCCCGTTTTGCCTTGTTGCCATTTTTTGAGATGTTCTAAATTATTTTGCCAAGCAAAATTGTTGAATTTTGGCTGAAAATTATCAACAGGCAGGTTTGGAAAATGATGAAGCAAATAATAAGAAAACTCTCGCCAAGCCAATTCGCTTAAAAAACATTGCAAATTTTCGTCGTTTTGATGGTTTTGGCAGGCAAAATGCCAAACTTGCTGAGCCGAAATTTCGCCAAATCGCAAATGAGGCGAAAGAGCAGAAACAAATTGGGTAGAAGAAGGTAAATTTCGCCCTTCTTTGTAGTTTTTTAGCCCGTTTTTGACAAAATCTGTTAATTTTTGCCAAGCAAATTGTTCGCCCACTTGCCAAGAACTAATTGTGCTTTGGTGCCAGTTTTTTTGAGGCAAAAGCCCTAGTTTATTAAGCGGAAGCGAGTTTTTATCAAGCAAAAAATTATCGTAAAAATCATAGTGCAAAGGCAATCGCGGCTTGCTGTGTGGCAAGCAACCAGATCGATAAAAATGGCTAAACACTTTGTAATATTCTTGATTTTTGTTGAGAATTTCGGCAGGATTCCACAAAAGATAAGCATCTTTTAAACATTGAATTTGGCAATGATTTTTGATATTTTCTGCCACCAAATTTTGTTGCTCTTGTTGTTGACTTTGCGGTGCTTGGTTGTAATAAACCGTGGTGATGTGATGCTGTTTGATGAGTTGCAAAATTATTTCGCTTGGCTCGCCACAATAAAAATTAAGTTTGCCGTTCAGGCTTTTATTGAGAGAATTTAAGCTATGATGCAACCAAATCAAGCTTGCTTCGCCAAGTTTTCGGCTGTTTTTGGGTGGCGAAAAAATGTAAATTGGCAAAACTTGTTGATGTTGACAAGCCTTAATAAATGCCTCGTTGTCTTGCAAGCGAAGATCGGCAGTTAAATAGCCGGTGAACCACATTAAAGCATTAGTCATAATAAAAAAATTAATTTGCAATATTGATTTTATTATATTAGAATAATTTTTTGCTAAAATCAATTTTTAATTAAATCAATATGCGATATAGTGCAAATTTAAATATCATTTTAAAAGCCATCGAAAAAGCCTGCAAACACATTTCTCGAGATTTTGTTGAGTTAGAAAATTTGCAATCTAACCCCATATCTGCCAATAAATTTGCTGTTTCGTGCCAAGAAAAAGTTAAACAAATTTTGTTGAGCGAGTTTCAAAAATTTCGCCCAGATTTTAACATATTTTTTGATGAAAAAAATCAAATAGTTATCAGCCCAGATGCCGAATATTCTTTGGTTATCAAGGCAATTGATGGTTTGGCAAATTTGGCAAGAGCCAGTGCCGATTTTACCACCGCCATTGCATTGCGACACCGAAGTAAAAATCAACAGCTCGAAACAATTGCAATGGCAATTGTCAAAAATATTGGCAACGAAATTTTTTATGCCGAAAAAGGCTTTGGAGCCTACCTAAACAACCGCCGAATCAGAGTGTCTAGGCGATCTGGCTCTGATGTTTTGTTTGCCTGCAACAATCTTGATTTTTTGCAAGAAAACTACCAGCAACTGCGCTGTTATGGTTGCCAAACTCTTGAAGTTGCCTATTTGGCCTCGGCAAGA
Source organism: Rickettsiales bacterium (assembly GCA_947503755.1). Classification (GTDB taxonomy): domain Bacteria; phylum Pseudomonadota; class Alphaproteobacteria; order Rickettsiales; family UBA1997; genus CAILUF01. The sequence continues at coordinate 5,255 of CANNFC010000058.1, read as the reverse complement.
ATTGAAGAAATCCACTATTCTGCAAACAACATCAACAACATTGAGCCGTTTTTTTTATTGGTCAAAGAAGCAGGAGCAAGCATCAACAAACAAGAAGACAGAATTATCATTGGTTGCTAGGCTCGGTTAATACCATTTCCACAAATAAATAACACACTTCGATCTAAATTTTCCGCACTAAAGAATGAGTGAGGTTGATAAATTTTCTAAATTTAGGGTTGGCAAAACGTTTGTTAATACGATTTCTTTCGGCAAGAATACCTTCTTTATTGTTTGGTTTTTTAACCTCAATAAAAACAATAGGCATGCCGTTTATTAGCAAGGTAATATCTGGCCTAAATTCTTCATCGCCATTTTTGTAGGTAAGTTCGGTTGCTACATTAAAAGTGTTATTGTGAAAATTTTCAAAATCAATCAGCTTGAGGCCAGAAGTGGCGGTGAGTTTTTCATAAAATGCCTTTCCTAAATCTTCGTTTTCTAGAGTTAATTTAGTGTCTTGTAGCAATCTTGAAATATCATCTTGTGTGATGTTTTGGTTAATTTTGGTAATGCTTTGAGAAAAAATTTCGGTAAAAATGTTGGTTTGGGAATCTGTTTGAGTAGAATTTTTTGATAAATAATTGTAGCCAAGCCTTGTTAAATGCAGTGCGGTAGGAATTTTTACCCTAGAATCTTCAGAAAAATTCATTATAAATCATTTTGTTGTTTTTTTATTTTTCTATGGTGCGGTAGTTATTTTAATTTTTACAAATAATTTTGTCAATATTTTGATATATTTGACATGATGGCATTGTTGCATTCTAAATCCTATCTTTACATGCATAAATCACTTGCAAGCAACAATTATAATAACTAAAATATTGTTATCATATTATTTAAACACTATTTTGTAGTTTTATGTCAGAAAATTTTACACCAGAATCGCCAGAACTTATAGAGCAATTTTATACTTTGCCGTTACGAGATGTGGTGATGTTTCCGCAAATGGTAACCACTATTTTAGTGGGCAGAGAAAAATCTATTAATGCGGTTTATCATGCTCAAAAGCAAAAAAAATCAATTTTTGTGATTGCTCAAATCAATCCAGATACCGACGATTTCACCAACAAAAACCTATATCCGCACGGCACGATCTGCTCTATTATTGAAACCATCAAAACTCCAGACGGCACTTTAAAAGTTATTTTAAAAGGGGTTCGAAAAGCAAAATTAATCAATGTTATTGAAAATGAAGAAAGTTTTCTTGCCGAAGCTTTGCCAAACCACCAAGAAACCAGCCTCAAAATTGGCAAAACCAGCACCTTGGCTTTAATTAAAGGTTTGGTTGAAAGCTTTGCTCAATATTCGCAATTTAACAAAAAAGTAACGGCCGAAATATTAATTAGCATTGCCAAAACAAAATCTGCCGAAGAAGTTTGCTATGCCATCACCCCTTTTTTAAACTGCCCGTTGTCCGAAAAACAAGTCATATTAAGCGAAGAAAATCTCGAAAAACAGCTCTATAAAGTTTTACAAATTCTTAAAACCGAAATAGAAATTGGCAAAACCGAAGAAAAAATCGCCAAAAAAATACAAGAAAAATTCACCAAACATCAAAAAGAAATCTATCTTTCTGAGCAAATCAAAAACATCAAAAAAGAATTAGGGCAAGACGACGAAATTGAAATGCTAGAACTCAAAAATAAAATTAACAAACTGCCCAAAGAAGCCAAAAAAAAGTGCCTGCAAGAATATGCTAAACTCGAAAAAATGAGTTCCTATTCTTCCGAATCAACAGTGGTGAGAAACTATCTCGATTTAGTGGTGTCGTTGCCTTGGCAAAAAATTTCAAAATTAACCAACGATCTTATTAAAGCCAAAGAAATTCTTGACAAACATCACTACGGTTTAGACAAAATCAAAGAAAGAATACTCGAATTTATTGCAGTGCAGTTAAAAACCAGTAACACTAATGGCCCTATTTTATGCCTAGTTGGGGCACCTGGTGTGGGCAAAACTTCGTTAGCTAAATCTATCGCCGAAAGTGTCAATCGCAAATATGTAAAAATTTCTTTAGGCGGAGTAAAAGATGAGTCAGAAATTCGCGGGCATCGCAAAACCTATATTGGCTCAATGCCGGGGCGAATTATTCAATCAATGAAAAAAGCCGAAACCAATAATCCGCTAATTTTGCTTGATGAAATCGATAAAATGTCGGGCGATTTTCGTGGCGACCCAGCTTCGGCAATGCTTGAAGTGCTCGATCCCGAGCAAAACAGCCATTTTTCTGATCACTATCTTGAGCTAGATTACGATTTATCAAAGGTAATGTTTGTGGCAACCGCCAACAGTTTGGCAGGCATTCCTATGGCACTTCGCGACAGAATGGAAATTATCAAACTTTCTGGCTACACCGAACTAGAAAAAATTCATATTGCCAAGCAACATCTTATTGCCAAACAAATCAAAGAAAACGGCTTAAACAATAAAGAGCTAACAATCGATGATGATGCCATTCTCACCATTATTCGCAACTACACTTTTGAAGCAGGGGTGCGAAATCTTAATCGAGAAATCGAAAAAATCGCCCGAAAAGTGGTAAAAATGTTGGTAACTAAACAAATTAAAAAAGCAGATGTCAAAGCCGAACAAATTGTTAATTATTTAGGGGTGCAAAAAAAAGATTACACCATCGCCCGAAAACAAGATGCAGTTGGTGTTATCACTGGTTTGGCCTACACCGAATATGGTGGCGATTTACTAAACATCGAAGTTTTACAATTTGAAGGAGCAGGCAAAATTCAAACCACAGGCCATTTAGGAGATGTTATGAAAGAATCTGCACTCACCGCTTTAAGTTATGCCCGATTTTTGGCTAGCGAACTAAACATAGATGCCAAAAAGTTTAATAAATACGATTTTCATGTGCATGTGCCAGAAGGAGCAACCCCCAAAGACGGCCCCTCGGCTGGTGTGGCTTTGTGTGTGGCTTTGGTTTCGGCACTCACCAATAAAAAAATCAAAAAAGATATCGCCATGACAGGCGAAATTACCCTTACTGGCAAGGTTTTAGAAATTGGCGGTTTGAAAGAAAAATTATTGGCAGCTTTAAGAGGGCAAATAAAAACAGTGCTAATTCCTGAAAGCAACAAAAAAGATCTCGAAGAAATGCCAAAAGAAATTCTTGATAATCTAAAAATCAAAACCATTTCTCATGTGAAAGAAGCAATAGATATTTGTTTAAAATAATTATGTCAAAAAAAATAATTGCTCTAATTGGTTTAATGGGAGCTGGCAAAACAACTATCGGCCTGCATCTGTCACAAAATATTGGCTATTATTTTATTGATACCGATCAAGAAATCGAAGATCGTTGTAAAATGTCGATTGCCGATATATTTAAAAAACACTCCGAAAGCCATTTTCGACAACTAGAAAGCAATGTTATCGCCGAAATTTTAGCCAGAAACGAAAATATTGTGCTTTCCTTGGGTGGCGGAGCTTTTATCAACGAAAAAAATCGCCTGCTAATTCAAGAAAATTGCCTCACGGTTTGGCTTTATGCCTCGCTTGAAGAAACCATAAAAAGAGTTGGCAACAAAAACAATCGCCCTTTGTTGCAAAACATTAACAAAAGAAAAACATTAGAAAATCTTATAGCCACTCGTTATCCTATATATAAAAAGGCCAACATCGCCATCGACACCACCAGTGCCAGCATTAACGAGGTGGCGCAGTTAATTGTTAACAAAATCCAAAACTATGCATAATGTAATTAAAGTTTCTTTACAAGACAGAAGTTATGGGGTTGCGGTAGGCAAGCAAGTTGTTTTACAGCTCAAAAATTTTCTTGCTTCCAGCAATTTTAGCAAAATTATTGTGATCACCGACGATATTGTTTACAATTTACACTATGCAACTTTGGCAAAAATTTTGCCTCAGCACCAAGTTTTGCAAGTCGAAAACGGCGAAAAGTCCAAATCTTTTGCAGTTGCCTACGATTTATGCGAAAAAATTTTGGCAAATAATATCGACAGAAAATCGCTCATTATTGCTTTTGGTGGCGGAGTGGTTGGCGATTTGGCGGGCTTTGTGTCTTCTATTTTGCTTCGCGGAATTGCTTTTGTGCAAGTTCCCACCACTTTGCTTGCCATGGTTGATAGTTCGGTTGGCGGTAAGGTTGCTATTAATTCTAAATTTGGCAAAAATCTTATTGGCAATTTTTATCAACCTAAGCTGGTGTTGTGCGATCTCGATTTTTTAGCAACTTTGCCAGAACGAGAATTTTTGGCAGGTTATGCCGAAGTGGTAAAATATGCTTTTATCAACGACAACAAGTTTTTTACCTATCTCGACAATAACTTACCTTTAATTTTGGCAAAAGATAACTCTGCATTGCAACACATCATCAGCATTTCTTGCCAAATCAAGGCAGATATTGTGGCGAAAGACGAATTCGAGCAAGGCGATAGAGCCTTGTTAAATTTTGGCCATAGTTTTGCTCATATTTTTGAAACCGAAACCAATTATTCTGGCATCATTTTACATGGAGAAGCTGTGGCTTTGGGCATGGCAATGGCTATAAAAATGTCGGTTCTTGGCAATATGCTTAGTTTGGCAGAGGCAGAGAAAGGCTATAATCATTTAGCAAGAGCAGGTTTTAAATTACATTCTCAAGAGTTTAATTTTGCATGGGTGGCAAACAATTTAGAGCAACATATTTTTAAAGACAAAAAAAATTATCATCAGCAACTTACTTTTATTTTGTTGCAAAATATTGGATTAGCGAAAATAATTAAAAATGTTGACTTTCAATTATTTAAACAAGTTTTACAACATTTCATCTGATGTCAGTTAAAAAAATTTCGCAACATATTAAAAAGAAAATGCCTCTATTTTATAAGGTTGCGATTTTTTTAAGCTTAATTGTTTTGACCATTTTATTTTATTTTGTGGTTTTGGTTTCAACTCAACCCAGATCAATTCCGATAATTACCCAAAAAATACAACAATATCTCGATAAAAATTTTGCAGAAAAAATCAAAATTAAAGAAACTTCTATTGGTTTTACCAGCTACGGAACTATCAAAATTTGGCTTTCTGGGTTGCAAATCTTGCAAGATTCATCTTCTCATTCGGTTTTTGGCAAAATTAACAGCAAAAAAAAAATTTTACTGATTCCCAAGGCAGAAACCGAGCTTTCTTTGTTTGATTTGGCTTTGTTAAAAATTAATATTTCTAAAATCACTCTCAACAAACCAGAATTTATCATCAAC
>CANNFC010000057.1:0-9241 GCA_947503755.1 Rickettsiales bacterium | reverse complement strand
AAGAGGAAGATAAAAGGAGAAAATTAGACAATGATAATGAGAAAATTATCGAAGGTTTTATAAATTCTAAGATAAAAAGCAAAACTCAAGATGAACTAGAAAAAATATTCTCTGATCCTAAAAATTTTAATGAAGCTTTTACAATTGCAATAACATTTGGCAACAATAAATCCGAAAAAGATTTTACTCCTTATGTTAAGAAGCTTTTGGAAAAAAAATACAATTATTTGGAAAAAGAAGATTTATCTATTCTTGCATCGTGTTTTTATGCTGCTATTTATAATCCAGAATACTTAACTGGTTTAAAATTATTAGCTTTGCCAATACTTGAAAAAATAGCAAATTCTCCCGCCACTTCTGTTGAGGGCCATTCTGCTACACCGACACAGCAAGCCATAGGCAGGTAAGCAACTTAACTTAAAAAAATCAACTAGAAAGTTGAAACGATACAAAGTGAAATTTTTAAATTGGCAATTTTTCAAGAAAACTTTCTTGCCAAATTTTTTGATATGTTTCAGGGGCGATATTGCCACCCGATAGCAAAACCAACACTCTTTGTTTTGATTTTTGTTTTTTCAGCCACTTAACCGCACCCACCATGGCAACCGCAGAAGTTGGCTCCACTGTAATTTTAAGAAGATGCATCAACCATTGTGTCCAGTAAATTATGTCATGTTCTGGAATTTCAAAAAAACCATCGAGTTGACTCAGGTAATAAAAAGTTCTTTCCGACACCGCAGGCGATCTTGCTCCGTCAGCAATAGTTGGGGGCGAATCAGAAAACTTAATGATTTTTTTAGCCGCATAAGATTGTGTCGCATCGTTTGCTTGCAAAGGTTCTGCCGCAAAAACTTTTGATTTTGGTGACAACAACTCTTTTGCCAAAAAAGTTCCCGATAACCAGCCTCCGCCACCACAAGTTGCAAAAATCGCATCGGGATCCGCTCCATCTTTTAATGCCTCCAAGCAAGATGTGCCTTGACCAGCGATAATACCAAATCCCATTTATAATTCCAAATCTAGCAAAATATTTTTGAGATAAAAACTTTAAAAAACGATTACCTGTATATCAATAAAGGTAGAGGCTTTTTAAAGATTTTTAACCAAAAAGATGAAGCTAAATTTGGAATTATAAATGGGATTTGGTATAGTCTTATCATTTAAACAAAATTTCATGACCAAGAAAATTGTTAAGAATCAAAGATGAAACCAAAGGAGTTCTGTGAATATAGGCAGATATTCTGTTGTAGGCCATTTCTATCTCGGATGGAAAGGTATTAGATCCGCGAATCTATTTGTATTTTGCAATGAGAAATGGCATCGATCACTTCTTCGTTATGAGAAATGGTAAGATAAGTGATGTTATGATGTTGTTGATAGTTCAGCAACAATTCAAGCAAACTGCACTGCGAGTTGTGATCGAGTGCCGAAGTTGGCTCGTCTAACAACAAAATTTCGGGCTCCACAATAAAGGCACGCACCAACGAAACTCTTTGTTTTTGCCCGCCCGACAATTGATGTGGATAAAATTTTTTGATTTCTTTAGGCAATTGCAAGCAATCAAATAAAATATCAAGATTTTTTTGCTTTTCTGGCATTTTATGTATTTTCAACCCCTCAAGAATACTTGCTTCAACACTAAATCGTGGATTAAGAGTCGAAAACGGATCTTGAAAAACAATTTGCACTTTTTGACGTAAAAATTTTTGATGTTGTTGCCAATTGTATTTTTCAAAAAATTCTATTTGTCCAAAAACCTTATCAGAAGAGCCAATTAAATTAGTAATCGCCAGAGCGAGAGTTGATTTTCCGCTACCGCTAGCTCCTAAAATACCAACATTTTGCTTGTGTTTAACGGTTAAATTAATATTTTGTAAAATAACTTTTTTTGCCAGTTTCACTCCTATATTTGTTGCTTGCAAAACGGTTTTAGCATCTTCTGCTGGCTTACTTACAAGCACCGGCCAACTTTTTAAATTATTTTGTTGCAAAACCACAACCTTGTCAGCAATTTGTTTGACAAGTTGCTGTTGATGAGTGATAAGCAAAATCGAGGTGTGCTTTTTTAGTTTGGCAAACAATTGCCATATTTCGCCACAAGTTGCCAAATCAAGAGAAGTGGTTGGCTCGTCGGCAATAATAAGTTTTGGTTTGTTAGCCAAAGCAATGGCGATCATCACTCGCTGTTTTTGCCCGCCCGAAAGTTGATGTGGATAATTGTTGAGCCGATCGTTAAAATTAGGCAGTTCTACCAAATTTAGCAGTTCACTAATTTTTTTCTCAACTTCTGTTTTTGATAAATTTTCTTGATGAATGGTGATTGCCTCGGCAATTTGTTGTTTGATGGTTTGCAAAGGATTGAGAGCAGAGTTGGAATCTTGAAAAATCATTGCCAAATCTTTGCCTAGAATTTTGGAAAATTGATTTTTTGCCAATTGCAATAAATTTTGTTGCTCAAATTTTATCTCGCCAAAACAACTAGCATTAGCAGGCAACAAGCCCATAATTGCCAAGGCAATGCTCGATTTACCGCAACCGCTTTCGCCAACCAAAGCCACAATTTCGTTGCATTTAAGTTGCAACGAAAAATCGCTCACCACTTTTTTTTGCTGTTGTTCTTGGGTAAAAACAATAGTTAAATTGTTGATGCTAAGCATAACTTTTTAAAATATCTATCAACTCTTGGTGATTAAAATAAAGTGGTATCGAACCCTTGTTGTTTTTGCCTTCTTGTAATAGTTTTGGGCTAATTGACTGCGATATTTGATTGTCGCTATACCCATAAACAATTGGGGTGCAACCAGCATTATAGGCACATTCTACATCGGCAATTGTATCGCCTACAAACCAAATTTCATCTTGCTTGATATCAAGATCAGAGCCAAGTAAAGCCAACTGCAAAGGGGCGGGATCGGGCTTGTCATAATAAGCATCGCCCGCCCCAATGATGGCAAAAAAATAGTCATCAATACCAAGTTTATTTGCTTCTAGGCGAAGAGTTGCTCCAATTTTGTTGCTTACTAAAAATTGTAAAATTTCTTGTTGCTGAATTTGTTTAATTAAATTCAGAGAATTTGGCAATAAAGTTATCGCAGAAATATGATTTTTTCTGTAACATTGTTTATAAATTTCGCCCGCTTCTTGCCAGTTGTTGCCAAAAATATCAGGGAAAGATTCTCTCATCGATTTATGCACGGTATTTCGCACTTGGTCTAGGCTTAGCTCTGGCTTTTGCATTGCCTGCATTGTTTGATTGATGGCGTTATGAATAATGGGCCAAGTGTCAACCAAGGTGTTGTCCCAATCAAAAACGATAGCTTTTGGTTTTTTTAAATTTTTTAAAGCCAAAAAATTATGATGAAATTCAGACATTGTTAAGATCGATTTTATTGATAAGTGTTGTGTTTTTTTTGGCAGGATCGGGGCTAAAATGCTTTGCTAGTTTATTGGCAACTCCATCAAATTCTTTTGCTTCGGGTAAAGCTTCTTTTTTTTGAGTGATATTTGGCCATTGCTTAGCATATTTTTTGTTTAGCTCAAGCCAATCAACAAATTCGGGAGCCTCGGCAACTATTGCTTCGGCTGGACATTCTGGCACACAGACTCCGCAGTCTATACAAGCATCGGGGTCGATAACCAGCATATTTTCTCCTTCATAAAAGCAATCAACAGGGCAAACTGCCACACAATCGGTATATTTACAACGAATGCAATTATCGGTAACGATGTAAGTCATGGTTGGTAAGTTTTTTGATAAGAATTAAATTATGCACATTAATTAAGGCAAGCAAAATAAAATAGCAAAAATAGGCAGCAAAAGTAAGCAACAAAGGATAAAGCATTTCGTGATGAATTGCCACCCCGCCAGTTCGTAAAATACTTGCTGGTTGATGCAGAGAGTTCCAGTATTCAACCGAAAACTTGATAATTGGTACATTAATAAAACCAATTATCGCAATTATTGCCGACAATTTTTCGCCATTTTTTTCGTGCCATAAGTTGTCATAGATAAGAATATAACCAACATATAAAAAAAACAAGAACAAAACTGAAGTGAGTCGAGCATCCCAAGCCCACCAAGTTCCCCAAATTGGCTTGCCCCAAATTGCCCCTGTAAGTAAAGTGATGAGAGTAAAAGAACAGCCAATGCCGGCGATGCTTCGCGAAATAATTGAAAAAAAAGCATTTTTGTAGATAAAAGAAAGAATGCTAAACACAAAAATAAGAGTATAAATCAGCAACGAAAGCCAAGCGGCGGGCACATGAATATACATAATTTTTACTGCATTGCTTTGTTGATAATCTGCTGGCGAATGATAAATAAAAAAACTTGCTAAAGCACAAAAAAGCAAGAATAGCACAGCAAAAATAGGCAAAAATATTTTAAAATTTTTGTCAAAATTTTGTAATTTTAGTAGATAATTAATCATAAGAAAAATATTTTTGAGCCATTGCTAAATTTTCAACACTACCAACATGATAATATTTACCCAATAATTCGGCGCCTTTAATGTTGTGTAATAAACCTTTTTCGCCCACCGCCGACTTATAAAAATCTGACATAGAAAAGCATTTTTTTGGTATATTAAGCAAAATTTTTGGATCGATAATTTGCAAACCCACAAAAACATAGTCCATGGCTTGCAAAAAACGATAAAGATTGTGGTTAAGCATATTAAAATCACCACCGCCAAAACTATTGCCATCGTAACCATAAAAATCGGCAACCTTTTTTAAGCCCAACATTATTTGACAATGATGTTGTTGCCATTTTTCATAGAGATATTCTATATCTAATAAATTATCGGGATCTCGCCAAATAGTGTCGGCATTAATGGTTAGTAATGGTTGATGAAAATTAATACAATCTTTAGCATAAACCAGCCCTCCGCCAGTTTCAAGTTTTTCTGGCTCAAATGAGAAAATTATTTTGGGATTATTTATTTTTTGTAAATGATCCGAGATTTGTTCTGCCAAATAATGACCGTTAATGATGATTTTTTGCAAATAAGGCAATTTTGCCAAGTTAGTTAAAATATGATCGAGCAGTGTTTTTTCTTTGACTTTCACCAGCGGTTTAGGCATTGTGGCGGTGAGAGGCATCATTCGCTCTCCTCTACCTGCGGAAAAAATAAAAACTTGATGTAATTTATTGGTCATTGGCTTTTCTTACCTTTTTTGGAAGGGCGAAAAACACATTTTCTTTAATGCCCTCCATTTCTGAAACCGTAAGCGAATTGTTGGCGATATTTTGAATTTTTGCCAAGACTTCTTGCACCAAAACTTCTGGTGCCGAAGCCCCTGCGGTGATGCCAATTTTGGTTATGCCAGAAAACCAAGCAGATTCAATATCGCCAGCACTATTAATCAGATAAGAAGGCAGGCCACATTCTTGCCCTAAATCTCGTAATCGATTGGAGTTAGAAGAATTTTTTGCCCCCAAAACAATCAAAACCTCCACCATATTAGCCAGTTGCCTCACCGCATCTTGCCTGTTTTGAGTGGCATAGCAAATATCTTTGGTCGCCAAGCCTTTTTGCAGTTGCGGAAATCTTTGCTCTAAAATTTCGACAATTTTTTTGGTATCATCAACACTAAGTGTGGTTTGAGTAACATAAGCTATTTTTTGCGGATTTTTTAACTGCACGGTTTTGGCATCTTCTTCGTCTGAAACCAAAATTACTTCTTTATCAACTTTGCCTTTAGTGCCCTCTACTTCTGGATGCCCTTTGTGCCCAATTAAAATTAATTCAAAATCTTCTTCGACATATTTTTTGGCTTCTCGATGAACCTTGCTAACTAGCGGACAGGTGGCATCGATTACATCGAGATTTCTGTGTTTTGCTTGTTCTTCAACCAAATCAGAAACTCCGTGAGCCGAAAAAATTGTGGTGGCACCATGTGGTATTTCGGCTATTTCTTGCACAAAAATTGCCCCCTTGGCTTTTAAACTTTCAACCACAAATTTATTATGCACAATTTCGTGCCTCACATAAACTGGCTTGCCGTAGAGTTGCAAAGCTTTTTCTACGGCTTGAATTGCTCTTGTCACACCGGCACAAAAACCTCGAGGATTAGCAAGGATGATTTCCATTTTATTTTTAATGAATTAAAATTATTGCAAAAGTTTTTTTTGTATTAGTTTCACTATACTATCAAAAAACAAGATAATCAATATTTTTTTATGCTTGACAGCAATTTATTTTTAGAACAAAACAAAATTTTACAATCAAATATTGTTGAGTTTCAACAAAAATCTGCTCAATATTGTCAAAATTTTTGCATCGGATCTGAGTTAGAATTTTATGTATTTTCTAGCCTTTCCCCCCTTGTTTCCGCTCAATCAGAACAGTTAAATATTTTTTTAGAAAATGTGACAAACTGCAAAACAGAACAAGGTAATGGCCAACTCGAAGTGGTTTTTGATTATACCGATAATTTTTTGGCTTTAATTGCAGAAATTGCCAAAACCAAAAAGCATATTTATCAACTAGCTACACAACATAATTTGTGGGTAAGCTTTGCTGGCAAGCCAATAAACAACGATTGCGGAAGTGCTTTGCAATTTAGCTTGTCTTGCTTGCCAAAAAATCAACAAAACGGCGATTTTATTGACAATTTTTATGTGATGATGGCGGTTTTTTTGCTTGACAAAACCAAGCAAAATTTGGCTATGTTAAATTTATATCAGCAAGATTATTTTCGTTATTGTCAAAAAGACAATAAATATTTATTTTCTCAACAAAAAAACACTAGCCCCACTCATTTAAGCTTTGGCAACAACAACAGAACTTGCGCGGTTCGTCTTGCCAAAGGAGAAACCGCCAAAAGGCTCGAATATAGAGTTGCTTCGGCTTCGGCTTCGCCAAGCTTGGTGCTGTCTTTTATATTTTCCGCCCTAAATTTTGGCTTAGAAAATTATGTTATTTCAAAAGAAAATCAGTTCAATAGCAAAAAATTTGGCCCCATCTTTGGCAATAGTTTTGATGAACAATATCAACTGGTGCCAATTTTAGAAAATCTTATTGCTTTCAAAATTAATATTGGGTAAAATATTTTGCATTTATTATTGCTTTCAAAATTAATATTGGGTAAAATATTTTGCATTTATTTTTGATAAACTTATTTATAACATAACTATGGATAAAAAACTACACGAAGCCACCAAAATTGTGCATGCAGGCCGACACCCAAAAGAACAAGGCGGAATGGTTAACCCGCCAATTTACCAAAGCTCAACTATTGTTTTTCCTACTTTAAAAGATTTGCTTTATGCCGAAAGAGGCTATTCTAACAACGATTTGGTGCAACCCTACGAGCTAAAATATGGCAGATACGGCACCCAAACCAATTTCGCCCTCGAGCAAGCCGTTGCCGAACTCGAAGGTGGCTACAACACTTTTGTCACCTCTTCTGGTGCCTCTGCCATCAACACCGCTCTCATTGCTTTTCTAAAACAAGGCGATCATATGCTGGTGGTTGATAATGTTTATTCGCCAACCAGAGGTTTTGCCGATAAATTTCTCAAAAAACTTGGCATCGAAACCACCTATTTCGACCCACACATTGGTGGCGACATCGCTAATTTAATACAAGAAAACACAAAGGTTATTTTTTTAGAAAGCCCCGGTTCGCAAACCTTTGAAATATCTGATGTTTCGGCAATTTGTCAAGTAGCAAAAAAACACGAAATAATCACCATTCTTGACAATTCTTGGGCGAGCGGCATTTATTTTAAACCTTTCGAACATTTAGTTGATGTTTCGGTAATGGCTCTCACCAAATATATCAACGGTCATTCCGACATTATGATGGGCTCCATCACAGTGCAAGAAAAACACTTTCGCACAATGTATGAAGCCTTTCGCTATATGGCACCAACGGCAGCACCTTATTGCTCTTATATGGTGCAAAGAGGCTTCAGAACCCTCAAACTTAGAATCGATCATTGCTTTAAATCTGCCCTAGAAATGGCTCACTGGTTTAGCAAAAGACCAGAAGTAGAAAAAGTGCTCTACCCTGCTCTACCAAGCGATGCAGATCATGCTTTATGGAAGCGAGATTTTACTGGGGCGGCTGGCTTGTTTTCTGTGGTGCTTGATAAAAAATATTCTAACGAATCTTTAGCCAGAATGGTTGATAAATTGCAATTTTTTAGTATGGGTTATTCTTGGGGCGGTTATGAATCTTTAATTTTACCGTTTGATGCCACTTCGATTAGAACGGCAACCAAATTTCCTTACTCAGACAAAACTTGCCTTCGCATCAGCATTGGCCTTGAAGCAATCGAAGATCTCAAAGAAGATCTCGACCTTGGCTTTAAAAGATTAAAAAAATAATGCTTGATTTTTTACCAAAAGTAGATTTACCAAAAGTTACAGGCACCTACAAAAAATCTGCTTCAATAATCAACTGGTTTGGCTTGCCAGCAGTTGCCGATGTTGTGTTTAGGCCATCTTGCCTTGCCGATTTGCAACATTTTTTAAGCAAGGTTGATTGCCAAATTCCCATACAAATAATTGGGGCTGGCTCAAATATTATCATCACCAAACCCTGCGTTTCTGGGGTGGTTATTAAACTTGGCAAAGAATTTACCAACATCAGTTGCAAGCAAAATTTATTAACAGTGGGCGGGGGCAATTTGTGCTCTACCGTTTCTTTATATTGCCAAAAATATGGCCTGGGCGGTTTAGAATTTTTAAACACCATTCCTGGCTCTGTTGGTGGCGGGGTTGCTATGAATGCTGGCTGCTATGGTAGCGACATTTCGCAGTTTTTAATAGAAGCCACAGCACTTGATTATCAAGGAAATTTACACAAAATTAGCAATCAAGATTTCGGCTTTATTTATCGTGGCAACTCTTTAACTAAACAATATATTTTTGTCGAAGCGGTTTTTGCTTGCCAAGAAAGTAGCCCGCAACTTGTAGCAGAAAAAATCAAAACCCTACAACAACAACGAGAAGAATCTCAGCCAATTCGAGCAAAAACTGGCGGGAGCACCTTTAAAAACCCAGAAAATCAACACACAAACCTTGGCACAAATCTTAGGGCTTGGCAATTAATAGATGCTGTCGGTTTAAGAGGTCATTTTATTGGCGACGCCTGTTTTTCAAGCAAGCACTGCAATTTTTTAATCAACACCAATCAAGCAACTGCACAAAACCTGCTTGATTTAGGCAAACTAGCCCAAGAAAAAGTGCAAGAAAAATTCAATATTCCACTACAATGGGAGCTCAAA
>CANNFC010000056.1:0-9328 GCA_947503755.1 Rickettsiales bacterium | reverse complement strand
TTTTGGCAAAAAATGAATTCGCCAAAAGATTATCTATGGTAAAAATCATGTCAATGGCATAGAATATTTTTGGAGCCAGCTTATATTTTGGCAAAGAAAATATTGGCAAAATTTAATATATTAACCGATGATAAGTTTATCTTGCCCTTAAGTTTATCTTGCACCTATAAAGAAAGTGAGTTTAAATTTAATAACGAAAAAACAAAATTTATATAAAATTTTGTTGAAAATAACGGAAGGAAATGTTCTCTAAAATTGTCTAGAGCCTATTTTTTTTAAAGTTTCTATATTTAAATCTTTCACCGAAAAAACTTGTTCATTATTTTTTAAAAATTCTCTACTTTGATAAATTTCATCGGATACAAAAATAAAAGATCCATGAGATGCAATGGTTCTTGCTTTTTCTTCATTAATACCATTTACACAAATAAATACCGCATTATAACGAAATATTATGTTTAGTCGCGCTATCGCAACGACATGATTTTTGAGATAAAAACTTTAAAAAAACGAAAGCTGTATATTCATACAGCTTGAGGCTTTTTTATACAAAAAGTAGAAGTGCTTCGAGAGCGACAGGTTTTTAACCAAAAAGATGAAGTTAGATTGATTAAATATCTAACAAATGTATTTTAAGTTGAAATGGTATTATTATTTAACACCTGATTTGTAAATTTAATTTAATATAAAACTTATCATTATTTTTATAAACATATCCAAAATCATGTCTAGAGCTACTAGGTGTATCAAGCTTAGTATTGTGATATAAATAATTAGCTAAGGTTTTTTTATTTAAAATATCAAAACAGCCAATATCTCCATTATTTTTTACAACAATATAGCCATCTGCACTATAAAAACCATCCCATTCTTTTGCAGGAACCATACCTAGACCAATGCTTAATAAAAACAATTTTATTTTATATTCTAGCTCGTTTTTTGAAAAATATTTATTGTTGTTAGAAACTAAATTAGTTAAATCACTTAATTTTCTGCCATTTCCAGAATAAAAATTTAATAATATTTTGGCCAAAGTATTCGGTAATAATGCATCGATTAATCTAATATTGGTAAAAAAAGAATTATTTTCAATATATTCAAATTTCATAAAAATACTATTATTCTTCAAATATAAAATTCTGTCTCTAATTTTTTGTTTTGTCTCAATTGAATTAATTTCTTGCATTTCTTTTTCAGAGATGTTTATTGAATAAATAAAGTTCGTTGCTCGTGAAGAATTAAGAAGAGTAGGAGAATTTCCGATATAAGATTTTATGCTAAAATTAAACTCTTTGTTAAAAAATTCGGAATTACTTAAAAATAATGTTATATCTGACTTATTATAACTGTTGCCACTTTTTATTGTGCTTGAATCTATTATTTGAAAAATATCGCTAATCTCATTGATTACAAAAGATGAGCCAGAATTGCTTTTTAAATAATTTAAAATCATTAATGAAAAATAAATAATTTTATTTTTTTCTATTTCAATATTGCTGTTTTCGTATTGCTTAATTATTTTACCATCTTTATTGATTATATAAGTTGAATTAATCAATTCTTTTCTAATAACTTTAATCACTTCATAAAAAGAGTTTATATAATTCAAATTTTCATCCAATAAGAAAATTTTATTATTGGATAATATTTTAATAAATACATATAATTCACTCCACTCTCCTTTATTAAATTTCATAGTTTTCAAATAAATCTTTTTGATATTTTTCTGTACTATTGTTGCCATATTTGATATATTGCACCATTTGTTTGGCTACAATTTCGACCGCTGAAATTGCTACTGAATTTCCAAGTTGTTTCATTGCCTGAATTTCTGAAACAGTAAATGTAAAATCATCAGGAAGGCCTTGCATTAATTTTCCTTCTTTTGAGGTTATTCTTTTGATTTCATTGTTAACTCTATAAAATTCCCAATTTCTTCTGTCGTTTATTTTGCTACCTCTGCCACCAACTCTCATTGTAAAACCTATATCTTTACTACATTTTCCGTTAAAAATATCTGACATAGTATATTTTAGTGGAATTTTATCGGGAAACTTAAATGAACTTTTAAAATTTTGTTGATTTTTAAAGCCAACCATAAATAAACGAGGTCTGTGTTGAGGTAAGCCATAATCTGATGCTTTAATTATTTTATAATAAAAAGAATAACCTAGATTTTTAATTGATTTTTTTATCGTATCAAAAGTTTTGCCATTATCATGCTTTTCGAGATTACGAACATTTTCTAAAAAAAATGCTGTTGGCTTTTTGATTTGTAAAATTTTAATAATTTCAAAAAACATATTGCCTCTGTTTTCTTTCTGATCTAAAAAGCCATTTTTAAAGCCAATTTGCGAAAATGGTTGACAAGGAAACCCAGCACATAAAATATCGAAATCAGGAATTTGTTCGGTTTTTACTTTTTGAATATCGTCAAAAAAGTTGTTATTTGCAAATAGATTTGGTGATATTTTAAGAAAATTATTATAGTAGGTTGATCTGGCGAATTTATCTATTTCGCAAGCAAAAACACATTCGCAACCAGCACTATGAAAAGCAAGATGAAAGCCACCAATGCCAGCAAAGAGATCGATAAACTTGAGGTTGTGAGAGTTGGTCATGATTTTATTTTGGTGTGTGGTTTTGCCATAGCCTAAAATTTTTCTAGGTTTTATAATTTGTAGTTTTTTTTTATCTATTTTGTTTATAGTTTTCGATGATTTGTTTAACTAGATATTTACTAGTTTTTGTTGCTTTGCAAATATCATTAATTTTTTTGTTAAATTTATAACAAGCTAAAATTTTTATTTGCAAATCAGGGTCGGCACTACTTGGCAATGGTGTTTTTGATAATAATTGCCTGGGCAATTTATAGCATTCCAAATATCTTAAAATTGTTCTTTTGCTGATATTGAAATGTTTTGCAATTTGTGTTTGATTTGGCAATTTATTTTTTGCGAAATAATTAAGAAAATCTTCTTCTTTTATTTTTTTAGATTTGTTTGCCATTAGTTAAAATATTTTGTTTGACGTCATCTAAAATATAACTTGCGATGGCAAATTTAGTATCTTCGCTAAAATTATCACCGTCCCATATGTCAAAAGCTAACATGTCATTAGTTTCTGCATCATAAAGACAATTCATTGAATAAATCATGCCAAATCTTTTTATATTTTTTTCAATACTGCTAATGGCTTTTTTGTTTTGCAAAAAACTAGGCTTTTTTTGCTTTAATTTCTTCGGCAATGTGTGCTGGCACAGCTTCGTAGCACTCAAACTCCATGCTATAACTTGCTCTACCTTGCGATAAAGAACGAAGGTTGTTGACATAACCAAACATTGATGAAAGCGGAATTTTAGCAGTAATAACATGTGTTACATCTCGAGCTTCGAGATTTTGAATTTGCCCCCTTCTTGAATTGATGTCGCCAATTACATCGCCCATATAATCTTCGGGAGTTACGACTTCTACCTTCATGATTGGCTCAAGAATGATGGCTCCAGCTTTTTGCATTGCTTCGCGAAAAGCAGATCGTGCGGCAATTTCAAAAGCCAAAACACTAGAGTCAACATCGTGATAAGCGCCATCAATAAGCCTTGCTTTTAGTCTAACAACAGGATAGCCAGCTAAAACACCAGTTTCTTTGGCTGATGTTAAGCCTTTTTCAACACCAGGAATATATTCTTTTGGCACTCTACCGCCCACAACTTCGCTTTCAAAGATAAAATTTTCTTTGTTATCGGCTTCTAGTGGTTCGAAAATAATTTTAACCTTGGCAAATTGACCGGCACCGCCAGATTGTTTTTTGTGAGTGTAATCGATTTCGGTAGATTTAGTGATGGCTTCACGGTAAGCAACTTTTGGCTGACCAATGTTGGCATCGACCTTAAACTCTCTTTTCATTCTGTCGATAATAATTTCGAGGTGTAATTCCCCCATACCTTTTAAAATGGTTTGACCAGATTCTTTATCGGATTCAATTCTTAAAGAGGGATCTTCAGAGGCCAAGCGAGAAAGAGCCATGCCCATTCTTTCTTGATCGGCAGTTGATTTTGGCTCAACCGAAACTTCAATTACAGGATCTGGAAATATCATTCTCTCAAGAATTATATTGTTGTCTGGCTCAACCAAGGTATCGCCTGTGGTGGTGTTTTTTAAACCAGCCAAGGCAACAATATCGCCAGCATAGGCCTCTTTAATATCTTCGCGATTATTGGCATGCATAAGCAATATTCGACCAATTCTTTCTTTGTTGTTGTTTTTGGTGGTATTAATAACCCCGGTTCCACCACTTAGCACCCCAGAGTAGATTCTGACAAAAGTAAGAGAACCAACAAAAGGATCGGTCATAATTTTAAAGGCTAAGCCTGCAAATTTTTGATTGCCGCAATCAATTGCAATTGGTTGTTCGTCTTTTAAGTTGATGGCAGGAATTTCTTTGATATCTTTTGGGCTTGGCAAATAATCGACCACAGCATCAAGCAAAGTTTGTACTCCCTTATTTTTAAAGGCCGTGCCGTTAACTACAGGCACAAAAGCACCAGCAACAGTTGCTTTTCTGATGCATTTTTTTAGATCTTCTTCGGAAATTTCTTTGCCATTGAGATAGTTATCCATCAATGCATCATCTTGCTCAACCGCGGCTTCAACTAGTTGTTCGCGATATTGTTTAGCTTTTTCTTGCAAATCTTGTGGAATTTCTTCATAAGTGTAGTCGGCACCCATAGTTTCGTCTTTCCAAACCACAGCTTTCATTTTAACTAGATCGATTAAGCCACCATAATTTTCGGCTTCGCTGATTGGTAATTGAATGGGTATTGCTCTAGCGCCAAGGCGAGTTTTCATCATTTCGACACAGCGATAAAAATTGGCACCAACTCGATCCATTTTGTTGACAAAGCAAATTCTTGGCACTTTATATTTATTGGCTTGTCTCCAGACAGTTTCAGATTGTGGCTCAACACCGGCAACCGAATCAAACACAGCAACCGCCCCATCAAGAACTCTTAACGATCTTTCAACTTCGATGGTAAAATCAACGTGACCCGGTGTGTCGATAATGTTAATGCGATGATTTTTCCAAAAGCAAGTAGTGGCCGCAGAAGTGATGGTGATGCCTCTTTCTTGTTCTTGAGCCATCCAATCCATAGTGGCTGCGCCATCGTGAACTTCGCCAATTTTGTGAGATTTGCCTGTGTAGAATAAAATTCTTTCGGTGGTGGTGGTTTTGCCAGCATCGATATGAGCCATAATGCCGATGTTACGATATTTTTCGATTTCTATTTGACGAGCCATATTATAGTGTTATGATTAAAATTAAATTTTTTTACTTAATTTACAGAGTCTAACCCTTGTTTATTATGGGTCGTTAAGCAAAAACACATTCGACAAAAATGTCAAACAATTATTTTGCCAATATTTTAATAAAATTAATCTTAGTTAGCAACATTTTTTTTCATAAAAATTATTTGCATTATAAAATTTGTTGTTTTATAATTTGTTGCAAGAAATTTATGGCAAAATATTTTAGCAATTATTAATAAATGTCAAAATAACATAATTTCTGTTTGATTGATGGGTTATAAATATTTAATACAAGTTAAAGTGTTAAATTACCTATTTTTCTGCAATATAAAACAAAATAAAAACATGCCAAAAGTTAAAACTAACAGCAGTGCCAAAAAAAGATTCCGTATCACTGGCACTGGCAAAATATCTTATAAACAAGCCGGTAAGAGGCACAATCTTAACAAAAAAAGCCAAAGACAAATAAGAAATCTCAGAAAATCTGCTATTTTGTCCGAAGGTCATTCTGCTAGCATTTTAAAGTTCAAAATGCCGTATAGTCGTTAATTTCAATCTTATTATTTTTAGTTTATGAGTAGAGTAAAAAAAGGTGTTGTCAAAAAAGCCAGACACAAAAAAATCTTAAAAATGGCCAAAGGCTACCGCGGAAGAGCAAAAAATTGTTTTAGAGTAGCGATTGAAAAAGTAGAAAAAGCCCTGCAATATGCCTATCGCGACCGTAAAGTCAGAAAAAGAGATATGAGAGGCTTGTGGATTCAGCGAATCAATGCCGCGGTTCGTCAACAAAACTTAATTTATTCGCAATTTATTAATGGCTTAAAACTTGCCAAAATCGATCTTGATCGTAAAGTTCTTGCCGATTTGGCGGTTCATCAGCCAGAAACTTTTATTAGCATTGTAGAAAAAGTTAAAAAAGCTCTAAATTTATCTTAATTATAAATGATAGGTTATAATGCTTTATTAAAACACAATAATCATGGTCAAGTAGAAGAGCTTTTAGTTATTAAAGAAAGCTCTTTTTCTTGGTCGGTTTTTTTCTTCGGCATTTTTTGGTTTTTATATCAAAAAATGTGGCAAGAAAGCTTGTTTTATCTTGGCAATATCGCTGTTATTTTGGTTTTATGTAAATTACTGCATATTAATTATCTTTATTTGTTAATTCTGTTTCACCTAATGATAGGTCTTAATGCCTATAACTGGAAGTGCAATTATTTGCAAAATAAATTAAAATATAATTATGTTGGGCTTTTTTTTGCCAAAAATGATTTTGAAGCATTGCAAATGGTCATAAAAAGCAAAACATATTTTGATTTTTCGTTTATTAAAGCTAAAAACTTTCAAAAAATTAAATTCTTCAATAAGAAATGAAATTAACTATCATAGATTACGGTGCCGGCAATGTTGAATCGGTATTCAATGCCCTAAAAACTGTCTCATCTAACAATGATATCGAAATTATTATTTCTAACAAAATTTCTGATCTCAAATCGTCTAATTATTTTTTATTACCTGGGGTTGGTGCTTTTGGCGACTGTATGCAGGGCTTGCGAAACATTGAGGGCTTTGTTTCTGAGCTAAGAAATCAAGTATTAAATTTTAAAAAACCATTTTTAGCAATTTGTGTTGGTATGCAAGTTTTAGCATCTATAGGTTTTGAAAATGGCGAACATCAAGGCTTGAATTTTATTAATGGCAGAGTAGAAAAAATCATCGAACCAAACTTAAAAGTGCCACATATGGGCTGGAACAATCTTGTTGTGAAAAACAATAAACATCCTATTTTAAAAAACATTGGTAATGGTAATGATTTTTATTTTGCCAATTCTTTTCATTTTATTTGCCAAAACGACAACAATTTATTGGCTTATGCCGAATATGGCAACACCAAAATTAGTGCTGTTATTGCTAAAGATAACATTGTTGGGGCACAATTTCATCCCGAAAAAAGTGGTGAAATTGGTTTGCAATTTTTAAATAATTTCTTGAATTGGCGACCATAATCGCTCATAATTGATATGATAAATTTTCCTTCCAATTTACAGCAAGCAATATTAGATCTAAAAAAACAAAACAATAGCATTATTCTTGCTCATTTTTACCAAAACAGCGAAATACAAGATATTGCCGATTTTGTGGGCGATTCTCTTGATTTATCAAGAAAGGCTCTGCACAACGATGCCAATCAAATTGTTTTTTGTGGAGTTAAATTTATGGCAGAGGTGGCAAAAATCTTGTCTCCTCATAAACAAGTTTTAATTCCCGATATAAAAGCGGGTTGCAGTCTCGAAGACTCTTGCCAACCGGCAGAGTTTGCTCATTTTCGCTCTCTGCATCCAAAAGCAATCGCCATCACCTACATCAATTGCTCTGCCGAAATTAAAGCACTTTCCGACATTATTGTCACTTCCACTAATGCTAAAAAAATTATCGAGCAAATTCCTGTCGATCAAGAAATTATTTTTGCTCCCGATCAACATTTAGGCAGATTTATCGCTCAACAAACTAAAAGAAATCTTATTTTGTGGCAAGGCAGTTGCTTGGTTCACGAAAGATTTAGCGAAAAAGAACTGGTCAAGCTCACTGTAAAACACCCTTTGGCAAAAGTTATTGCCCATCCAGAATGCCCAGAAAGCCTTTTAAACTATGCTCATCACATCGGTTCAACCTCTTCTTTGCTTAATTATGTCAAGCAAAATATTGGTGCCGAATTTATTGTGCTAACCGAGCCAAATATTATTCATCAAATGAAAATAATTAACCCATCTGCTATTTTTTATGATTGCCCTTTTGTCAACACCGCCGGCTGTTCTGCTTGCAACACTTGCCCTTATATGCAACTTAATAGTTTAGAAAAAATCTATTTAGCTATGAAAGACATTAAGCAATCTAGCTTTGGAGCAGAAATAATTTTATCTCCACAATTAATTACTTCTGCCAGAAAACCTTTAGAAAAAATGTTAGCAATGTCATAAAAATGCAAATACTCTTAAACGGCGAAAAAACCATTATCAACAACAACACAAGCATTAGCGATTTGTTGCAACAATTCAATCTTGATACCACCAAAGTGGCGGTAGAATTAAATCAAAATTTAGTTTTTCACCATGATTTTAACCACACCATCATTGTCCAAAACGATATCATTGAAATAGTTCATTTTATTGGCGGGGGTTAAAAATATTGACTACTTTTGTAAAAAATTATTTTGACCATAAAATTGCCGAAATATTTAAAAATTATCACCTACCAAATAAGCCAGTAAAAATTGTGGCTGTAAGCAAAACTATGCCTGAAGAAAAAATTGCATCTGCAATCAATGCAGGCTATACTTGCTTTGCCGAAAATTATTTGCAAGAAGCTCAACAAAAATGGCCAAAAATCTTGATGCAAAATCAACATTTAGAACTGCAATTTATCGGCAATTTACAGGGCAATAAAATCAAAGAAATTGTCGGTTTGTTTCATACTGTCGCCACTTTAAATAGCAAAAAAAATGCTCTTCTCCTAAAAAAAGAAATTGATAAACAACAAAAAAAACTGGCTATTTTTATTCAAGTAAACATTGGCTCTGAACCGCAAAAACAAGGGATTTTACCCACAGAAATATTTGATTTTTATAGTTTTTGTCAAGAAATATCTCTGCCAATTGCTGGCCTTATGTGCATTCCGCCCATCACCAAACAGCCCGCTCCTTATTTTGCCTTGATGCAAAAAATAGCCAATCAACTAGATTTGTCAGAACTTTCTATGGGTATGTCGGCTGATTTTCAATATGCCTTACCACTTGGTGCCACCCAAATTCGAATTGGGCAAGCCATTTTTGGCGAGCGAAACAAGGTTGTCTAGCTAATATAGTTTCCAATATCTCCTTCTTGATTATTCATATAGCTAGACCAGGGTTTTACAACAACAGTTTTTGGTCAATTTTTACTATCTGTAATAAAACCTTGCATCAATTCTCCTGCTTTTTGATAATCTAGTTCAATCAAGCTGGTATCGATGTATGCTTTGAAAAATTT
>CANNFC010000055.1:0-9379 GCA_947503755.1 Rickettsiales bacterium | reverse complement strand
CCGACACTACCCCGGCACTTCGTGCCACCCCTTCTGCAGAAGGGGAATATCCGAGAGCTACTTTTTATGAGAGAAATACAAAAGCACTCGATGTAAATTCCCCTTTTTTAGAAGGGGTGGATTTTTTGCGATAGCAAAAAAGACGGGGTAGTGTTGGGAGACGATCGCCGATGGTTTTTCAAGCTAAATCTTTTTCGAGTTCTGGTTTCCGACACTACCCCGGCACTTCGTGCCACCCCTTCTGCAAGAAGGGGAATTCTGACCGAGATCGGCTACCGACACTACCCCGCCCACTATCGCGGGCACCCCTTTTCGCAAGAAGGGGAATTGTCCACCGATAACTACTAGCCAACACTACTCATCACCACTTCGCAGGCGATTTTTTTTCATAAAAAAAAAGATTTTGGGGTGCAAAAGTGTTATGGTAAAAATCGAAGCCAAAACGAGCACCAAATAAATTTTTTTTTGCGAGCTGATTAAAATGTGTGAGCCGAAGTTTTTGATAAGCATTGTTTTAATTTCTGCTTCGTTTTTGCCGTTGGCAATTTCTTTGCGAATAAATTGGCGAAGCGAGTAGGCAAAATCGCTATCGGAGTTTTCAATCACTTGCCCTTGACAAGTGAGGCACTTTACTTGCAAAAAAATTTGCCTTGCTTGTTGTTCTTGCTTGGGATTGGCAAACCTTTCTTCGGGGCTAAGTGCCAAAACATTGCCACACAGCAAAAAAAATATCACAAAAAAAATGAGATTTCGCATAATCAAAAAATGTTGTTGAAATATATGAAAATAATTTTAGAATAAATAATTTTAAATTATACAAAAATTTAGCATTACTAATAGTTTGGAGTTTTACAATTGTTAAACAAATTAAAATCATTAATTATTTCTGGCATCGAATGTTTGCCGGTTGTTGAGGGTGGAAAAGGGGTTGGCATCACCAACGGCAAAACCGCAGGCCATTTTGCCAAAGCGGGTGCTGTTGGCACTTTTTCGGGGGTTAATGCCGATTATATCGACGAAAATCAACAATTAGTGCCGTTGGTCTACAACACTCACACTCGTCGAGAAAAGCATGCAGAGCTCATCGATTATTCTATCAAAGGTGGCATTTCGCAAGCCAAAATCGCTTCTGACATCGCTGGCAATAATGGGCGAATCCATATGAATGTGCTATGGGAAATGGGCGGTGCCGAACAAGTTTTGCATGGCATTTTAGAAGGGGCAAAAGGCCTAATACACGGCATCACTTGTGGTGCTGGTATGCCCTATCGGCTTTCAGAAATTGCCGAAAAATACAAGGTGCATTATTACCCGATTGTTTCTTCGATGCGGGCTTTTCGTGCTTTATGGAAAAGAAGCTATCACAAAGCCAAAGAATTATTAGGCGGTGTAGTCTACGAATGCCCGTGGAGAGCGGGCGGGCACAATGGTTTATCTAATGCCGAAAACCCAAATGCTTTCGAAGATCCCTACCCAAGAGTGGTTGAAATTCGAAGTTTTATGAACGAAATTGGCTTGCAAAATGTGCCTATCATTATGGCGGGCGGAGTGTGGAATTTGCAAGATTTTGAGCATTGGCTAGACAATACCGAAATTGGTTTGATAGCCTTTCAATTTGGCACTCGACCAATGCTTACTCAAGAATATCCTATTTCTTCTGAGTGGAAAAACATTTTACGAAACCTCAAAGAAGGTGATGTTTATTTAAATCGCTTTAGCCCAACTGGCTTTTATTCTTCGGCAATCGAAAACGATTTTATTTTAGAACTTAAAGCGAGAGAATTAAGGCAAATCGACTACAAAAACAATTCAGAGGGCGAATTTACCACCACCCTACCCTTTGGCAACCGAGGCAGGTTGGTTTATATCAAAAGTTCCGATCAGCAAAAAGCCCAAGAATGGCAACAAAATGGCTTCACCGAAACCTTAAAAACTCCCGACGAAACTTTGGTTTTTGTCGATAAACCTAAGGCTCAACAAATTCTTAACGATCAAATCAACTGTATGGGCTGTTTAAGTCAGTGCCGTTTTAGCAACTGGTCTGACAAGCCCGAAATGCACTACACCACCAGCAAAAAAGCCGATCCACGAAGTTTTTGCATCCAAAAAACTTTGCAAGATATTCGCTTTAACATTGACATCACCAATCAACTGATGTTTTCTGGGCACTCTGCCTATAAATTTGCTACCGATCCTTTTTATGACAACGGCTTTATTCCCACTATCAAGCAATTAGTTGACCGAATTATTGCAGGTAAGTAGTTTATGCAAACCAAATTCATCTTTATCACAGGCGGGGTTGTTTCTTCTTTAGGCAAGGGTTTGGCAGGGGCTTCTTTGGCTTCTTTATTGCAAGCAAGAGGTTTTTCGGTTAAACTTCGCAAACTCGACCCTTATCTTAACATCGATCCTGGCACCATGAGCCCTTTGCAACACGGCGAAGTTTTTGTAACAGAAGACGGGGCAGAAACCGACCTCGACTTGGGCCACTACGAAAGATTCACTGGGGTTGATGCCAAAAAAGAAGACAGCATCACCGCAGGGCAAATTTATGATAAATTACTCAAAAAAGAAAGAAAAGGCGATTATTTGGGTGGCACAGTGCAGGTCATTCCGCACATAACCAACCTCATTAAAGATTTTATTTTGCACAACATCAGCGGGGTTGATTTTATGCTCTGCGAAATTGGTGGCACGGTGGGCGACATCGAGGCCCTACCTTTTTTTGAAGCCATCAGGCAACTTGCCTACGAAATGCCCAATAAGTGTGCTTTTTTACACCTTACTTTACTTCCCTACATTGCCAGTGCTGGCGAGCTTAAAACCAAACCAACTCAACATTCGGTAAAAGAACTTCGCTCTATCGGCATTCAGCCCAACATTATTTTATGTCGAGCCGAAAAAATAATTGAGCCACAACATTTGCAAAAAATCGCCCAAATGTGTTCGGTGCCAGCAAATGCGGTAATTGCCGCCCCTGATTGCCAAAATATTTATCAAGCACCAATTGTTTATCATCAAAACGGGCTTGATACCGCTATTTTAAACTTCTTTAATTTACCTGCAAGCAAGCCCGATTTAAGCAAATGGCTCGCCATTGATGATGCCATCAAAAACCCAAAACACACTGTGAATGTTGCAATTGTCGGCAAATATATCGACTACCAAGATTGCTATAAATCATTGCTTGAAGCCCTCAACCATGCTGGCTTTGCCCTCAAAACAAAAGTAAATTTTTTATGGGTTAATGCTCGAGAAGGAAAAAATCTTAAACTACCTAAAAACCTACAAGCAATTTTAGTGCCAGGAGGCTTT
This sequence comes from Rickettsiales bacterium, assembly GCA_947503755.1. GTDB lineage: Bacteria > Pseudomonadota > Alphaproteobacteria > Rickettsiales > UBA1997 > CAILUF01. The sequence goes on along the minus strand of CANNFC010000055.1, from coordinate 6,064 downwards.
GGCATTGATGGCACCGAAGGCAAAATCGCCACCATCAAATATGCCCGAGAAAACAACATTCCTTATCTTGGCATTTGTTATGGTATGCAAATGGCGGTTATCGAATTTGCTCGAAATGTGCTAAACATCAAAAACGCCACTTCTAGCGAAAACGACGAGCAAGGAACTCACATTATTAGCACTATGCAACATTGGCAAGACGAAACTGGCAAAACCATCAAAAAAGGTAGCACCGAAAAGCTCGGTGGCACCATGAGGCTTGGCTCTTACCCTTGTGCATTACAACCAAAAACTTTAGCTTTTCAGATTTATCAACAAAATTTAATTCACGAAAGACACAGGCATCGCTACGAGGTGAATATTGATTTCAAACAACAACTGCAAGAAGCGGGCTTGGTTTTTTCTGGTCTTTCGCCCGATGGCAAATTGCCCGAAATTGTTGAATTACCACAACATAAGTTTTTTATTGGTGTGCAATTTCATCCCGAATTAAAATCAAAACCTTTTTCTGCCCATCCGTTGTTTGTGGCATTTCTTCAATCTGCCCTCAACAATGAAAATAATTAAAAACACCACAATAAAAATAGTTTTCATAGCTTTTTTTTTGCTAGTCGGCTGTGGTTTTGAAGTTATTTACAAAGATCACGAACTATCAACTTCTTTGGCATATCGGCTTGCCTCAATCAAAATTGAAAAAAAACTCACTCAACTAGATTGGGAATTGCAAAGCAGTTTATACAACCTGCTTAACCCCGATAAAATCGATATCGCCACGAAATATTTGTTAATTTTACAAACCACCACCACCACCAGCTCAACCTACATCACCAGCACTGGTGCGGCGGGGCGAAACAGAATCACCATCACCACCAACTACACTTTACAAAATCTAGAAACCAACCAAATCGTCGGCTCTGGCTCAGCCACCGCTAGCGACAACTACGATATTTCTATTAACCGCTTTGGCACAGTTGTTGCCGAAGAATATGTGCGAAACAATATTTTAAAAATCATCAGCACCAATTTACGAAATGCTTTGGTCGGCGATTTTGTCGCATTATCAAAAAAATCGATTTTAATTCCCCTTATTTAACAGAAATGGGGGTAAAATTCCACTTCTTGCAGAAGGGGACGAAGCGCCGGGATAGTGTCGGCAAACAGCACTGGGGCAAAAATTCCCCTTCTGCAAAAGGGGAATTCAGGGGGAATTCAGGGGGAATTCAGGGGGAATTCAGATCGATTTTAACTATTTAAATAAATATTATGTTTGCAAAAAATATTGCTACTATTTCTTTTTTCATCTCTTTATCGCGAATTTTGGGGTTTGTAAGAGATATTTTTATTGCCAAGTTTCTAGGCATCGGTTTACTTTCTGATGTTTTTTTTGCTGCTTTTCGGGTGCCAAATTTTTTTCGCCGAATCTTTGCCGAAGGTGCTTTTAACAATGCTTTCGTGCCTTTGCTTATCGATAAAAATAGCAATCAAGGAGTAGAAGCAAGTAAGCAATTTATTGCCAATATTTCTGCTTGGTTGCTGTTGATTTTATGGCTGGTGGTTATTTGTTTTCAGCTGTTTATGCCTTTTTTGATGAAGATTTTTTTTCCTGGATTTTTTGATTCAGCAGAAAAATCACAACTGCTCATCAGCCTTTCAAGAATCACTATTTTTTATTTAGTTTTTATTGCTATGGTTTCTTTGTTATCAAGTGTTCTTAACTCTCTCAATAAATTCGCCACCGCTTCTGCCACTCAACTTATTTTAAATATCACCTTAATATTTTTTATCGCTGTTTTAGGAAATTATTTTCGCAATTATGCCTATGCCTTAGCTTGGGGGGTTTTTACCGCTGGCCTGTTGCAGTTGTTTTTTATTGGTTTTTTTAGCTATCGCTATGGGTGTTTAGTGATGCCGAAACTACCAAAAAATAACGGCGACTTGCGAGTTTTTCTCAAAAAATTAGTGCCCGGATTAATCGGTGCCAATGTGATGCAAATCAATTTGCTCATCGATTCGATTTTTGCCAGTGCCATTGTTGGTGCGGTTTCTTACCTATATTATGCCGATCGCATCAATCAACTGCCACTTGCCACCATTGGTATTGCCATCAGTGTTGCTTTGCTACCCAACATTACCAAAAAAATCAAAACTGGCGAACTAGACAAAGCCAACAAACTACACAACACTGCTCTAGAAATTGGATTGCTACTTGCCGTTCCCGCCAGTTTAGCACTTACTATTTTAGCTGAAAATATCATCGGAGTGCTTTTTGAAAGAGGGGCCTTCACCCACCACGAAACCATCAAAGTTGGCTTGGCTTTAAAATATTATTCTTTTGGTTTGCCTGCTTATATTTTGGTAAAAATTTTTGAACCTACTTTTTTTGCCCGATCCAACACCAAAACACCAATGAAAATCGCCATTTTTTGTGTGTTGCTCAACATTTTTTTTAATTATATTTTTCATCTTTATAACTTTGGCTATCTGGGCATTATTTTATCTTCTATCATCGCTTCTTATGTTAATTTTTCTTTACTATTTTATTTGGCTTGGCAAAAAAAATATTTTAGTTTTGTTGCCAAGTTTTGGCAAAAAATTGGCAAAATATTAGTTTCTGCTGTTTTTATGGCAATATCTTTATGGTTTTGTCAAAATCATTTCGGCAATAATTTGTGGCAAATATGGCAACTTGCAGTGGTTATTGCCACTGGTCTTTTAGTTTATTTTGGCTCTGCCTATGCCACGGGTTGCCTTAATTACCATTTCCACAAATTAAAATAATCTTATGGTTTTTCACATTCTAACTTCATCTTTTTGGTTAAAAAGCTTCAAAAAGCCTCTGCCTGTATGGATATACAGGCAATAGTTTTTTAAAGTTTTTATCTCAAAAATCATGTCGTTGCGTCTAGCACGACTGAATATAATATTTCGTTATAATGTGATTTTAATTAGTGTAAATGGTATAATTTACTCACACAAATCAACAAAAAATGATAAATCATCACAACCAAAAAGAGCAACTTGTTTGGCAACTTTTTGGCAACTATACTCAAAATATTGTTTTTTCTTGGTTGACGAACCAAAATTTAAGAAGAAGAATTGTTTTACAAATTAATCAACAAAACATTTTAGGCGAATTTTTACCCAAAACACATCAGCACAGCCCACTTATTTTTCACCCTTTGGCAGAAGAAAAAATCAATATTTTTTTGCCAAAACTACAAGATTTTTTAAATTGTTTTGCTAAAAATTTTATTTCACAAATAAAAATCACTTCTTTTGACAATGTTTTAGATGTAGTTTTTATTGGCAAAAAAAGTTTATCTTATCAACAAAAACAAGCCATAACCAGCTTTGCTTTTCAACAAAATATTAATTTAAGTTGGCATTTTTTACAACAACAAGAGCCACTTTTTGTTGCCAAGCCATGTTTTATTGCCATCAACGATCTCAATTTACAAGTGAATAACGAGGTTTTTTTGCAAGCCAGCAAAGGTGGTTTGCAAGCAATTTGCCAAGAATTAACTGCTTTTATCAATCAACTAAACCAGCAACAGCCACCATTAATTGCCGATTTATATTGCGGTTTTGGCATTTACAGCTTTGCTTTACACCAACTAATCAAAGAAAGTCAATCTTTTGATGGTAGTCAAGAAATGATCGATCTTGCCAATAAAAATAGTCAAAAACAACAATTGACCAACAAAATCAAAGCCCATCATCGCGATTTATTTTTTAATCCCCTCACACAGCAAGAACTCAACAAATTCACAGCCGTTATCATCAATCCACCCAGAAACGGAGCCTCTCCCCAAGTTTTACAAATCGCCAAAAGCCAAGTAAAAAATGTCTGTTATGTCTCTTGCAATCCGTATAGTTTATTAACCGATTTAAAAATTTTACTTGACTACAATTATCGCATCAATAAAATGCATGGCATCAATCAATTTGCCGACAGCAAGCATATTGAGCTAGTGGTTAATTTAACTAATACCATTTCCCATCTTTAAATACATAATTAATTTATTTAAAAATCATGTTTAACATTCGGCACCAGCAATTTGATCTGTTAATTGTTGGTGCGGGCGGTGCCGGTCTTACCTCGGCAATTTCTGCTTTTGATAGTGCAGATGGCAAAATCAATATGGCGGTAATCAGCAAGGTTTTTGCCAATCATAGCCACACAGTGGCCGCCCAAGGTGGCATCAATGCTAGCCTAGGCAATGTTAAGCCCGATAAGTGGCAATGGCACTACTACGACACCATGAAAGGCTCTGCCTATTTGGCCGATGCCGATGCAGTTGAAATTTTATGTTCCAAAGCCAACGAAGCGATTTTGTTTTTAGAACACCAAGGAATGGTTTTTTCTCGAGATAGTTTTGGCAAAATAGAGCAAAGGCCCTACGGCGGGCAATCTTTAAACTATGGCAAAGATGGCTTGGCATACCGTGCTTGTTATGCTCAAGACAAAACTGGCCACTCTTTGCTACACACTTTATTGCAACAAGTAAAAAAACGAAAAATACCCATTTTGGCAGAAATTTTAGTGATAGATTTACTTATTGCCAACAATCAATGCTACGGCTGTTTGGCAATCGATTTTAACCAAGGCGAACTAGTAATTTTCACAAGCAAAGCCTTGGTTTTAGCTACAGGCGGTTATAGCCAAATCTATCAAAACAACACTTCATCAAGCATTTGCACAGGAGACGGTGGGGCTCTTGTTTTAAAGGCTGGGTTGCCTTTACAAGATATGGAATTTGTGCAGTTTCACCCCACCGGCCTTGCCAATTCTGGCATTCTAATCAGCGAGGCGGCTAGGGGCGAAGGGGCTTATTTACTCAACAAGCACGGTCATCGCTTCATGGCCGATTACCAACCTCAAACTATGGAGCTTACTTGTCGCGATGCCATTTCAATTGCCATGGCTTGCGAAATACAAAAAGGCAACGGCTGTTTTAGCAACAAACAAAGCGAATTAACTCAAAAGGCAGATTGCTTGCACCTCGATCTTCGCCATTTAAGCAGGCAAACCATTCAACAAAAACTACCTAGCCTGCTAGAAATCGCTAGCAAATTTGGCAATATCGATGTTTTTAACAGCCCAATTCCTGTGCACCCTTCTGCTCATTACACCATGGGGGGCATTCCTTGCAACACTTTTGGCGAAGTGATAGATGGGCTGTTTAGTGTGGGCGAATCGGCTTGTGTTTCTGTGCACGGCGCCAATAGATTGGGCTGTAATTCTTTATTGGAGCTGGTGGTTTTTGGGCAAATTGTTGGCAAAAAAGCAGGCGAAATAGCAGTTGCAAAAATTGATTTTTCTCAACATAAAAATTTTGCTCATCAACTTGCCACAGAAAAAATAAGCGATTTTACAAAACTTTTTGCCAGCAATAAAAATAAAGAACACAATTTAGCCAGCATCAAACAACAAATGCAACTCAACAACGAAAAAACCATCGGCATTTTTCGCCATGCCGATTTATTAACCGAGGGCATCAATTGCAATATTTTGCTTTATCAACAACTCAAAAATTATCACCTCAACAACAAAAGCTTGCTGTGGAACAACGAGCTTAACGATTATTTTGAAATCGAAAATTTATTGCTAAATTCTTTGGCGGTGACCTATTCTGCCCTGCAACGAACCGAGAGTCGCGGTAGCCATTATCGCTTCGATTTTGACAAAACCCAAGAAAATTTTTTACATCACAGCCTAGTTTGCATCAGAACCAAAAACCATCAACCGCAATTTGCACTTAGCACCAAAAAAGTGAGGTGATGGCATTTTTCATCTTTACAGGCAAATTCGATTCTTCATTACTAAAAAAAAAATTAAAAATAATTCTTGAAATTATTATTTTATAAATATATAATGACTTTCTTATGTTAAAGAAATAATTTTAGAATTGCAACAATACCTTGAAAAAAGGAGAAAAGAGGAAGATAAAAGGAGAAAATTAGACAATGATAATGAGAAAATTATCGAAGGTTTTATAAATTCTAAGATAAAAAGCAAAACTCAAGATGAACTAGAAAAAATATTCTCTGATCCTAAAAATTT
>CANNFC010000054.1:0-9447 GCA_947503755.1 Rickettsiales bacterium | reverse complement strand
GGCAAAAACCAGTGGCAATATTTTTTGAAAATGGAGAATATAAAATAACAACCTGGAAAGATTTCCTAATTAAAGTGTGTTATTTTTTTAATAATCTATCACCCACCGAATTTAATGTGATAATGCAATCTTTGCCAGATATTTTTACTTCTCAACAAAATAAAAATAAATTAAGAAATGCCACAGAATTCGACCATAATAAATATGTTGAAACCAACAAAAGTGCCAATGACATAATTAAAACTTGTCAAATAATTTGTGAAAAAATAAATTATGATCCAGAAAAAATATCATTTACCTTAATAAAATAATAAGCACTATTGAAACAAGGGGTTTTAACCAAAAAAAATTTGTCTATCGGCAAAAACAAGGGGCTAAAGACCCTTGTTTCATTATTCTTTGGGGGCTAAAGCCCCTTGTTTCATTATTCTTTGGGGGCTAAAGACCCTTGTTTCATTTATTATTTAAGGCTCTCAAAAGCCCTTTTTTAAAAACAGGATTGATAGAAGAAATTTCTGTTGCTATTTTTGTGATTTTTGATTCATTAAACAGTAAATCTTTAAGCAAAACTTTTTTCATTACGATAATTGTCGTTGCATATCTCTTAATTGATCTCGTTTTTTGATGGTTTCTCTTTTATCGAACAGCTTTTTGCCTTTTCCTAAACCAATAATAAGTTTTGCAAAATTTTTGTTGTTAAAATAGATTTTCATTGGCACCACAGAAAAACCTTGCTGTATTTTGCCAATAATTTTGTTGATTTGCTTTTTGTGAAGCAGTAATTTTCTGGCTCTTTTGGCTTGATGATTAAAATTACTCGCAAATTTATAATCGTTGATGTGGCTATTTATTAAAAATAATTCACCTTTTATTTCAGCAACATAGCTTTCATTGATGCTAGCCTGGCCCAATCGAACCGATTTTACCTCAGAAGAAAGCAAAACCAAGCCAGCTTCTATTTCTTCGCTAATTTCATAATGAAAACGTGCTTTACGATTAACAATTTGCATAATAAGTTATAACAATTGCAGAATTTTAGAAGCAAGATCGGTTTTTTCCCAAGAAAAACTACCGTCATCTTCGTGCGGTCTGCCAAAATGCCCATAAGCCGCGGTTTTTTGATAAATAGGCTTGTTTAGTTCTAGATAAGTTCTGATTCCTTTTGGAGTAAGATCGACAAGTTGATGAAGAATATCGACTAGTTTTTCGTCATTGATATCGCTATTGTGAGTGTTAACATAAAGCGAAAGTGGCTTAGACATACCAATGGCATAAGAAAGTTGTATGGTGCATTTTTCGACCAATTTGGTGCTTACAATGTTTTTTGCTAAATATCTTGCCATATAAGCTGCTGATCTGTCAACTTTGGTGGGATCTTTGCCAGAAAAAGCACCACCGCCGTGCGGGGCAGAACCGCCGTAGGTGTCGACAATAATTTTTCTGCCAGTAAGGCCAGCATCGCCATCAGGACCGCCAATAATAAATTGCCCAGTAGGATTAACTAAGAATTTTGTTTTGTCACTCACCCAACCATCTGGCAGAGATTTAATAATATATGGCTTGATAATGTCAAGAATTTGAGTGGCGGTAAAGCCTTGTGGATGCTGAATGGAAACCAAAATTATTTTTACTTCTACTGGCTGATTATTGAGATATTGTAAAGTTACCTGACTTTTGGCATCGGGGCCGAAATTTGGTATTTCTTTATTTTTTACTGCCTGCATAATGTTTTGCAAAATACGATGAGCATAATAAATTGGAGCCGGCATTAATTGAGAGGTTTCGTTGCAGGCATAGCCAAACATAATGCCTTGATCGCCCGCCCCTTCTTCTTTTTTGTCGGTGGCATCAACACCCAAAGCAATATCGCTAGATTGCGAATGTAATAGATTGGTGATTTTCAGAGTTTCATAATGAAAGCCACTTTGTTGATAGCCAATTTCTTTGACAGTGCGACGAATAATGTTTTCAAAATCTTGGTTGTTGATTTTGGGGGCTCTAATTTCGCCTCCAACAATGATTTGATTGGTGGTAGCAAAGGTTTCGATGGCCAAACGAGATTGATTATCGAGACTGAGATAAGCATCAACCAAGGCATCAGAAATTTGATCGCAGATTTTGTCTGGATGACCAGCAGAAACCGATTCGGAAGTAAATAAAAAATTTTGTAACATAAAGTTTTAGGTAAATAAAAAATATCTCAATATTTAAACATTTTTCTTATAAAAAAGCAAATACAATTTGGCTAATATCGCAGTAATATTACCAAATTCCTTGTAAGGTATCGCCAGGAGCCCCCATTACCTGAAAAACATTCCATACATTATGCCCAAATGGCTGAATTAAAGCATTGTCTCCTGGTAAACCTGGAGTCATGCTAGCTGATTGCAAAGTTCCTAAAACGGTTTGTCGGCAGTAATAATAGGCGATGGGATGTATTTTTTTATAATCATTAAAATTTTTGTCTACTTCTTTTTGATTTTTCCAATCAACATTTTTTAATTCGCTTCTATATCTTTTTTTTACTCTTTCGAAATTTGGATTTATCGAGATAATATCGGGATCTTTTTTCCAGGCATAAAACATTTTATAGGCTTCGCCACCAAATTGAGTTGCCAAACCAGATTCGCAACCGTGAATCCAGCCAAGATTAAAACCAGAAGTTCCGCCTTTTGGCATAGTATCAAAGATTTTTCCCATTGGTTTATACCAGTTTTTATAACAACCGGTAAAAATTAAAAGAACTATTATTAAAAGTTTTTTCATAAAAGATTTTGCACCGCTTGTTGTAAATTTGGCTGTTTCATTAGGCTTTCGCCAATTAAAAAACAATTAATATTGTGTTGTTGAAAAAGCTCGATTTCTGCCTTGGTTTTAATGCCACTTTCTGCCACCAATAAATAATCGTTTGGCACCATTTTTGCTAATTGAATTGCAGTGTTTAAATTTACTTCTAAGGTTTGTAAATTGCGATTATTAATGCCTAAGCACCTACTTTTTAGAAGCATTGCTCTTTCTAACTCTTGTTGGTTATGCACTTCTATTAACACCGACATTTGCAAAGAAATGGCCACCTGCTCTAGTTCTTGCAACTGACTATCAGAAAGCATAGCAACAATCAATAAAATACAATCGGCTTGATGCAGTTTACTTTCGTATATTTGATAAGGATCGATCATAAAATCTTTTCTTAGCAACGGCAAAGAGCAGGCTTGATGAGCGATATCTAAAAAATTAAGATCACTAAAAAAATATTGCCGATCGGTTAAAATAGACAAACAAGTTGCCCCCGCTTGTTGATAACTTTTGGCAATTTCTACAATGTCAAAATTTTGCCTAATTAAACCAGCAGAAGGTGAGCCTCTTTTTGCTTCACAAATTAGGGCGGTTTTCTGGTTTTGACTAGCATTTTTTAAAGCTAAGAAAAAATCTCTGTTATGATTATTTTGATTGCATGTTAAGTGCTTGCAAATTTCAGTAAGAGAAAGTTTTTTTTTGCTATCTCGCACTTCTTGCTGCTTGGTTTGATAAACTTTTTGTAAAAAATTAGACATAAAAATGTGTTTTAAATTTTTTTAGCAATTTTCACTCCAAAAAATAAAATACTAAAAGTAGAAAAATAGGCGATCAATTGAGCTAAAGAAGGTTTTTCGATGTAGCCAAAAAAGAAATGCAAAACTTGCCCAACAAAACTTTTTTGGGGAATAATATTAGATAAATCAAAAACAGGCTCAATAATTGCCGAAATAATGTTGGCATTAACCCAAAAACCTGCACCAGTTGTCGATAGTGAAGAGGCAAAGAAAATTAGCAACAAAGTAGTGATTTGAAAAAAATGTTTTTGAAAAGATTTTAGCAATAAACCAAAATAAAGGGCGAAACTCAACATCAAACCGCAAAAAATGCCAATAGCAAAACCAATGGCAATATGAGATTTTTCCATACCAGAGACATATTGACCATAGCAAAACAGCACAATTTCGGAGCCTTCTCTGGTGATGGTAAGCAAAACCACAATACTTAATGCATATAAATGTTTTTTGCCTTGACTAACCGATGCACCCAATTGTTTTAGTTCGTGAGTTAAAGTTTTGGCATGTTTTTGCATCCAAATCACCGTCCAGCCTATCATAAAGGCGGTGGTAAACAAAATAAGCCCATTAAAAAATTCTTGCCCAAGACCATCGAGAGCATCAGATATTTTATCGGTAAAATAAGCGATGGTTAAAGAAGAAACAATGCCCAAGACCAAGCCAATTGCAATGGCAAATTTACTTTTCGCAATATTTTTGGTTGCAGAAAATAAAATAGTGAGAATTAATGCTATTTCTAACATTTCTCTTAGAACCACGATTGATACTTGCAAATAAGGCATTTATGAAAAATAAATATTGATAACTAATATCATATTTTAACACCACAAATTATTTTTTGCAATAATTTAAATTGCTATTTTTTTTATTATGGTTTAAATTTCTACTTTTTGAAATTGTAAAATCTTTTTTAATAAAGCTTTGTCTAAAAATAACCAACAAAACACACATAGCAATTTTATTGCAAAAATAATTAATTTTCTTAATCTGGTTATTGAAAATAGGTTTTTTAAACCATTTTCTCTATCGATAATCGTGGTTGCTGTTTTGTTTTTTTTGCAACAATATAGCGGTTTTTTAATAAATTATTATCAGCAAGTAAAAAAACAAAAATCACTTACCAATCCAATCAAAATAAATGTTTCTCAAGATCACATAAATGTTAGTTTAATCGAAGAACAAACAATTGACTACATCATCAAACCAAACGATAATTTGTTAAAAATTTTCACCGATTTAGGCAGTAATAATCAAGATTCTTTGGCAATTATTGAAGAAATTAAAAAAGTCAAACCAAACTACCCTCTTAATTCTGGCAATATTATCAAAATAACCTATTCTGTGCAAATAGATTATCAGCAAGCACAGCAAAATCAACCTTTAACACCAATAATTTTGCCTAAAAAAACAGAAAATAAAGAAAAAAATGAAAAATCGCCAAAAAAATTAAATAAAAATCAGCAAAAATCAGCAAACAAAAAACTAAAAAAAACCGATAATAAAGAAAAAAAACCCGATTCACAAATTATAAATCAACAATTGCAAAATCAAAATTCTTTTCATTATCAAGATATTCAAAGAAACATCAAAATAGAAAAGGTAGTTTTTAATCTTAACCACCAGCAACAAATTATTGTGCAAAAAACCAAAGAAAATCCAGTTCAATACACTGCCAATTTGAAAGAAATAAAACTCACTCTCTATAAAATGAGATATTTTGGAGTAATAAAAAACGGTTTGTTTGCTGATGGGGTTGATTCTGGCATTTCCGCTTCTGCGATGATGAATATGATAAGTCTCTATGCCTACGACATAGATTTTCAAAGAGATATTCATAGTGGCGACAAGTTTGAAATGTTGGTAGAAAGTTTTTTTGATGAAAATGGCAAAAAAGTTAAAGACGGCAACGTGTTGTATTCGGCAATAAATTTAAGCAACAGAAAAGTTGAAACTTATGCCTACGAAACCAATGGCAAACTAGAATATTTCGATGCCAAAGGCAACTCGGTACGAAAATCACTTCTTAGAACCCCCATCAATGGGGCAAGAATCTCTTCTGGCTTTGGCATGAGAAGGCATCCAATTTTAGGTTATTCAAAAATGCATAAAGGTGTCGATTTTGCAGCTTCTACAGGCACTCCTATTTTGGCCGCTGGCAATGGTGTTATAACCTATATCGGAGTCAAAGGCGGTTACGGCAATTATGTGCAAATCAAGCACAATAACGACTATTCCACCGCCTATGGTCATGCTAGCAGGTTAAGCAAAAAATTTAAAAATGGAAGCAAAGTAAAACAAGGCGATGTTGTTGCCTATGTTGGTTCAACTGGCAGATCAACTGGTCCGCATTTGCATTTTGAATTGCTTTATAAAGAAACCCAAGTAAATCCAAGCAAAGTGAAGGCAACCTCTGGTTTAAAACTAGTTGGCAAAGATTTGGTTAAATTCGAATTAACCAAAAAAGAAATCGATAAATATCGTAAAAACACTCCTAATCAATATAAAATATAAGCAATGTCTAATCAAAACAGTTTAACTATTATTTTGGTTACTTTTTATAGCGAAAAAATTATTCAGCAAGCCTTGCAATCTTTGACTCACCTGCCTTATCAAATTGTTGTTGTTGATAACAGTTCTAAAGATCGCACCGTTGATATAGTCAAAAATAATTTTCCACAAATTGATTTAATAATCTCGCCATACAACATCGGTTATGGCAGAGCAAATAATTTAGCTTTAAAGAAAATTAACACCAATTATGCTTTATTATTAAACCCAGATGCTCATATTTCTTCTGACGATATTGCAATTTGTTTGCAAATAATGCAAAACAATCACAACATTGCCATTGCTGGACCAATAGTTTACAATGCTAAGATGCAAAATAATAATTTAGTTGATAATGGCATTTGTTTGAAAAAAAATAAAAAATCAAGCAAACAAGTTAATGAAAATTATCTATTAAACCAATTTATTACGGGCGCAGGTATGTTTTTTAATATGTCAATAATGCGAAAAATCGGTTTTTTTGACGAAGGTTTTTTTCTTTATTGCGAAGATAACGAAATTTGCAAAAGAGTAATCAAAAAAGGTTATCATACCGCACTTATTAAAAATACCAAAATTTTACATTTAGGCTCAAAATCTAGCGACATTAGTTTGGCAGAAATTGAAAAAACTTATTGGCACCGCTTTGGCTGGTCAAAGCTTTATTATACTGAAAAAATCTGGGGCAAAACCGTTGCCAAACTAAGGGCAATAAGAATGCTGACAAAATTTTCTTTGCTGTGTTTAAAACAATATTTATTTACAAAAACAATCAGCAAACAAAATTCACAAGCTCTCAAAGGCACTTTTGCCTATTTTTGTGGCTCAAAAGCTTTTGATAATCAACAACATCCCTTTGGTTAATTTTTTATGTTTATTTACACTCACAATCTTCATCCTGTTCTTTTTTCTATCGATATTGCTGGTCTACATCTAGAGCTTCGTTGGTATTCTTTGGCTTATATTTTTGGCCTGCTAATCGCTAATTATTGGTTAAAATATTGCAATAAAAAATCTGCAATTCTCAGCGAAAAAGCCTATGAAAATTGGCTAATATTTGCCATTTTAGGCATTGTGCTTGGTGGCAGACTTGGCTATGTTTTATTTTATCAACCGCAATATTATTTACAAAATCCTCTCGATATCTTAAAAGTTTGGCAAGGAGGTATGTCTTTTCATGGCGGTTTAGCGGGCTCTATTATAGCGATGTTTTATTTTAGCAAACATTACCAAATACCTCATTTTTGGCTTTTTGATAGACTTGCTGTTATCGCACCTGTTGGCTTATTTTTTGGCAGAGTGGCTAATTTTATTAATGGCGAATTATATGGCAGAATAAGCTATGGGTTTATTGGAGTTATTTTTTCTTATTCCGATAATTTACCCAGGCATCCAAGCCAGCTTTATGAGGCGATTTTAGAGGGTTTTTTGTTGTTTATAATTATGTTTTGTGCTTTTTTTTATAAAAATAATTATTTTGCCGAAAAAAAACCAAAATTTTTATCTGGATTATTTCTAATTGGCTATTCTCTTGCTCGATCGCTGGTTGAGTTTTTTCGACAACCCGATGAGCAAATTGGTTTTTTATGGCAATTTTTTACTTTAGGGCAAATTTTATCCTTGCCAACCTTAATTTTAGGCTGTTATTTGGCTTTTCTTTCTTTTTCAAAAAATGCATCAACAAATACCATTTCCCATGTTTAAATACATAAAGAACAAAATCATTTTTAATTTTAAATTTAGTTTAAAAGCGAAGTTTTATCTAGATAAATCAAGGTTTTAAACTAAACATTAAAATTAATAATTATGTATTTAAACATGGGAAATGGTATTATTAAGCAAATCAATTTACATAATTTTCGCAACTTCACGAAACAGCAATTTATTTTTCAGCAACCAATAGTTTTGCTTTATGGCAACAACGGCATTGGCAAAACTAATTTACTAGAAGCAATAAGTTTGTTTGGTAAAAATGGCAGTTTAAGACAAGCAAATAATTTAGAAATGCTCAATAAACAAGAGGCTTTTTGGCAAGTTTCCCTTGATTTTACCTATGATTTTGCTCGCGATTTTTATTATCAAAATCTTGCCCTGAATTTTGAAAAAAACAGCAATAAAAAAACTTGGCTAATTAACCAACAAAACCAAAGCAATAGCAGGCAAAGCGACCTAAAAAACTATCTACCAAATTTTATCTGCCTCACTCCGCAATTAGAGCAGCTATTTATTTTAGGCAAAACCGCCAAACGAGATTATCTCGATAAAATAGTTCTCGATGTTAATTTACAGCATCAAACTTATTTAAATCAATATCAAAAACTTTTAAAAGAAAGATTGTTAATTTTGCAACAAAAATCCAGCAACAACAATGCTTGGCTTGAGGTTATCGAAAAAAAAATCAGCGAGCTTGCCATTACCATTGCTTTTACTCGGCAAGAAGCTATTAGTTTTTTTAATCAATCAATTGCCACTTTTCATAGCTTTTTTCCCAAAGTTATATTGCAAATAGAAGACGAAACCGAGCAAAACACCCATCATTTATCTGGTTTAGAAAAAGAAAAATTTTATCAACAACAACTAAACAATAATCGACAACTAGATAGCATTTCTGGCAAAACCAACTTTGGCATTCATAAAGCCGATTTTTCTGCTATATTTTTAGCGAAAAACACCCTCGCTTCTTACTGCTCAACAGGAGAGCAAAAATTAATTATGTTAGCCATTAGCTTGGCTCGGGCAAAAATTTCGGCATATTATAAAAAACAACCAACTATTTTGCTACTTGACGAAGTATTTTCGCATCTCGACAACGATTATAAAAAATATTTATTAACCGAAATTTACGATTTACAAATACCAGCATTTTTTACCGCCACCACTAATTTAATGTTGCCAGAAGGTTTTTGCGATAAAATAGACTTAATAAAGTTATAAAAATTCGGTAATAATTTCATAATCAAAATCAGCAAGTTCTGCTAAATATTCCGATAACGAAATTACCGCACAACAAGGAAAAGCTCCCACTTTTAAGAACTGTTTGGCAAGTATTTTTTTTGTTAAAATTATTGCAGTAATTGTTGGCACTTGCGGACCATGGCTATTTTTAATAATAATGAACCATTTAATAATTTTCTCTCTATTATTAAAATCTTTTCCTTGCATTATCATATGCATTCCGCCTGCATCTGTGCCAAAAAAATCAAAATAATGACTAAGGTTTAATAGGGTTTCAGAGTATTTCTCTATGTTTTTAATCAATCCAAACCTTACCAACCAAGAACAAAACCCAAATGCAATAAACCACTTT
>CANNFC010000053.1:0-9528 GCA_947503755.1 Rickettsiales bacterium | reverse complement strand
AAACTATACTTATCTAACAATACTAATTATGTCATGATATTGCTGATTGTGTTATTTTGATACAACATGAGACTGTTGAATTTATCTTTTCTTTCATAAGAAAGGGAATTTAGATCGGAAATGTTCTTTTAATTAGTGAAAATGGCATTATACCGCTTTAACTTGCCAACGCTGCCCGCCCTTCGGCCATCAAAAATCCGCCACTTTTTTGGCTATAGATCCGCTGGTAATTCTTCTAATTCTATTTCTGTTAAATTGTTGGCTTTTTTGACTAATTCAAACCAATTAATGCCGGTCTCGACTTCTTTTTTTTCCACTTCTTTAACCCCAGTTAAATATATTTCGTCTTCCGCCCTGGTTAGAGCAACATAAAGCAAGCGATGATTTTCTTGCTGTTCGTTTAGTTTTTTTTGCTCTAAATATTTTTTTGCCTTGCCAGGGTTTTTGTAGCTACGCGATTTTAAAATAAGAGGAATATTTATTTCTTTGTGATTTTCTTGATCTGTTAACCACAAAATATAGTCTTTGTTGGTAAGATCTTTTTGTTTAATAGCATAAGGAATAATAACTATCGGGGCTTGCAAGCCTTTTGCAGAATGCGCCGTCATCATTTTTACAACATTTTCTTGTTGATTTTTGATGGCTATTTCTGGATTAATGTGATGAAGATATTCGAGAAATTGCCATAAATTGGAGCTATTTTTATTGATAAAATTTCGCAACAAAAATAAAAATTCATCAAGTAAAAAAGAAGCTTTATTGCCAAATCTGATGACAAAACTATTGTTTATGTCTGGATTTTTTAACATTTGATAGAAAAAATCAAATAAATTATTTTGCAAAAACAGGGACAAAAAATTGTGTAAAAATTGCAGTTCAGCAATATTTTTTGCAACTTGCCACAAGCTAATTTTGGCATCTTGACTGGTAAAAATCAATTTTTGCAAAACCTCTTCTGTTTGATTGCAAAATGGCGATTTTAACAAACAAGCCAAATTATAATCATTTTCTGGATTTAATATAA
Source organism: Rickettsiales bacterium (assembly GCA_947503755.1). Lineage (GTDB taxonomy): Bacteria > Pseudomonadota > Alphaproteobacteria > Rickettsiales > UBA1997 > CAILUF01. The sequence continues at coordinate 8,504 of CANNFC010000053.1, read as the reverse complement.
ATTCAGCCAAAGCAATAATATCGGCAATCAACAGCGAATCTAAGCAATATTCTTTATCGATACCAACAAATGGAATTTTCATTTCATAAAAAGCTTTTTCTAAATAACTTGCTTGTTTTTTTTCTTTAAATAACAACAAAATATCTCCATATTTTATGGCTCTTTTTTTGGAAGGCAAAATTCTGTTTTTTTCAACCCATTTTTTGATTTGGTAGGCGATTTTTTTAGCAAAAAGCAAATTTTTTTGATAAGAATCATCTTGTGTTGACATTAAAAGAGGTTGCCATAAAATAACATTTGCTTGGCTATTTTTGGTTGGTAAATGCTTTTGATATTCGGCGTTTTTCACCAAAGATGAAGTGAGATTGTTGCCTTGAAATGTGTTATCGATGGCTTCTAAAATTTCTTTGCCAGAACGAAAAGAATAAGTTAAATTGATGGCATTTAGACTTAATTTATTGTGAAAATAGTTAAATTGATTGCTGGTGTTGTCGATGTCCGCCCCTTGAAAACCAAAAATAGATTGCTTTTCATCGCCCACCACAAAAAAACTGCGAGGCCTTGTGTTGGCAGACTCGCCCACCGCAAATTCTTCGGTTAAAGCTTTGACAATTTCCCATTGCAAGGGGCTGGTATCTTGGGCTTCGTCGAGTAAAATATGGTTGATGTTGCTGTCGAGCTTCATTTTTATCCAGTCAAAATGACCGTTTAGCAATTGTTTAGTATAAAAAATTAAATCGGCAAAATTTAGTAGATTGTATTTTTCTTTGTGTTGCTGATATTTTTGGAGCATTAAAAAAACCAATTCTAAAATTAAAACGGTTTGCTTAATGTCGTAAAAAATGCTTTTAACCGCAATAAAATCAAACAACTGCTCGTAAATATCAACCAAAAAATTATCTTCTATTTTTTGAAAATTTTTATAAAGAGTTTGCTCTGTGGTTAAAATTAAATTATAAAGCTCTTCTAAGTGTTGCTGGTTGAAATTTTGATGAAAATTTTGAGGATTAATTTTTTCTTGTTGCAAAAAATCATAGACCTTGTAAAAATTTTTTTTGTCTTTATTGTTTTCAATTATTTGATAAAACCTAGTAAAATCAAGGTTGCTTTTTGTTGTTATGAAAAAATGCTCTATTGTTTGATTGGGGCTGATGTTGAATTTTTTTTGCAACTGTTGTTTGATATGTTGAATGGCAATTTGCTGATTATTGGTAAATTGCCAATCTTTTAGCATACTACTTTCTTTCGTCATAAAAGAATTAAGAATTTTTTGCAAAGTATAGCTATTTGTTTTGGCTAAAATATCTGCCAACAAGCGATGATTTTGCTTTTCTTGCAAAACTTCTTGCCAAATATTTTCAAAAATTACTCTTTCTTGCTGTGTTTCAATAATTTCAAAATGGATGGGCACTTTTGCTTCTAAGGGAAAAAGTTGCAAAATTGCTTTGCAAAAACTATGAAAAGTTTGTATTTTAATTGGGTGTTCACAATCAATTATTTCGGCAAAAAGTATTTGTGCTTTTTTGCATTGAGCAAGTGAAGGAGTTTTACCTAAAATGTTTTCTAACTTTATGATTAAATCTGCTTGACTGGCAACTGCTAATTCTTCTAGCTTTTTACTAATTCTTTCTTCCATTTCTTTGGCAGCTTTATCGGTAAAAGTGAGACATAAAATTTCTTGCGGAAAAACACCAGCAAGCAACAGCAAAACAAAACGATCAACCAAAACTTTGGTTTTGCCAGAACCGGCAGATGCCATCACCCAGCAATTTATATTGGGGTTAGATGCTTCTATTTGTGGCTTTGAGGCAATTTTGTGAGAAATGTGATTGTTTGATATAGGCAAAAATTTGAGTGTCTTATTATAATTTTTGATAATCTACTAAAGTGTAGTCGTCGACCGCCACAACTTCGGCTATGGCAAGTTTAGTATCTTGCAACAAATCAACCTGCTCTTGATTAATAATGTTTTTTTCATATGCCAAAATAATGAGATTTTGCCAATTTTCTTTTGGTAAAATTTTGTTTTTGCTTGCTTGCTTAATTTGTTTAATTGCCTCTTTTGCTTGCTCTTTGAGTTGCAAAGCATATTGAAACCTGCCAAAAGCATCGTCTTTATTGTTGTTTTTATAAATGCCACAAGTAAGACTGTTTTGCAAATCGGAATTTTGCAACAAAGAGGTGGCGATGGCATGAGTTTGCTTGTCGTTGGCAGGGCAAGAAAAAGAGTTTAACTTAACCCAGCAAGTAATTGGGCTGATTAACCAAGCAAACAGCCCGCCAAATAGATTTTGATAAATACCTTCTATTGCTTGTTGAGCCTTGCATAATTGCTCTTTTAAAGCGAATTCTGCCACTTGATATTGCTCTGGGCTGGTTGTGTTGTGTTTTATTTTGTGTAAAATGCAAACACTAATATACATAGCCGAAAGCACATCGCCAAATCGACCATTTAATTTTTCTTTGCTTTTTAAGTTCCCCCCAAATTTTAAAAGAGCGATATCGGCCAAAAAAGCAAAAGTTGCCGAACACCAAGCGATTTTTCGTTGATATTTAGCAATTTTATCGCACTGCCAAAAACTAAAAGCATGGCCACGAGTGACAGACAAAACAATTGACAGCATAGTATTTCGCATAAAATGAGCCACATGTTGCCAAAAAACTTTATCAAATTCTTTTACATCGTTGTTTTCAATTGCCATAAATTCGCGATAAACATAGGGGTGCGACATAATGGCACCTTGCCCAAACTGAATCAAGCCTCGAGTGAGAATGTTTGCCCCTTCAACAGTAATGGAGATGGGTGTAGAAAAATAAGGAGCGGCAAGCAAATTTCTTTTGCCACAAATAATGCCGGCCCCACCTAAAATATCCATACCAGCATTGATGTTTTGTCGAAACATTTCGGTGGCATGATATTTAGCGATGGCACTTACCACCGCTGGTTTGGCTCCAGAATCAACCGAAGAAGCGGTAAAAGCCCTCATTGCATCAAGAGCAAAGGTTTTGCCTGCAATACTTGCCAAAACCTCTTCTATCGCTTCAAAATTGCCAATTTCAGTAGAAAATTGCTCTCTTAAATTGCTATAAGCAGAAACAACCGCCAACACAAATTTTGAACCACCGCAACTAGTAGAAGGTAAAGAGATGCCCCTGCCTGCCGATAAACACTCCATTAACATTTGCCAACCCTTGCCTAAACCTTCTTGGTTACCAATGACAGCATCAAGCCCAACCACCACATTTTCGCCATTTAAAGGAGAGTTAACAAAAGGAGTAAAGAGCGGATTATGCCTTCTACCTTGCCTTACCCCAGCGGTGTTATGAGGAATTAGGGCGCAAGTAATGCCTACGTTTTCTTGTTGAAACAATAATTTTTCTGGATCTTTTAATTGAAAAGCCACACCAATTAAGGTGGCATAGGCACCAAGAGTTATGTATCGTTTGTTCCAGTTTAATCTGATTTTAATTTCACCGTTAGCATCTTTAAAAAGCACGCCATTCGAAACGATAGAAGTAGCATCGCTACCAGCATTTGGCTCGGTGAGGGCAAAACAAGGCAATTCTTGCCCGCAAGCCAGTTTTGGCAGATAATGATCTTGCTGTTGTTTTGTGCCGTAGTGCAACAACAATTCGGCAGGCCCTAAAGAATTTGGCACCATCACAGTAATTGCCAAACAAACCGACCGAGAAGCTAATTTTTCGACAACACAACTATGGGCAAAAGCAGAAAAACCTAAACCGGAATAGGTTTTTGGAATAATCATACCGAAAAACTTTTCTTGTTTTAAAAATTGCCAAACTTCTGCCGGCAAATCTTTGAGCTGTTGCACTTGATAATCGTTGCACATTTCGCACACTTGATTTACTTGATTATCAAGAAAGCTTTGCTCTTCTGCTGTGAGTTTTGGATAGGGCTCTTGCCATATTTTAGCAAAATTTGGCTTGCCCGAAAAAAGTTCGCCATCAACCCAAACAGTGCCAGAAGTGAGGGCGATTTTTTCGGTGTTAGAAATTTTGGGAGCCAATTTTAAAGTTTTAATCAAAAGCAAAATCGCTTTTGAAATTAACATCATTCTCAATGGAGTGGCAAAAATAACGACCAAAACCAGCAACAGGCTTGCAAAAAAACTGTGTTGTAATTGATATAAAAAAACAACAGAAATTGTGATGGCAAGGTAGAAAATAATTTTTTTTAATAAGCAATTTTTCATAGATTATTTTTTTAAAAGTTGATCGAGTTTATTGGCAGACTCAAGGGCATATAAATCGTCGCAACCACCAATGTGTTGATTATTGATAAAAATTTGGGGCACAGTAAGCCTGCCATTGCTTTTGGCAACCATCTCGGCCTTGATTTGTTCGTTTGTCATTTTAATTTCGCTAAACTGCACTTGTTTTTTTTGCAATAAAGCTTTAGCTTTGGTGCAGTAAGGGCAGATATCTTTGGTGTAAATAATAATTTGAGTCATAATTTTATGATTAACGGTTGGTATCTTCTAAATATTGAGTTTTGCTAGGGATTTTATAGTATTGATCTTGATCTTGAATTTGTGGAGCTTGTTGTAAAATTGGCTGAGGAATAATATAGGGGTTGTTATAAACAGAAGATCCTCCCTGATAGTAGTGGTATGGGTAATAAATTGGCTGGGGAGCATGCATTGGTTGATAGCCATATTGTTGCTGATAGTTCACTTGATTAGCAGGAATATAATATTGATTTGGTGCTGGGTTTGGCTGTTGATAAGTTTGTTGATATTGCTGTTTTGGCACTTGATAATTTTGAGTTGGCTGGTCGTTTTTAAAGTAAGAATCTGGCAAAGGAGTGTCGTGCGGATAAAGATAATAGCAGGCAGAAAGAAGACACAACGAAAACAAAAATATTGTTGTTTTAAAAATTTTTATAACAGCATTTAGCATAGTTTTAAATTGAGTTTTTAATTTTGATGCAAATATTTTATCGGCAACACATAATATTTGTCAAGATCATAATTAGGATAATAGGGTTGCGGAACAATATATGGATTAGAATAGTTCATTGAGCGATAATTTTGATTGACAACCGGTTGAGATCTTATATGATAATCGGGGCTTGTTGTTGGCAAATTATTGTCATAAGGTATGTTTTTTGGCAATTTGTTGTCAAATCTTGGATTACTAAAATCGCTGGTAGCACAAGAAGCTAAATTTATGACAAATAAAACGATTATAATATAAATTTTTGCCATAAATATTGATGCAAAAGATGATATTTGATGTTATTTTAAAAAATGTATGCTAAATTTTAGTTTATTAGTTAATAATAGCAAATTATTTTATTATATATGAAAAATTTAACTCAAAACGATCTCAAATTTGTTAAATATGCCACAAGAATGGCGAAAATTAATTTAGGAAACACCGCCGAAAACCCAAGTGTTGGCTGTGTTATTGTTAAAAATAATCAAATTATCAGCACCGCCACAACCGCCGTTTACGGCAGGCCTCATGCCGAAATTATTGCTATCGATAAAGTAAAAAACAAGCAAATGCTGGTTGGAGCAACAATGTATATAACTCTTGAGCCCTGCTCTCATTATGGCAAAACAAATCCTTGCGTGCTTAGCATTATCAAACATCAATTTGCCAAAGTGGTTGTTTTCCATCAAGACATTGATAACAGAGTAAACGGGCTAGGCATTAAAGCCTTGCAAGAGGCCAACATTGAAGTGGTTCTACTTGATGGATTGCAAGAGGAGGCGAAAGATAAATTTTTTTTTTATGCCACACAACAAAAAAAAGCTTGGCTCACCGCTAAAATCGCCACTTCTCTTGATGGCAAAATCGCCACCAAAAATCAACAAAGCAAATGGATAACTTCACATCAAACAAGGCAATATGGCAATTGGCTTCGTAGCAAATATCAAGCCATTATGGTTGGGGCAAACACCATAAAACAAGACGACCCAAGCCTTGATTGCAGAGTGGAAGGCTTGCAACATCTTTCTCCTATCAAAATTATCGTAAGCACTAAGCTTGATTTTAGTTTTTGCGAAACGGTTTTTAGCAAATCAAAAACTGCAACTTATCTGATAACCGCCAATGATCAAAAAAATAATGCTAAATTGCAAAAATGGCTTGCCGACAATCAAAATAATAAAGCAATTTTTTTGCCGACCGATCATCATGCCTTATTTGATGCAGAATTGTTGCTAGAAGAATTGTATAAAAACAAGATTAATTCTGTGCTTTTAGAGGGCGGGGCTGGCTTGTTGACTAACTTTTTGCAAAAAAATTTAGTGCAAGAGTTAATTTGGATTAGAAGCAACAAAATTATTGGCGAAGATGGCTTATCGGCGGTGCAAAATTTAAATTGCCTTTTTGTTGCCGATTCATTGCAAAACCTAACAAGAACACAATTTTTTACCATCAATGAAGAAGTGGTAGAAATATTTGAAAAAACAACAAAACTAAACCAATATTTTTAATTTAATTATAATAAATCAATTACCTTTTTAGAACTTCAACCAAAACGCAACAATAAACTACCCCCCTGAGTATCTAAAATCTTTAAAAGCCCTTGAAGAGCAAGAAGCTTTACGATCCCTTAAACAGTAACAAGAACAACAAAATTTGATAGAACGCTTGCAAAAATATAAAGAAGATATCAATGGCGATATTTTCAATGATCGAGATTTATTTGGCAAACTACATTATACCATTTCCACAAATAAATACCACGATTCGATCTAAATTCCCCATCCCGTGGAAGAGAAATTTAGATCGAAGTGCGGTGCAAAATTCCCCTTTTGTAGAAGGGGTGGCGACCGAAGGTCGACGGGGTAGTGTCGGCAACACACGGTAGGAATTTGACTTGAATTAGCATTTTTCCGTGTTTCACAACACTACCAAGCACCAAATCGCGGGCACCCCTTCGTTAGCGCAAGTAATTTAGATCGAAGTGTGGTATTTATTTATGTAAATGGCATTAGTTGCTCTAATATAGGATTTATTTAAAACGACCTTCACTTAACACAGCTATATATTTATTGATTTGTTGCGATTTTTGCAGGAAAAATTTTTATGATTATATCATTTTCACTAATTAAAACCACAATTCGATTCAATTCCTCTAATTAAAACCACAATTCGATTCAATTCCTCTTCTTGTAGAAGGGGTGGCGACCGAAGGTCGACGGGGTAGTGTCGGCAACACAGGTTAGGATTCCCTCGAAAAAACATCGGCGAGAGATCGTCTCCCAACACCACCCCGCCCGCTATCGCTGGCAGCCCTTCCACGGGATGGGGAATTTAGATCGAAGTGTGGTTTTAATTAGTGGAAATGACATAACTACTCAATATGGAAACAATCGACTTATTTCATTTTTATCAATTCTAAACGACAGTTTTTCTAATTTTTCTTTATCAATAATCGGAATTCCTTTTATAATTTTTCTTATTTCATCTTTTAACCATTTGTTGCCAAAAAGCAACTCGAACCAATTGTCATCATCAGAAACCAATTTTGTTAACTTGCTATTATAGCTGATATCTGTCATATCTGTTTTAATAGTTAATCGTTGCAACCAAATTTCTAAGTATTCAATATTTAACAAAGAATCAAATTTATTCTTGATTTTTTTGATAATATTTTTTTTAATTTCTAGATCTTTAATTCCATCTAAAAGAACAGAGATTATAAGAATAATATTTGGAAAATATTTTAAATTTTCATATAAAATCTTAACTAGAACAGCAATTAAAGCCTCAACCTCCTTCTCGTTGTTAGTTTTTATTTTTCCAAATTTATCTACATCATTAAGAACAGCGACAATACTACCAGAATTTTTATGCTTAGTGGCGAAAATGTGTAACTTAACCAGAAATTTAACCATAGTATTATAGCAATACTTTTTAGGAAAAATTAAATTTTTATCAATACGATCAACTTTATCCTTCTTAAAGGCTCCGATAACAATATCGCTATGTAATGTTGTTTTTTCAGAATTCATATTAAAATTAAGCTTTAAGAATTCTTGGGTCATTATTTTTTTAATTTTATTTAAAACTTCTGTATTTTTAGCAAACACCCTATAATCATCTCGCCATCTAATGATTTTAAAATCAGATATTTTTTGATTTTTTATTTTCACCGAAATTTCTCTATCTAAATAAAAAAGCACAATCTCCGCTATAAAATCCATTAAAATCGATCCCTGAGGTATACCGTTGGTTTGACTATCAGAAATTAATCTAATAATGCTATCTATTTGATTGCCCAAAAGACTTTTATCAGACTTGTGTTTTTTAGAGCCAGGTTTACCATGCACAGCCCAAGAAATTACATGAGTGTAAATAGAAGAATAGCAATTAGATATATCTGTTTCAAACAAAAAATTGGCTCTAGACAATTTTAGAGAGGATTTTCTCTAATTATTTTCAACAAAATTTTATATAAATTTTGTTTTCTGTTATTAAATCTAAACTCACTTTCTTTTAAATGCAAGATAAATTTTTCATCGGTT
>CANNFC010000052.1:0-9575 GCA_947503755.1 Rickettsiales bacterium | reverse complement strand
TTGAAAAGGTTCTAACAAATTTATTTTTCTTTGCCTTACCGCATCGTTATATTCGGCATCTTCGCCCATCGAAACCCAAGTGTCGGTAATTATCACATCGGCATCTTTTACAGCGGTTTTGATATTGGGACTGTTGCATCACTAATTTGTTTTAATTTTTTGCTAGTTTTGAGAAGAAATTTTGGCTATTTTTAGCCTCATATTAAGCATATTAGGCTAAAAATAGTTGAAATTTATACCAAAAATGGCAAATAAAGTAAAATAAATTAGTGATGCAACAGTCCCATATTGTGATGCAAATGAATATCCGCTCCTTGTTTATGAGCTTTGGCGATTTCTTTTTTACAAAAATCTAGCTCTTCTGGCGAAGCGATATAAAGTTGAAATTCAAACAATTTGGAAGCATGAATATAAGAATTTAGCACATTGTTTTGATCGCCACACCAAGCTATTTTTTTATTTTTAATATCACCAAGTTTTTCTTGCATAGTTAAAATAGTATCACACCTTTGTATCTTGCAATTTATGTTTTAAACTATGGCTCATTTTTGCCAAAATGAGTGGTTCGCTGATTTTGCTGAGTGTTTCTTGACTATCGATGATTCGTTGCCTATTTGGCTGAGGTTGTTGCAACAAAACAGCCAGTTCGTTGGCTTGTTGCTTGATGTTTTCTTTGAGGTAGTTTGCAAGATCAAATTGGCTATTTTGCAAGTCGGCATAGATAATTTCGAGATCTTTTTTGGCAGAAATAACGGTTTCAACCAACAGGCGATTCGCAATATCTTCTTTAGCAAATTGCCAAGATTGCAACAAAATATTTTTGATTTCTGCTTCATTTAGGGAAAAAGAAGAATTGACCGCCACTTCCAAAAATTGTTTAGTAATTTTTTCGTAGGCCTTCACCGTAAGCAAGCCATCGGCATCAAGTGCAAAAGTAAGTTGCAATCTCACCGCCCCTGCTGGCAATGGTGGGAGATTTTTTATTTCAAAATAGGCAAGAGAACGACAATCGCAAGCAAACTCTCTTTCGCCTTGCACGATATGAAGTTTGATGGCAGTTTGCTTGTTGGCATAAGTGGTAAAATCTTTGGTTTTAGTTGCTGGAATCGGCGAATTTTTTGGTATAATTTTATCAACAATACCCCCCATAATTTCCACACCAAGTGACAGCGGATTAACATCGAGCAACAAATTATTTTTACTGCTGGTTAAATTATGAGCTTGCAAGCCCGCCCCAACCGCCACCACCTGCTCTGGATTGAGGGTTTGTAAAATTTTTTCTGCTGGCATTAATTTGGCTAGCTGCTCTTTGATAAGCGGAATATAGGTTGAGCCACCAACTAAAATTAAAGCATCGAGTTGATGAAAATCGAGGTTTAGCTCAAGCATTAAATTGCCAAAAATATCGATAGTTTGTTGAGTAAAATCGCTAATCAACTGGTTAAATTGCTGTTTGCTTACATTGTGAAAATTATCAACAAAAGTGAGTTGCTCTTTAATTTGCTTTGCCACAACTAAATTTTCGGCAAAACCTTGTTGAAAAAGCAGATGATCGATATCGTCTCCGCCTAAATTGTTGTTGCCCGAAACTCCTAAAACCTGAAAAACCTGTTGTTGTTTTTTTAAGATAGAAACATCAAAAGTGCCACCGCCCAAATCGTAGATAGCATAAAGCTTGCTTTCGTTTTGGCTATCGTTTTGTTGCCACAAGCCATAGGCAAAAGCGGCCGAAGTTGGCTCGTTTAATAGCCGAATTACTTGCAAGCCCGCCAATTGAGCAGCTTGCTTGGTTGCAAGCTTGGCGGCTTCATCAAAATATGCTGGCACAGTGATAACCGCCTTGCTGATGTTGGTTTTTAGCTGTTCCTCTGCCATTTGTTTGAGATAAAGCAAAATATAAGAAGCGATTTCGATGATAGAAATTTTTTTGCTGGCAATGTTAAGGTAAAGCGAATTTTGGGCGGTAGTTTGCTGGCAAATCAGGTGCGAATGAGCAAAATTAATACCCGCCAAATCGCCCTTACCCTTACCCATCAATCTTTTGCTAGAAGCAATAGAATAAACCGCCCCCTCAATGTATTCGCCTACTCCAAGCAAATTGCCCTCGCTATCAAAATGCACAACAGAAGGGATAATGCTTTGTTGATTGCTGTTGGCAATGATGTGTAGTTGATCGTCAATTACCGCAGAAATTAGCGAATTAGTGGTGCCAAGATCGATGCCAACCACAATTTCTTCTGTTGGTTGATGATTTTTTATTGGCACTGGCTCGTTTATTTGAATTAAACTCATAATTGATGCAGGTTGTTGAGGGTTTTTTGGTAGTATTGAATTGTCATTAAGTGCAAAGCAAAATCAACAAGTGCATTGGTTTGTTGATTAAGATAATTTTGATATAATGGCGAAATATTTTCAAGAGCAAGTTTGATTTTTTGCTGTAAATTTTGCTTGATAGTGGCTTTATTGCTAGCATTTATGCTGTTGTGTAGGGCAAAAACTTCTTGTAAAATTGATGTAGTGGGCTTAACTTGGCAAGACTCGCTAAAAATATCGATGCCGTGCAGTTTTAGCCAATAGCAAGAGGCTAAAAAAGGATTGTGTAAAGTTTGGTAGGCAACATTAAGGTTTGCCGAAAAATCGGCATCGACCTCGTTTTGCAAATCGGGGTGAAATTGCTGTTGCAGTTGTAAATATTGTTGTTGCACCAAGTTTTGATCGGGGCAAGGATGCAGAGGAATTTGTAAAATGCTAAAATAATTCATAGAATTTATACTTTAAAACTTTCACCGCAACCGCATCTGCCTTTTTCGTTGGGATTGACAAAATCAAAGCCCGAAGAAAGATCGTCTTGTTTGAAAATCATTTCACTACCAATTAAAAACATCGAAGCTTTGGGGTCGATATATAAACAAAATTGCATATCGTTTTGATTGTAGGCAACAACATCATCAAACTTGCTAATGTTTTTTTCGGCAACTGCATATTCGATGGTATAACTCAAACCCGAACAGCCCCTAGTGCGAACCGCCACTCTGATGCCCTGACAACTTTCTGCCCTATTTTGCAACAACAGCATAATTTGCTTGGCAGCTTCATGGCTAATTCCAAGATAACTTACCACAGGATGAGAAGGTAGCGACATAATGAAAGATTATTCTGTTGTTGGTTTAGCATTTTTTTTTGTGTAGTCGGCGATGGCCGCTTGAATTGCTTCTTCTGCCAAAAGCGAACAGTGAATTTTCACTGGCGGAAGCGACAATTCGGCGGCGATTTCTTTGTTGGTAATTTGACCAGCATTTTCAATTTCTTTGCCAATTAACCATTCGGTTGCCAAAGAACTCGAAGCAATGGCAGAACCACAACCAAAAGTTTTAAATTTGGCATCGATAATTTTGCCAGATTGTTGGTCAACCTCAATTTGCAGTTGCATCACATCGCCACAAGCAGGGGCACCAACCAAGCCAGTGCCTACATTTTTTGCTTGGTCGTTAAGTGAGCCAACATTTCTTGGATTTTCGTAGTGATCTAAAAGTTTTTGTGAATAAGACATAAGTTTGTAAAAATAAGTTAATGAGAATGCCATTGAATCGAATTAAGATCGATACCTTTTTGAATCATATCCCAAAGCGGGCTCATATTTCGCAATTTTTGCACCTTGCTAGTAATAAGATTGATCGCAAAATCTATTTCTTCTTCGGTGGTGAATCGACCCAAGCCAAAGCGAATAGAAGTGTGGGCCAAATCGGCACCCACCCCTAAAGCATACAACACATAAGAAGGCTCAAGCGAAGCCGAGGTGCAGGCAGAACCAGAAGAAACCGCCAAATCTTTGATTGCCATAATCATCGATTCGCCCTCGATGCCAGCAAACGAAAAGTTTAAATTACCAGCATAGCGATTGCAACTATCACCGTTTAAATAAACATGGGTAAGATTATTAATAGCAGAAGCAAATTTTTGGCTTAATTTGCTGATTTTTTGGTAGTCTTGCTGCATTTCTTGCTTGGCAATTTCTGCGGCCTTGCCTAAACCAACCGCCAAAGCAGTTGGTACCGTGCCCGATCGAATACCTCTTTCTTGCCCTCCACCGCTAAACAACGGCTTGATCCTTACTCGTGGTTTTCTTCTGATAAAAATTGCCCCAATGCCTTTTGGACCATAAATTTTATGCCCAGAAATACTCATTAAATCGATGTTCATGGCCTCAACATCGAGCGGTATTTTGCCAAAAGATTGAGCACAATCGGTGTGGAAAAAAACTTGATGTTGACGGCAAATTTTGCCAATTTCTGCCAAAGGCTGAATCACCCCAATTTCGTTGTTGATTGCCATGACCGATACCAAACAAGTTTTTGGTGTAATTGCCGATTTTAGCTGTTCTAGATCGATTAAACCATTTTTTTGAACAGGTAAAAAAGTGACCAAAAAACCTTCTTGCTCCAAGTCGCGACAAGAATTGATGACACATTTATGCTCGGTGGCAACGGTGATAATGTGATTTTTTTGGTTGCTTTTATAAAAATTTGCCACTCCTTTTAGGGCAATGTTGTTTGATTCGGTGGCTCCAGAAGTGAAAAAAATTTCTTTTTCGTTGGCATTAATAAGATCTGCCACTTGCTTTCTGGCGATTTCAACCAATTCTTCGGCTCTCCAACCATAAAAATGGCTACGCGAATGCGGATTGCCAAAATCGTTTTGCATAGCATGAATCATAATTTCGATAACCCGAGGATCAATTGGTGTGGTGGATTGATAATCGAGGTAGACTGGTAATTTTATTGACATAATTTTTGCTGTAATTGATAAAATTGTTGATAAATATTTAAAAAATAATCAATTTCTTCTTGAGTATTGCTTAAACCAAGGCTAATTCGCAAACCACCTTGCCAAAATTTTGCATCTGTTGCTAGGGCTTTTAAAATTCGTGATTGATTAATTGAGCCCGAAGAACAAGCAGAACCGGCACTTAAACAAATGTTGTGTAAATCGCAATGAATTAGAGCGATTTGCGAATTTTGTTTGGCAACCGAAAAAAATAAAGTATTGGCTATTCTTGGCACTTCTTGGCTAAAAATTTGCAAATTATCACCACAAATAGTTTTTAAACCTTGTTGCAATTTGTCAATCAAGCCACTAATTTTGGCAAACTCAACTAAATTTTCTTTGGCTTGCTGACAAGCAACAGCAAAACCAACAATTCCTGCCACATTTAAACTGCCCGCCCTTTTGCCCTTTTCTTGCTTGCTACCTAAAATTAAAGGCTCAATATCAAGCCCTTTTCTTACCAGCAAAGCCCCAACACCTTGCGGACCGCCAAACTTGTGTGCCGAAACCGAAGCAAAATCAACATTTAATTCTTCGAGATCAACCTTTATTTTGCCCACCGCCTGCACGATGTCACAATGGATTAGCCCCGATTTTTGATGCACGATTTTAGCAATTTCGGCCACAGGTTGAATTGAGCCAGTTTCGTTGTTGGCAAGCATTGCCGAAACCAAAAAATTGCTATGCTTTGGCAGTTTTTCTTGTAAATCATAAATATTAATGATGGCATGTTGGTTGCTGGTAATTTCGGTGATTTTTTTACCATAAGGGCGACAATTAAACACCGAAGAATGCTCGATGGTTGAAAATAAAATATCACTAACATCTTTAATACCATTAAACACTGTGTTGGTAGCCTCGGTTGAGCCAGAAGTAAAAATAACTTCGTAGTTGTGGGCATTCAACAAATTTTGCAGATTTTTTCTTACCTCATTTACCAATTTGTTGGCTTGATTGCCAAGCTGATGCACCGCAGAAGTGTTGTAGGGAAATTGATAAACCTGACTCATCGCCAACAAAGCTTCTGGGCTTAGTAAAGTTGTGGCATTGTGATCGAAATAAACAGGTTGAGTAATCATAGACTTTGTATGGTTATAGAATCTAGATAAGAATAAATTTGTTTTTCAAGACCGTGCCATAGATGATGGGTTTTGCACTTGCTTTTATTTTGCAAACAGCCAGAATTGGTGGTTTGACAACGAGTCATTTTAATGGGCTCGCCAATGGCTTTTACAATGTTGGCAATGGTTATTTCTTGCGGGTTTTTTGCCAAAATATAGCCACCACCAGGGCCTTTTAAAGCAGAAACGATGCCCGACTTTTTGAGAGCCGAAAAAATTTGCTCAAGATAAGAAAGCGAAATATTTTGAGCAAGAGCAATTTGGCTTAAATTGATAACTTTATTATTTTGCTGATGACCGTGCCATATTTCAAGCACCGCCATTACGGCATAACGAGCTTTGGTGGTTAGAATCATAAAACAAAAAAATTACATAAAAAAATACCCTACTATTTTACTAGGTTATTTTTTTGATGCAACATTTTTTTTGTTAAAATTATTTTATTTTTAGTAAAGCAATCGATAATATTTACCTTCCCGCTACCAATTCACTACGAATACTGTTATACCATTTCCACTGTGGAAATGGTATAATTTTGCTCTGGTTTAGTTTCTCATAAAAAACAGCTTGCATTTTATGGATGGTGTTTTAATATTGTTTTTTTTCATTAAACACAAGTTTAAGCCATTTTTATGTCGGTTTTTAAGGCTGAAAAAATAATGCATCACACTGCTTACCAAATTTTTGCCATAATTGCCGATGTGGCAAGTTATCCACAGTTTTTGCCATGGTGCAAGCAAGCTAGCATTGTGCAAAAGTTTTCTTTGCAACATTTTCATGCCGAACTTGCTGTGTCTTTTCATCATATTTTACAAAAATATACTTCTAATGTGGTACTTACTCAGCACAACACTCATCATTTTGTGGTTGAAGCCAATGCTATTAAGGGCCCATTTCAAAAACTGCACAGCAAATGGGAAATAACAGGGCTCGGTAATAATTGTTGCAAAGTGAGTTTTTTTCTTGATTTTGCTTTTAATTCGTTTTTACTCAACAAAACTATTGGCTTGGTTTTTTCTTCGGCCAGCCAAAAAATGATCGATGCTTTCGAAAAAAGAGCCACTCAACTTTATTCTCATCAATTGCCATAATATGTATATACCACTACGAAACCACACCTCTTATAGCTTGTGTTCTGGAGCAATTAAAATTGATGCTTTGGTTGATTTTGCCAAAACTCAGCAATTGCCAGCAATTGGCATTTGCGATAGTCAAAATTTGTTTGGTGCTTTAGAGTTTTCGCTTGCTTGCAAAAAAGCGGGCATTCAGCCGATTGTGGGCTGTGAATTGCTGGTTGATTTTCATTTGTTAGAAACCAAAAACAACAATCATCTTGATTTTGAAAAATCACTGGCCACCACTCCGCTATTTGCCTTTAACCAACAAGGCTATGAAAACCTAATGAGTTTGGTGAGTTATAGTTTTTTACATCGAAAATCAACTGCCAGCCCATTTGTTGAAGTAGAATTGTTAAAAAAATACAGCGAAGGGCTAATCGCCTTGTCGGGCGGTTTGACTGGGGCGGTGGCAAAATTGTTGCTTAACAACCAAAAACAATTGGCTGGGCAAATTCTTGGCGAATTAACAACAATGTTTCCTGACAATAATTTTTACCTCGAAATCACTAGGCACAAGCATCAAGACGAACAAAAAATCGAAGCAGAAATAGTGCAATTGGCAATCGATTATAACATTCCTTTGGTTGCCACCAACAATGCTTTTTTTGCCACCCCCGATATGTACGAAGCTCAAGATATTTTATCTTGCATAGCTTCGGGCAGCGCTTTAGAAGAAGAAGGGAGGGTAAAAAATACTCCTTGGCAATTTTTACAAAATTCGCAAGAATTTTGCCAGCTTTTTGCCGATATACCCGAAGCTCTAGAAAACACCATCAATATTGCTAAAAAGTGCCACATAATGCCGATCGAGCAGGCTCCTGCTTTGCCGAGTTTTAGTTTAGATCCAAATTTTAACGAACATCACGAAATTACAGAGCAAGCCAAATTGGGTTTAGCCACAAGATTACAACAAAAATTTGCTGGTTCGCAACATAACGAACAACAGCAACAAGAAATTACCTTGCAATATCAACAAAGGCTAGAATACGAACTTGGCATTATCAATAAAATGAATTTTGCTGGTTATTTTTTGATTGTCTCTGATTTTATCAAGTGGGCAAAACATCAACAAATTCCTGTAGGGCCTGGCAGGGGTTCGGGGGCGGGCTGTGTGGTGGCTTGGGCCTTGCAAATCACCGATCTTGATCCCATCAGATTTGGCTTGCTTTTTGAGCGATTTTTAAACCCAGAAAGAGTCTCTATGCCAGATTTTGATATTGATTTTTGCCAATTGCGAAGAGATGAGGTTATTAATTATGTGCAAAAAAAATATGGCTTTGATTATGTGGCACAAATTATTACTTTTGGTAAATTGCAGGCAAGGGCCGTTTTAAAAGATGTGGGGCGAGTTTTGCAAATGCCCTACAGCCAAGTTGACAGAATTTGCAAGCTCATTCCGTTTAATGCCATTGAGGCTGTCACTTTGCAAAAAGCTATTGAAATGGATAAAGATCTACAGCAAGCAATCGAAGATGACACTCAAATTGCTAGGTTGGTTGATATTGGCTTAAAGCTAGAAGGGCTAAACCGCCATGCCTCAACTCATGCGGCGGGCATTGTTATTGGTGATAAACCTTTGCAAAAAATTTGTGCCTTGTATCAAGATGTTGATTCTACAATGCCTGCGGTTGGTTATTCTATGAAATATGCCGAGTCTGCGGGCTTGGTAAAGTTTGATTTTTTGGGCCTAAAAACTCTCACCGTGATTGCTGAAACCGTAAAATTAGTTATCCAAACTCGCAAAATTAACATCGACATCAACACTATTTCTCTTACCGACAAAATCACTTTTGATATGCTGGCAATTGGCGATTCTATTGGGGTTTTTCAAATTGAATCTTCGGGTATGCGATCGGTTCTTAAACAAATGAAAGCCGATAAATTTGAAGATATAATTGCTCTTATTTCGCTTTATCGCCCAGGGCCTATCGACAACATTCCAACTTATATCAGAAGAAAACATAAAGAAGAAAAAATAGAATATCCGCACCCGCTGTTGCAAGAAGTGTTGCAAGAAACTTATGGGGTGATAGTTTATCAAGAGCAAGTGATGGAAATTGCTAAAATTTTGGCAGGCTACAGCCTTGGTTCTGCCGACTTATTGCGTCGGGCGATGGGCAAAAAAATCAAAGAAGAAATGGATAAACAAAGAGAAATTTTTGTGGCAGGAGCCAGCAAAAACAATATCAATTCTCAGCAAGCTTCCGAAATTTTTGATTTAGTCGATAAATTTGCGGGCTACGGTTTTAACAAATCTCATGCCGCGGCTTATGCTTTAATTTCGTATCAAACCGCTTATTTAAAGGCAAATTTTTTGCCAGAATTTTTAACCGCCTCCATCAATTTAGAGCTCGACAACACAGATAAAATCAATGTTTATCTGCAAGTTGCCAAAAGCCATAACATTGCAGTTTTACCCCCTAGTGTTAACCATTCGCAAGCTCATTTTAGTATTGAACAAATCTGATAAAATTCAATTAATGCCAATTCCCATATTTATATAGCTTATAAC
>CANNFC010000051.1:0-9789 GCA_947503755.1 Rickettsiales bacterium | reverse complement strand
CAATTAATGCCAATTAGTAAAATTAATTTTTGGGGTAAAATTTTAGAATGGTCAATTATTAATACAGATGGTTGCCCCGAATAATTTAAGTAAAGTTTAAGCTAGCTTAATGGCATAGAATATTTTTGGAGCCAGCTTATATTTTGGCAAAGAAAATATTGGCAAAATTTAATGGATTAACCGATGATAAGTTTATCTTGCCCTTAAGTTTATCTTGCACCTATAAAGAAAGTGAGTTTAGATTTAATAACGAAAAAACAAAATTTATATAAAATTTTGTTGAAAATAATTAGAGAAAATCCTCTCTAAAATTGTCTAGACCCAATTTTAATTTGCAAAAAGTTGTTTTAAATGATGTTTCTCCTAAACTAATTGCCACTTATTTAGCAGTGCAAAAATATTATCAGCAACTTGTTGTGTTGTTAAATAACCTACAACAACAATATTGGCAAAGCAATCAAGAACAGCAAAAAGCCTTGTTTTATCAATGGCGAGAAGCTTTTAACAACATTAGTTTTTCTTGCCCGCTTTCACTTAATAAATCAACACTTCTAGAAGTGTCTAGTTTGTTTATCGCTCTAAACAAAACCTGCTTTAATGGCTTGTTTCGCACCAACAAGCAAGGTGCTTTTAATTCACCTTTTGGTTATCATTTAAAACCAACAATTATCGATGAACCCAACTTACAAAAATGCTCACAAGCCTTGCAAAAAGCCTCTATTACTTGTCAAGATTTTAGCGAAACTTTAAACAATTTAACAGATCATTTTTTTATTTATCTCGATCCGCCCTACAAACCCATTAGCAAAACATCGAGTTTTAACAGCTATTTTGGCGATTTTAACGACCAATCTCAGCAAAAATTAGCTTTGTTATTGCAACAAATTAGCCACCAACAAAGGTAAGGCAAGAGGTAAAATATCAGAACTGGTTATTTCTAATTACAATAATTTTTTACAAAATTTGCTAGTTTAAAAATAACTAAATTTGATTAGTTGTAAAATTCATAAATTTTCTGCTGGCTTTTTTTGTTGCCTGCTGTAAAATTTTAAAACACCAATTTTATCATCACCAAAAACCAAAAAAATATGCAAGAAAACACCAGCGGTCAACACAAAAAAAATTTGGGGCAGTTTTTTACCACCAACAGCTCTTATATTTTGCAGGGTTTTGAGGCATTCGTTGCCAATAAAAATATTATCGATCCTTTTGCAGGCAACCAAGATTTAATCAACTGGGCAAAGCAAAATAATTGTGCTTCTTGCTATGGTTTTGATCTCGATAAAAACTTGGTCAATAATACTTCGGTTTTTTTAAACGATTCTATCAATAATCCCAAAGATTATCAATTTGTTTGCACCAATCCGCCATATTTAAACAAAAACAAAGCAAGCTTGGCAATAAAAGAGCAATTTTTCCATAAACAAGATTTTGTCGATTTATATCAAATTGCCATCAATGCTATTTTATCTTGTCAAGAAGGCATTTTAATTGTACCGCTTAACTTTTTATCGGCGAGTAATTCTGCTAAAATTAGGCAAATATTTTTTCAAAAATTCGCCATCAAAAAGTTAAATATTTTTAATCAACAGGTTTTTGCCGATACTTCTTATAATGTAATTGCTTTTTATTTTTATAAATTATCACCAACACAAGAAAAACAAACGATTGAAGCCACTATTTATCCAGAAAAACAACAGCTTGAAATTGTTTTAAAACAAAAAGACGGCTGGCAATTTGGTGGCGATATTTTTGAAAAAATCGCCAATGTTAAAAACAGTTTGGCAATATCAAGAATCACCAAAAAACACCTTGAAAGTGGCGGTTTGCCAATAAAAATTGCCACCCAAGATTTTAAAACCACCGAAATCGCCAAAGTGAGCGATAAGTGCAAGCAAATTTTAGAGCAAAACATTATTTTACTAAATGCCATCGACACCAAAAACGGCAAAAAAATTTGTCTGCAAGACATCAGAAACACCGAAATATCGGCACTAATAGGCAAAGAAAGCTCTCGAAATTTGGCTCACTTGATTTTTTCATCAACCAATAGAAATCAACAAGCAATTGCAGTTAATTAGCCTTTTTAACGAGCATTTAACGGCATATCGAAAAAAATACCACTCTTTCTTTTTAACCAATTTCCGCGACAACAACCGCAAACGAATTTCTTTTGAATTTGTTTATAAATTTATCAACTTTTTGTATTATGAATACATTGAAAAGCAACATCGATTATTTTAATTTCTGTGCGGAAAATCCAGAGCCTTTGCTTGATGATTTTTATATTTTTACAGAAAAAGGGACTGTTGCATCACTAATTTATTTTACTTTATTTGCCATTTTTGGTATAAATTTCAACTATTTTTAGCCTAATATGCTTAATATGAGGCTAAAAATAGCCAAAATTTCTTCTCAAAACTAGCAAAAAATTAAAACAAATTAGTGATGCAACAGTCCCAAAAAGACAAGAATATTCAAAAATATATCAATATCAACAAGCAAATAAAAGATATTTTAATTACCATAAAAACACTGCAAAACAATAGTGAAAATCCAGAAATAATCAATAAATACTTGCAAAAATTATTTGAAAACCTTAATCAATTTTCTAATAATTCTGAATTTTCTTGCTTTGTTAATGCTTGCGATAATGTTATTTACTCTCTTAAACTTGATACATTAAAAGTAATTGTTAATAAATATTTGCAAAATAGAATTTTAAACGAAGCTGTTCCAGAAGAGTGGGTGCAAGCCTTGATAGATAGTAACTCTTCCAGAAAGAAAGGCAAATGCGGAGAATTAAAATTAAAAAATATTCTTACAGAAAAAGGTTTTATACCATCAGAAAATTGGCAAGATTTTTTAATACACAACCTCACTTTTATTGGCTTTTCAGGTAAAAATAATTTAAAATCTGCTAGAGAATTTTTAAATATCGATATTGCAACTAAAAAACAAAATAAAAACCTAGATTTGGCAATAAAAATTAAAAATAAAATTTTTATTTGTGAAGCAAAGCATCTAAATACCTCGGGTGGCGGGCAAGATAAACAACTTTCCGAGTTAATAGAAATTACCTCTCTTGCCGAAAAAAATCAAAACATTCATTTTATCGCCTTTTTAGACGGAAAATATGCTAACGAATTTTTTAATCAACAAAATATACAGCCAAAATTACAAACTCAAAGATCGGAGGTTTTAGAAAATTTAAAAAAATACCAAAATAATTATTTCTTAAACACCGCAGGATTTAAAAAATTATTAAAACAGCAAATAGACGGTTAGTAATGCCCATTTCCATTTTTAAATATCTATAAAAATTTACCTATCCTTTTTAATATGAACTTGCAAATAAAACTTCCAAATATCAACAATCCAGTTGCCAATTATACAGCTTTTAAAAGGGTTGGTGACCTACTTTTTGTTGCAGGGCAAACTTGCAGAGAAAATGGACAAATGAAATTTTGTGGAAAGGTTGGTAAAGATTTAAGCCTAGAACAAGCCAAAGAGGCTTCTAAATTGTGTGCCTTAAATATTTTATCGCAAGTCAAAATCGCCTGCGACGGAGATTTATCTAAAATAAAATCTTGTGTGAGACTTAATGTTTTTATCAATTGTCATCATGACTTTCTTGATCATGCAGTTGTGGCCGATGGGGCTTCAGATCTGATGGTTAAGGTTTTTGGTGAAAATGGTAAACCAACCAGAACTTCTGTGGGAATTTCTAGCCTTCCTTCAAACAGTGCGATAGAAATTGATGCTATTTTTGAATTTTATAAATAATAATTATGCATAACGAATCTTTTAAAACTATAAACCCTTCTGAAATTGCAATAGCCCATAAAAGAATTGCACCATATATTCATAAAACCCCAATTTTATCTTCCTCAATTCTTAACTAACTTCTTGGTCACGAGATTTTATTTAAAGTAGAGTGCTTGCAAAAGATTGGGGCTTTTAAAATAAGAGGAGCATTGAACACACTTTTATCTTTTTGATAATGACGAGACTATACCATATGGTATAATTTATTGGACACAATGGTTAATGCATCTTCTGAAAACAACAGTAGAGCAAACTTTGGCAGTTTCTATGGCTGGAGCTTTTGAATGGCTAAAAACCCAAAAAACAAAACAAAGAGTTTTGGTTATGTTATCTGGTGGAAATATTGCTCCAGATACCTATCAAAAAATATGGGAAAAAAGCTACCTTGAAAATTTATCAAGTTTTTAATTATTATTCAAAAAAAAGGTAATACCAAAGTTCATCTTTAAATGCATAAAAAACGAAATCATTTTTAATTTTAAATCAAATAATTAGTTGCAAAAATTAAAATAAACAATAAAATTTTAACTTTAAAATTATTTATTTACATATTTCAATATGGTGGCAACAATTATTAATGGCTCCGAAATTGCAAAACAAATGAGGTTGCAAATCGCTTTGCAAGTTGAAGAAATTAAAAAACAATTCCGCATCACTCCAACTTTGGCGGTTATTTTGGTTGGCAACAACCCTGCTAGCGAAGTTTATGTTAGCAACAAAGAAAAATCTGCCCATGCCGTTGGTATGAATTCTATTCAATTTAAAATGGCTTCAGACATCTCCGAATCCGAGCTAGTCAACAAAATAATTGAGCTTAACGAAAACAAAAATGTCCATGGCATTTTGGTGCAGTTGCCACTACCAAAACACATTAATCAAGCCAACATTATCAGTACCATCAACCCATTAAAAGATGTCGATGGCTTTCATATTGTTAATGTGGGCAAGCTTTCTATCGGCAACATTGAGGGGCAAGAAAAAGCCATTGTGCCTTGCACTCCTTTGGGCTGTATGCATTTAATTAAAACAATTTACGGCAATAATTTGGCGGGCTTAAAAACTTTGGTCATCGGCTCTTCTAACATTGTTGGCAGGCCATTAGCTAGGCTTTTAATGTTGGCAGGGTGCACGGTTACTATTGCCAACCGCCAAACACTTAATCTAAAAGCCGAGTGCTTGCAGGCCGATGTTATTTTTTCGGCAACTGGGGTGCATAATTTAATCAAAGCCGATATGGTGCATCAAAATTCGATAGTTATCGATATTGGTATTGTGAGAGTTGCTGATGCTTTTGGCAAAACCAAAATTGTGGGCGATGTTGATTTTGACAATGTAAAAAATGTTGTCAAAGCCATAAGCCCAGTGCCTGGTGGTGTTGGCCCCATGACAATCAGTTATTTATTGCAAAACACTATCGATTGCTATCTACAACAAATTTCTTTTAATTAATATATGGTCGAACTAAACAAAGCAAGCCTTTTTTTTCATAACATTATTGGCAAAATAAACAACACTTTTTTGCAAAACAAAAAAATTATCGCTGTTTGTTTAGTGTTTTTAATTGCTTTTGCGGCAATAATTTTTGCTTATTTGCAATATCAAAATAATTTGGTAAAAAAATATTCCGCCCTTTTGCATCAGGCAATCACCTTGCAAGAAACCAAACCGCTAGAAGCCAAACAAAAAATAATCGATATTTATCAAAACAAAAAAACCCCCATCAACATCAAGCAAATAGCTGGTTTGCGATATGCTTCGGCAATTATTGACACTAACAAAAAAGAGGCAATAGAAGTTTATCAACAACTAATAAAATGCAATTCTTGCGATTTATATTTACAAGAATTGCCAAAAATATTGTTGGCAAAAACCTTATTTCTACAAGAAAATACAAACGAAAACAATAACATCAACACACAGTTGCAACAACTCGAATCTAGTTCAAAAATTTTTCGCTATCACATTGCCGAGCAAAGAGGTTATTTTGCCATTACTCAAAACAATTTAAGCGAAGCTTATCAAATTTTTGAGTCTATTGCCAAAAATCCCGATGCCGAAAAAAACCTTAAAAATCGAGCCAAAAATTTACTTTCTCTTATTATAAACAAAGGTTATCAACCAAAATCTTCTTAACATTATGCCAATATCAATTTTAATGCCCGCTCTTTCGCCAACCATGAAAGAAGGCAATCTTGCTAAATGGTTAAAAAAACAAGGCGATAAAATCAAAGCAGGCGAAGTTATCGCCGAAATAGAAACTGACAAAGCAACCATGGAAGTTGAAGCGGTTGACGAAGGAATTTTAGGCAAAATCTTAGTTGCCGAAGGCACCGAAAATGTGGCGGTCAACACCTGTATCGCCCTTATTTTAGAAGAAGGTGAAAACCCAGATGTTTTAAATAACTATCAAGAAAAAAGCGAACAACAAACAAAATCTCAAAACAAAGAAGATGCAACAAATAATGTTGTCGCTAGTGTTGTGAATCAGGCAAGCTTTGATAATGTTAGTAAGCAAAATTTCACTCACGACACTAAATATAGCCACGAAAACAGCTTCAAAGCTAGCCCCAAAGCTAGCCCATTGGCAAAAAGAATCGCTCAAAATGCCAACATTAACTTGCTTAACATTATTGGCACTGGTCCAAATTCTCGAATTATCAAAAAAGATGTGTTGCTTGCCATACAAAATCACACAAATTCAGCTACAAAAAAATCACAAAGAAACCCGCAACTTATTACCCCCATCAAAAACAATAATGTTCGAAAAGTTATTGCCAAACGACTGCAAGAATCCAAGCAAACTGTTCCGCATTTTTATTTATCTTGCGAATTTAACATCGATAAACTAAACGAACTAAGAGCAACCATCAATAGTGTGGCACAAACAAACGAAAAAGGTTTACCAGAATATAAAATATCGGTCAATGATATGATAATCAAAGCAACAGCCATGGCACTTAACAAAACTCCATATGCCAATGCTTCTTGGAGCGATGAGGCTATTTTGCTTTACAACAACATCGATATTTCGGTGGCGGTGGCAATTGAAGGCGGTCTTATCACCCCTATCATCAAAAATGCCGATCAAAAATCGTTGCAAGAAATTTCTAACGAAGCAAAATTGTTAATCAAAAAAGCCAAAGAAGGCAAATTACAACCCGAAGAATTTCAGGGCGGATCTTTCAGCATTTCTAATTTAGGTATGTTTGGCATCGACCAGTTTTGTGCCATTGTCAACCCACCGCAAAGCTGTATTTTAGCGGTGTCAAGAGCTGTAGAAAAACCAATTGTTGAAAATGGTCAAATCAAAATTGCCAATATGGTAAATTTCACCATATCTTGCGATCATCGTGTAATTGACGGCGCGGTTGGGGCAGAATTTTTAAAAGCTCTTCGGTTATACATCGAACAGCCGGTTTTAAATTTATTGTAATTTTTGTTAAATGATTAGAATTTTTCAATTACCCCAATATTCACAAATAAAAATATCTTCGCTTTACGATCTTCACGATTTTCATTCTTTAAAAAAAAATATCGCTTGGATCGACTTGCAAGATCCAACTCAGTTGCAAATCAAAGAAATTGAAGAATTCTACAACATTAACTTTCCTACTCGGCAACAACAAGAAGAAATCGAAATATCTTC
Source organism: Rickettsiales bacterium (assembly GCA_947503755.1). Lineage (GTDB taxonomy): Bacteria > Pseudomonadota > Alphaproteobacteria > Rickettsiales > UBA1997 > CAILUF01. The sequence goes on along the minus strand of CANNFC010000051.1, from coordinate 2,315 downwards.
GCGATACCTTGAAAATTCTGGTATTATCAAAATTAACTCAACTTTTGTCAATATCGTGCCAAGCAACGGCAAATTAGAAGAGCACGAAATCTCTTTCATTATTACCGAACAAACCATATTTACCTTACGTTATTTTGATAGCAGAGTAATTTCTGAAACTATCAAAAAAATTAAGCAATTTCCTACGGTTTTTATTAATCCAGCAAAAATTTTTATTGCCATTTTAGAAGCCAGAACCGATTTTGATGCCGATTTAATCGAATTAATTTCAAGATTCGTTGACGATATCGGGCGAAAAATTACTTTTGATCGCAAATTAGACGAAAAAGTATTGCTAAAAATCAACGACACTCAAGATTTAACAATGTCTTTGCGAGAAGCTTTGTTTGATAAACAACGAACTCTTTCTTCTTTGTTGCGAAATGAAGATTTAATGCTCGACAGCTCAAACCGCCTACGAATTATCATTAAAGACATCAATTCTTTGATTGAACATGCCAATTTTAATTTTACAAGGCTTGAATATCTACAAAACAGCTTTTTGGGTTTATTAAACATTGAGCAAAATAAGGTAATCAAAACTTTTACCGTGGTTTCTTTGGTGTTTATGCCGCCAACCTTAATCGCTAGCATTTATGGTATGAATTTTAAAATTTTTCCAGAGCTTGACTTAACATTTGGTTACCCTTTGGCTATATTGCTAATGCTGATTTCTTCTATTATTCCATTAGCTATTTTTCGCCGAAAAAAATTATTATAAAATTATTATAAAAATATTATAAATGTATATTTTTTATCGACTACTACTTTTGCCGTTAACTCTGTTTATAATTTTATTAATCAATTTTGTGGTTATTCAAACCGCTCCTGGTGGCCCCATTGATAAAATAATCGCCCAGCTCAATAATAGCCAACATGCGGTTTCTGAGTCTTTTTCTTCTTCTGCAATTACCGTTAAACAATTTCATTCTCAACAACATCAAAATATTGATCCAGAAATATTAACAAAAATTAACAAAAACTTTGGTTTTGATTTGCCTTTAATGTCAAGATTTTGGCTGATGCTCAACAAATTTATTACTTTTGATTTTGGCGAAAGTTTTTACCAAGACAAAAAAATTACCCAATTAATTTTAGAAAAAATGCCCGTTTCTATTTCTATCGGGCTGTTTACCACTTTTTTTACCTATCTTATCGCCATTTCTTTAGGCATTAAAAAAGCAGTAAAAAATGGTTCGAAATTTGATAAAATATCAACTTTTATCATTGTTTTTTGCTATGCTTTGCCCTCTTTCTTGTTGGCGATTTTTTTTATTATTTTGTTTTGCGGTGGTAATTTTTGGCAAATCTTTCCGTTAAGAGGCTTAGTCTCTGATAATTTTACTCAACTTGCTTGGTGGCAAAAAATTATTGATTATTTATGGCACTTATTTTTGCCAATACTTTCAATGATTATCGGCAGTTTTGCTTCGCTGGTCTTTTTTTGCAAAAATGCTTTTTTAGAAGAAATTAAAAAAACTTATGTTTTGCTTGCTTTGGCAAAAGGTTTAACTTATAAACAAGTAATTTACCGCCATATTTTTAAAAATGCTTTACTTATTTTAATTGCCAATTTACCAGTTTTATTGCTGGGTATTTTATTTAGCAGTTCAATGTTGATTGAAATTATTTTTTCGCTAGACGGCTTGGGCTTGCTTGGCTATGAAGCCACGATATCACGAGATTACCCTGTGATGTTTGCCTTGATTTTTATTTTTACCCTTATTGGGCTTATCGCTAATTTGCTTAGCGATTTATGTTATAAAATTATTGACCCCAGAATTAGATTTGATTAAAATTCTCTGCACTAAACAAGGCGAAGGCGGGGTGCAATTCCCCTTCTTGCAGAAGGGGAATTTAGATCGGAAGTGTGTTATTTATTTATGGAAATGGCATTTATTATATGGGAATAGTCAAAAATCAATTCACTGCTTTTATGGAGGCTATTTCTCATAATTTAAAAAGAATGGTGGTTCTAAATGAACTTTATCCACCGCAAACGACCTAAAACAAGGGATATGTGTGTCTAAAATAACCCAAATATCCTAAAACTAGCTAGAAAATATCTAGAAACTAAAAAAATACTCAAAAAATCATCATATTTTTTTGTAATTTAACCAAAATCTCACAAACCCAAATCTAGTGAGGTTGATTTTTTTGAGATTCAACAGTGCCATATTGTAATTATTCTTAAAATTTTAAAAAAATGAAAAATAAACAATTATTAAGCTATCGTTGAGTGAAATGTTGAGTAACATTAGATTGAGTAAGCCCAT
>CANNFC010000050.1:0-9875 GCA_947503755.1 Rickettsiales bacterium | reverse complement strand
TTCTTAATCTTGGCCGAAAACCACCAGCTCTTCTAGTTGGTTTTTGACTGTTTGTTGTTGCATAGTGGCGATGTGTAGCAAGGCATCTCCTTTGTTTACCAAGGGGCAGAGCAACAAACCAATAACAATTCCTGTAAAATTGCTTTGCACGGCAACTCGGTTTTCGCCAAACTGGTTAGAAATGTGCCCAACCACTTGATCTTTTTGAATGTGTTCACCGGGTTTTACTAGGCTGGTAAAAATACCGCTTTGTGTTGCCCGAAGCCAAGAGCTAGATTTGGCAATAAAAGGAGCCAAATTTTGTTGATGACCATAAGTTTCGGGGGTTTTGTTGAGCATTTTTATTTTTTTCATAATTTTTAAAATGCCGTTGACCCCAATTTCAATGCTTTCTTCGTCGAATTTTAGCCTTTCCCCTGCTTCGTAAAGCAATATGGGCATTTTGAGTTGCGAAACCGCACTTCTTAGCGAGCCATCGCGAAGGTTGGAGTTGAGAATGATCGGGGCATTAAATTTTTTTGCCAACGATAAATTGGTTGAGTTGCGAATGTTGGTACGAATTTGTGGGTAGTTAAATCTGTTGCCAGAGCCGGTGTGAATATCGATGCCGTAATCGGATTTTAAGACAATTTCTTGCATAAATTTATAGGCTAGTTGCGATGCCAAAGAGCCGTTTTTTAGGCCTGGAAAGCAACGGTTTAAATCGCGATTGTCGGGCAAATATCGCGAATGCTGACTAAAACCAAAAACATTAACGATAGGAATGGCAATTAACATACCGTTTATTTTGATTTTATGCAAAAAACTTAATAATCTTTTGATGATTTCAATGCCATTGATTTCGTCGCCATGAATGGTGGCACTCACAAATAAAGTTGGTCCATCTTTTTTGCCCCGAATTACCTCGATAGGCATATTTAGTGGAATAAAATCGTGCATTTTGCCCATGTCAAGGTTAATTCTTTGCGATTGACCTTTGTCGATAAAAATGCCGTCTATGGTGTATTTGCTGTAATCATTCATTATTTATTTGGGCATTTTGTGGCTTGGCTAGGGCATAAGATAAAATTTTGTAGCACAATTTTGCGGTAAGAAAATCGCAAGAGTGCAGGGCTTTTTGCGGTGCCAATTCTACCACATCTGCCCCCACAATGTTGGCAACTTTCGCGGTTGCCTTGATAATGTTGATGGCATCATACCAAAACATACCACCTGGTTCTGGAGTGCCTGTGGCTTGCATAAGGCTAGAATCAAAGCCGTCAATGTCGAAAGTGACAAACACAGGGCGGTTTTTTAAAGAATTTACCAAAGGTTGAATAATTTTTTCGACCTGCCAATTTTTGAGATCTTTGGCAAAATGCATATGAATTCGCTGGCGATTTGCTTCGAGGTAGGGAATTTCTGAAGCAGAAATGTTGCGAATGCCACAAGAAACCAAGGTTGAAATTGGGTGATCCATTACTCTGCGAAGGGCCGAAGCATGCGAAAAGTGCTCGCCGTTATAGCCATCGCGAAGATCGGCATGGGCATCGAAATGCAAAATTGCCAAGTCTGGATATTTTTCAACAAAAGGGCGAATGCTACCGGCGGTAATAGAATGTTCGCCACCTAAAATTAGTGGGAATTTGCCTAGATCAAGCACCTGCTTGGTGATGCTGGCTAATTGATCTAAAGCATTGGGAATGCTGGTGGTATCGATAGACACTTCTTGCAAAGTTTGCACCCCATATTGGCGGAAAGGTTCGCACCAAAATTCTTCATCAAATAATTCGGCTTGGTGAGAGGCTTTAATAATGGCTTTGGGGCCATTTTTTGTGCCACCTTTGTAGCTTACCGAATTTTCTAAACCAAAAGGAATAACCACCACTTTTGCTTGATTTGGATGGCTTAAATATTGCTCTTCTATGCCTAAAAAACCATCTTGTTGTGCCATAAAGACAAGATTAGATATTTCTTGTGTGCTATGTTTTGCCATATAAATTTAGAAGAATATTAAAAAATGAAATGATAACAGAATTTTTCATAAAATATCTTTACATCAATATTATATTTTTGTTAAAATCAAAAATCTAGTAATTTATTTTGCCAAAAATTTTGCCAAAAATTCATCTTAACAAACATAAAAAACATCGAGCTTTTTCTATTGTAGAAATAGCAATTGTTTTGTTGATTGTCTCTTTGTTGATGGCGGGCATTTTAAACGGCACTTCGTTAATTAGCGATGCCAGTGTGGCAACGGCTCAAAAACTTACCGCCAATTCCGAAGTCAACACAATAGAAAGCCTCTCTTTATGGCTCGAAAGCTCTTTCGCCAGTTCTTTTGAAGCCGAAAAAGATAAAATCGAGAATGATGCAAAAATTATTCGTTGGAAAGATATTTCGCCACTCAAACCAGTCACAAAAAAATTCGATCTAAAACAAACAAACCAAGCAAATCAACCGCAATATAAAGAAGATGTGATTAACGGCTTGCCCTTGCTTTATTTTGCAGGAAGTAGCGCGAACTTTTTAGAATTTATTAATGAAGTAAATCAAAATTTGGTGCTAGCCGATGTTTTTTTGCAAAATCAAGCCACAATTTTTGTGGTTGCGATGTTTGAGAATTCTTCTGCTGGCAACTCAATTATTAGTTTTGGCACGAATGATGTGGTTAATTTTGGCTACAATGCCAACAAAATTGAAATGAAATTTAACAATACTACCGCCACAGCAAGTCGAGATTCATTTCAACAAAAACAATTGCAAATACTTACAGGTGTTAAAACAGCTAACAATATTATGCTATATCTTAACGGCAATCTGCGTGGCACTGCAAGCGATACCTCTGAAATTGGCGATGATGATTTTGGCATTGCCAACAATATGAGAATTAGAATTGATGCAAATTTTAAAGGTTGGTTAGGTGAAGTTTTGGTTTTTAACAAAAGCCTTGCCGATAAAGAAAGAATAAAAGTTGAGCAATATTTGTTAAAAAAATGGAGAATTAAATAGCAATAAAAATATGTTAAAACGAAATAAACAAGCCTTCTCTTTGGTTGAACTTTCTATTGTGGTGCTAATTTTAGGCATTTTGCTTGCTGGCATTAGCAATTACAAAAATTTTGTGAGCAAGGCATCTTTAATTTCTGCCCAAAAAATTACCAAATCTAGCGGTGTTTTGAAAATTGAAAACATCGCTTTGTGGCTCGATGCTACCGCTTTAAATTCTTTCAAGCCAGATGGCTTGACTGCTACCGATTTTTTGCCCGACATATCCGATAAGCAAACCGTAGGCTGGTGGCAAGATGTTAACTTGCAAAAAGTTTATCCGGCAAGGTTAAATCTACTTGCCGATAATTTAACTAATCGCCCTAAATATTATGTTTCTGCTATCAATAATTTGCCGGCACTTTATTTTGATGGTAACGATTTTTTAAGAACAGAAAATTTGCCAACCAACATTCTTGCCGATCAAAACGAAATTAGCATTTTTGTGGTGCAAAATGTTAAATCAAGCAATTTAGCAACTTTCACCATCAATTCTAGCACCCAAACCACAGAAAATGCAGGAGAAAGAGTTATGCTAAATGCTTATTACAATAATATTTTTTATTTTGATTTTGGCAATTTTAATAGCTCCGATAGAATCACTAAAACTTATACCAGTCAATCTTATTTGGCAAAACCGCAACTTATTTCGGCTATTAAAAATGACAAGTCTTCGAGTTTTTTTATCAATGGCAAACTAGAAGTAACCCAAGCAACCACCAGCCAAATCAACACCAATTTAAGCAGATACCTCGAAATCGGCACCTCTTTTAATGGCTACATTGGCGAAATCTTGATTTTTAACCGAGCTGTAAAAGTAAGAGAAAAAGCCTTGATAGAAAAATATTTATTAAACAAATGGAAAATTAAATAACAAGCTTTGTTTTTGTTGACAATAAAGCTTGTTATTTTAAAATATTTCTAATTCTTATTTTTAACTAATTTTCTATTTTTTTATGCAAGTTTATTATGACAAAAATGCCAATCTTGATATCATTAAAAATCTAAAAGTTGCCATTATTGGCTATGGTTCGCAAGCTCATGCTCATGCTCAAAATCTGCGAGACAGCGGGGTTGCTCAACTAAAAATCGCCCTAAAAGAAGGCTCGAATTCTATTGCCAAAGCGAAACAAGCTAATTTTGAAGTGGTTTCAAACCAAGAAGCTGCCAAATGGGCCGATTTAGTGATGGTTCTCACCCCAGACGAATTTCAAGCTGAAATTTATCAAAACGATTTAGTTGCCAACTTAAAACAAGGTGCTTCTTTGGTTTTTGCTCATGGTTTAAATATTCATTTTGGTTTAATCAAGCCAAGACCCGATCTTAATGTGTTTATGATTGCTCCAAAAGGCCCTGGTCACACTGTGCGAGGCGAATATACAAAAGGTGGCGGGGTGCCGTGCTTGGTTGCTGTTGCTCAAAATCCATCGGGTCAAGCTCTAGAAATCGCTCTTTCTTATGCTTCGGCGGTTGGCGGTGGCAGATCGGGCATTATCGAAACAACTTTCAAAGAAGAATGCGAAACCGATTTATTTGGCGAACAAGCAGTTTTATGCGGTGGGGCTACTGCCTTAATTCAGGCAGGTTTTGAAACTCTCACCGAAGCTGGTTATGCACCAGAAATGGCCTATTTTGAGTGCTTGCACGAACTAAAATTAATCGTCGATTTACTTTACGAAGGTGGCATTGCCAATATGCGATATTCTATCTCTAACACTGCCGAATATGGCGATCTTACTCGAGGCCCTAGGATTATCACTTCTGCGGTAAAAGCCGAAATGAAAAAAATCTTAACCGAAATTCAATCGGGCAAATTTGTTGAAGAGTTTATGCTCGAAAACAAAACTGGCAAAAAGCATTTTGAAGCACTAAGGCAACAAGGCAAACAGCACTCTATTGAGGCGGTTGGCACCAAACTTCGCGAAATGATGCCGTGGATTGGCAAAAATAAATTGGTTGATACCAACAAAAACTAATACATTATCGATGTCGCAAAATCAACTGGCGGTGGTTGTTTTGGCTGCAGGTAAAGGCACCAGAATGAAATCATCGCTACCAAAAGTTATGCATCAACTTTCTTATCGGTCGATGCTTTATCTGGTGCTTGATCAGGTGTCTAAACTTTCTCCCAAGCAGGTGATTTTGGTTTGTTCGCAACATTTACTTGCTTATCAGCAACAAATTTTGGCGGAATTCAGCCATCTTCCTTTGGTTTTTGTGTTGCAAGAACAGCAATTAGGCACTGCTCATGCGGTTTCATCTGCCTTGCCTGAGCTTGCCAAACAACCTGCCAAGCAAGTTTTGGTGCTATATGCCGACACTCCGCTTATCACTAGCCAAACTTTGTTGTTAATGTTGGCAAAACTTTCTTCTGCCACTCTTGCGGTGTTGAGTTTTCGCCAACAAAACCCTCATCAATACGGCAGGCTTCTCACCAACCCACAAAATCAAGAACAAGTTTTACAAATCATCGAACACAAAGATTGCACTCCTCAACAGCACGAAATCACTTTGTGCAACTCGGGGGTAATGGCAATTGATGGCGAATTGTTGCCAAGTTTGCTCGCCAAAGTGAACAATCACAACAAGGCAGGCGAATATTATCTCACCGATTTAATTGCTATTGCCAATCAACAAAATTTAACTTGTCAACAGTTGCCAGTTGCTAAAGAAGAGGTTTTGGGGGTAAATTCTAGGGTTGAATTGGCAATGGTTGAAAAAATCCACCAAAAACAACTCAAAAAAACTCTGCAAGAAAATGGGGTTACCATTTTGATGCCAAAAAACACCTACATTGCCTACGATGCCAAAATTGCTTCTGATGTTGTTTTGCATCCGTTTGTGGTTATCGGCCCCAATGTTGTTATCGAATCGCAAGTTGAAATTAAATCGTTTTCGCATCTGCAAGGAGTTTTGGTAAAATCGCAAGCAACGGTGGGGCCTTTTGCCAGAATCAGGCCAAATTCTATCATTGAGCAACAAGCAAAAATTGGCAATTTCGTTGAAATAAAAAACAGCACTATCGGCAAAAATAGCCAAGTAAATCACCTAAGTTATGTGGGCGATGCCTTTATTGGCAACAAAACCAACATCGGGGCGGGCACAATTACTTGCAACTACGATGGCTATCAAAAATCTACCACCACTATTGGCGACGAGGTTTTTGTTGGCTCCAACTCTTGCTTAATTGCCCCTGTGGTTATCGAAAGCAACACTGTTATTGCCGCGGGCTCGGTGATTACCCAAAATCTGCCAGAAGGTGATTTGGCGATTGCAAGAAGCAAACAAACCAACATTAAACAAGGTGCAGTTGCTTATCATTGTAAAAAAAACATCAATAAAAAACCTAAATAGCTTTTTTAATATGAAATTTCTTGCTTGGTTTTTTATTTTGTTAATTGTTTTTGTAAAAACCGCACTTGCCACCGCCACAATTCAAGAAGTAAAATATTTCGCCTCACTTCGCGGCAACGAAACCAATGTGCGATCGGGCCCCGGGCATCATTATCCAATTAAATTTACTTTTCAAAATAAAAATATTCCTGTTTTGGTGGTTAGCGAATACGACAATTGGCTTGAAATACAAGATTATCAAAACGAAAAGGGTTGGATTTCGCAAGGTTTAATCACAAAAAAAAAGCACTTAATGGTAATAAATGCTACTCAAAATGTGGCGATGTATAAAAAAAACAATAGCAATTCAAAAATTTTATTTTTTCTTGAAAACTTTGTGATTGGTGAATACAAAAAATGCCAAGAAACTATTTGTTTAATTAGCATCAACAACGAAGAAGGTTGGGTTAAAAAAGAAAATCTCTATGGTTTTGACTAAAAAAATTATACAAATTTATTGCTTTATCAAACTAGTAATCAACTACATTAACGGCGATTTTGCCTATCAACAATTTTTAAAACACCACAAAGAATGTTGCAAACCAACTAAAAAACAATTTTTAGCCGAAAAAAGAAAACAAAAATGGCGAAACTGCAACCGCTGTTGCTAGAAATTTTAATTAATACCATTTCCACCGTTTAATCGCGGTTTTGCACCAAAATTTCGCCATCTTGCATTTTGATGATCAGGTTTTTTTCTTGTTGAGCGGTTTTGATGTTGGTGATTGGTTGTTTTTGTTGATTATAAATAATGGCAAAGCCTCTGTTTAGCACATTTTCATAGTGATAAGAAGTGAGTATGGCCTTGATTTTTGTTAACAAATTATGTTGTTTGTCTAGGTAAAAAGCCAGTTTTTGAGCGAGTTGTTTTTGCTGGTTATTTAATTTTTGTTGAAACTGTTCAAGACAAAGCATGATCTTGGTTTTGTCGACAGAAAGTTTGGCAAGTTGAGTGTGTTTTTGCTGTAAAATGTTAACCAATTTACTGCTGATTTGCTGTTGTAAATGTTGGGTTTGTTGTTGTAAATTGCTAAAAATATTGTCAAGATTCGGAATTTTGCAAGCATTGAGCTTGTTTTGTTGGCTAATTAAGTGGTTTTTAACAATTATTTGCTGTTTTTCGCATAAATTTTGCAAAAAATTGCCTTTATCGGCTAAAAATCGGGCAAGATCTGGCAGAGATTTAGACAAAATTGCCATTTTTTGTTGCTGTTGCATTAAATAATTAGCACTTATTTGTTGCACTCTTTGTTGTTTTACTAACAATTTTTGCTGTAAATCTGCTCTTACTGGGGTGGCAAATTCGGCCGCCGCTGTGGGAGTTGGCGCTCGTTTGTCGGCAACATAATCAAGCAAAGTAAAATCGCTTTCGTGGCCAATTGCCGAAATCACAGGAATGTCGCAAGCAAAAACCGCCCTAATTAAATTTTCGTCGTTAAAAGGCATTAGATCTTCAAAAGAGCCACCGCCTCTGGCAATAATTAACAGATCGGGCTTGTTGCAAGTGAGACTGCTAAAATATTGCACTCCCGCCAGCACTTGGCTGGCCGCTTCACTGCCCTGCACCAAGCTTGGATATAGTATAATGCTGGTTGGAAAGCGATCGGCAATGCGATTTTGCATATCTAAAATCACTGCCCCAGTTGCCGAGGTGATGATGCCAATTAGGTTTGAAAAAAACGGAATCGGTTTTTTGTGTTTGGCGTCAAACAAGCCTTCGACGGTGAGTTTTTGTTTGAGTTTTTCTACCGAAAGCATCATCGCACCAACCCCATCAAGCTCAATGCTATCAACATTAATCTGATATTGCGATCTACCGCCATAGGTGCTGATTTTGCCTGTTGCTCGAACTTGCAAGCCGTTTTCAAAAGCAAAATTGATTTTGTTTGCTTTGCCCTTAAAACACACCGCACTTAAAATGCAAGTGTTTTCTTTGAGATTGAAATAAAAATGCCCGCTACTGTGCGGTTTGTAGCCCGTAATTTCGCCCTTGATGATAACATATTCAAAAGTGGTTTCGATTTGTTTTTTGATGGCTTGCGAAAATTCGGCAACCCCATATTCTGAAATATTATGAGAAAACATAAGTTTAATGAGCAAAAATATCGGTTGTTTCAAAGCCTGCCAAATCAAGCCTGATTCTTGTTGGCAAAAATTTTAGGCATTCCACAAAATATTCGTATCGCCCTTCTCGTTTTAGCATGGCAGTGAGTTTTTGTTGAAGTTGATGCAAATACAGCACATCGTGAGCGGCATATTCTTGCTGTTTTCGTGAAATGGTTTCGTTGCCCCAATCAGAACTTTGTTGTTTTTTAGAAAGTTCCACCCCCAACAATTCTTCGCACAAACTTTTTAAGCCGTGCGATTCGGTATAGGTTCGCACTAGTTTTGAGGCAATTTTGGTGCAGTAAATATTTTGAGTTTCTACCTCCAAATAGTGTTGCAAGCAAGCCAAATCAAACCGAGCATAATGAAATATTTTTTGCACCTGTTGGTTAACAAGCAAAGCCTTGATGTTAGGGCAAGCATAGTTGTTGCCCCACTCAAATTGCACTAGGTGAGCCGAGCCGTCGCCGTTGCTAAATTGCAACACACAAAGGCGATCACGAAAAATGTTTAAGCCCATGGTTTCGCTATCGATGGCAACCGCACTGCTGGCGGTAAAGTGATTTGGTAGATCGTTGGTGTGAAAAAAAATAGTCATAAAATTATTTGGTAAATGATAAACAATAGTTAATGTCGATGTTGTTGCTTTCTTGCCAAGTGTTGTTAAAAATATGGTAGGTAAAGCCTTGTAAATGATGCAAGTTTAAGTTAAATTTGCTGGCAATATTGGTAATTTCGGATGGTTTTAAAAATTTATGCCAGTGATGAGTGCCAATTGGCAACCACCGAAGCACATATTCTACCCCAAATTTTGCCAAAAGCAACGATTTTAAATTGCGATTTATAGTGGCAACAAACAACATTCCACCGGGTTTTAGCAAGGCAGAGCAGGCCTGCAAAAACAACTCAACATTTTCGACATGCTCAATTATTTCAAGAGCCAAAACCACATCAAATTGCAAGCCTTCTTGGGCGATTTTTTCTGCTGTTCCTTGTTGGTAATTGATGGTTAAATTGCTTTGCTTGGCATGAATTTTGGCAACTTCAATGTTGGTTGCCGAGGCATCGATCGCCAAAACTTCTGCCCCCAAAGTTGCCATCGGTTCTGCCACCAAACCACCGCCACAGCCAATGTCGATGAGGCTTAAACCTCTTAAAAACTGCCGTTGATTAGTGTTAAGCTGAAAGTGTTTTGCCAAATGTTGGCTGATAAACTGCACTCGCGCAGGGTTGAAGCGGTGCAGGGGCTTGAATTTGCCGTTTTCGTTCCACCAGTCGCTGGCCATGGCCGAAAATTTATCTACTTCGTTTTGATTGATTGTTGTCATATTTTTTTAAAATTAATTTTA
>CANNFC010000049.1:0-10238 GCA_947503755.1 Rickettsiales bacterium | reverse complement strand
ATGGACAAGCTCAGAACCTTTAAACAGTGTTTTTGAAGGTGTAAGTGATGTAAAAGACTTTTTTGGGGGTATTGTTGAATCTTTTTTTCAAAAGATTTTACTTCGACCCGGAGATTCTATGATGGGTTTAGAGCAAGCATATAAAAATTGGGGAATAAAGCATAATCCAGGAAGATTTATAATAGATCCAACCATAAGTCATTCAGAGGGTGTTGGATTTCTAAACAAATTCGGATGTCTTGTAGATATGTTTGAGTATGATTGCGGAAATAATCAGAACTATAAAGGATCGATAAAAAAACCAAGCGAAATTGAGCCTGAAGTTATAGAGCCATTTTCAACTCAAGGTGAGTATGAAAAAAAACAAGAAATGTTAAAGATTTTCTCTAGATACCAAGAATTAGTGCAAAAAACCAATCAAAACAACATTAATAATTGCAGTTTAAGTGAGTTTGAAAAAACAATATACACAACAGCTATTTGCACACAATCTGCTAAGCTTAGAGATTGTTTAAATAAACTTCTACAAGAGCATAAACAAGAAATACTTACAAAACTAAATTGCCAAGAAATATTTGATGATAAAAATAAATTATTTGATTTAGAAACATTTGAAAGCTTAGTAAAAGAATTAAAAGAATATCAAAAACATTTTGGAAAATGTTTAAGAAAAAGATATATTGATGAAGCTGATAAGCCCGATGAAGAAGGTGTGCAAAAAGTTCTTACTAAAGAACATCAGTTTTACAGTGAAGTGGAACAAGAATTTGCAAATACTGATGAAAAAGAGTTATGGTGTAAAATTTATAAGGATAAAGAAGCTAAAAAGACACAATGCAGCATTTTTATAAAAGAAGTGGTAGATAAATATGGACAACAAGACTTTTTTAGTTGGCTAATTCAAAAAGCGCAAGAAATAGGTATTGAAAATCCAGGTAATGATGCAGTAGATGTAGTAGTAGGTAAAATTTCAACAAAACTTAGAGTTCAAGAGCTTGAAGCAGAGACAGGTGATATGAAAATTCAATATTATAACAGACAAAAAGATATTAAATCGCTAGATATTTTTTTACAAACTATGCAACCAGCAAACATTCAAAAAGCTCAATTAAAATTAGAAAGAGATTTTAGTCTGACAAAACCAGAAGAGATAAAAAGAATAAAAAAAGAAACTACAGAGGGAATAAAATATTATCGAGAACTATATCAATTAAAAGCTGTACTTAATCCAGAAAAATATGTGTTCGGACAAGATTTAGAAAGTTTTAGAAAAAACAAGAAAGATCTGCAACTGTTCTATAAAAAAATATTAGAACAAAATATCGCTTATGCTATCGCTGGGCATTTTATTGCACAAGAACAAATAAATGATAATGATGATTTTCAAAATGTAAAAAATCAATTTACCGAAGGTTTAACTTATAAAAACACTGTTAATATTGATTTTGCAACAGTGAAAACTGCACATGATAAACTGCGAGAATTAAAAAATCAAACCCCACAAGCACAACAAGAAAAACTATATTTAAAAAGTAGCCAAGGAGATTTGTCTCCAACTGGGGTTCATCATCAAGTAGATTATGGCGAACACACCCCGCAAGAGGCTTTTCTTAAAAAAGTTACAGCTTATGATTATATGAAGCAAAAAGTGCGAAAATGGGATAGTAAAATATCTTCTTTTACTCCTAATAGCACAACAAAACCTGATGATGTAACATGTTCGTGTAGTCTTTTTGGTGGATTTCGACAAGATTAATTTTTGACTATTTCCATTTTTAATTGAGCTTCTTGTAATTTTTTTTGACAAAAGTTATGAAGTTCGTTGGCTTCGTTATGAAGTTTTATCATATCGTCAAGGTTTATTTTGTTAGAAGAAAGTTCGTTGACGATTTGTTCTAAACGGCTGATAGCTTGCTCAAAACTAAGATTTTGAGGAGAAGAATTAGAGTTGCTCATGATCGGTTAAATTAATTGGATATTGGTTAGAAAAACAAGCATCGCAATATTGAGGATTTTTGTTGTTGCGAGCGGTTTTGGTGATTGCTAAATATAGAGAATTTAAAGAAAGATATTGTAAATTATCTGCCCCAATAAATTGCCGAATTTCTTCTTTTGACATATAAGAAGCTAGTAAATCTTTTTTTTCTGGGGTGTCAACACCGTAAAAACAAGGAGAAACAGTGGGCGGAGAAGCAATAAAAAAGTGTATTTCTTTTGCCCCGGCTTCTCGAACCATTTGCACGATTTTTTTAGAGGTGGTGCCCCGCACAATGCTGTCATCAATCAGGATAACTTTTTTGTTGTTAAGCACCGCTAAATTGGCATTGTGTTTGAGCTTTACCCCAAAATGCCTGATTTTGTCGGTTGGTTCAATAAAAGTGCGTCCAACATAGTGATTTCGTATGATGCCAAGCTCAAAAGGAATGCCAGACTGCAAGGCAAAACCAATGGCGGCGGGCAACCCAGAATCGGGCACGGGAACCACTACATCGGCATCAAGTGAGCCAATTTCTTTGGCAAGTTCGATGCCGATATTTTTTCGCATTTCATAAACATATTGGTTTTCAATAAAGCTATCTGGTCTCGAAAAATAAACATATTCAAAAATACAAAATTTCGAAGGTTTTGCAGGAAACGGATAAAGCGATTTGGTGCCATCTTTATCGATAATAAGCATTTCGCCGTGTTGTAAATCTCGTTGCCATTTGGCACCTATAATGTCAAAAGCACAAGTTTCGGAAGCCACAACCCAAGAATCGTTGAGTTTTGCCAAAGAAAGCGGCCTAACCCCGTGCGGATCTCGGATGGCAAAAATACCTTCTTGATGCAAAATAACTAAAGAAAAAGCCCCTTCAATTTGACTGGTGGCATCGATAATTTTTTCGTGTAGAGTGTTTTTTTTGCTAAGAGCGATAAGGTGAATAATAACTTCGGTATCCATGGTGGATTGAAAAATAGCACCTAGAGAAATTAATTTTTTTCTTAACAAATTGGCATTGGTGAGGTTGCCGTTGTGAGCTAGAGCTAAAAAACCGCAGTTTAGATCGGCAAAAAGTGGCTGATAGTTTCGGGCGGTTTTTTTGCCAGCGGTAGAATAACGAACATGGCCGATAGCACAATTGCCTTGTAGTTTTTTGATAACTTCGCCAGAGGTGAAATTGTCAGAAACCAAGCCGTCGGCAAAATGCACACAAACCTCGGTTTCATTTAAACTTACAATGCCAGCCGCCTCTTGCCCCCTATGTTGTAGGGCATGCAAACCAAGGGCGGTGTTGATTGAGGCCTCTTTTGAGTTATAAATGGCAAAAACCCCGCATTCTTCTTGAAATTTATCAAACATAAAATAAAGTTAAATGATTATTCTAAAATTATAAATTATTTAAGATTAAATTGTCAAGTTGTAATGTTTTAACAATTTGCAAGAAACCGAAGTCTCTTTGATTGAAATAATTTTGTTAAAATAAACTGATTAAAAGTAAGAAAAAGCCAAAAAAGAGCCAAAAAAGAGCCAAAAAATAGCTTGTAAAATCAAAATTAGTTATTTAAAATTTAGCCAATATTTATAATTACTTTATTTATAATTACTTATTTTGCTAATGCCACAAAAAAAAAACACAAACATCAACTATAATGGCACTTTTTATTTGGTAAAAAGAATTTTGTTTGAATTCGTTTTGCCACATTATAAAAGTTTTTTATTGAGCATCTTGTTGATGCTCTTAATTGCCACCACCACTTCTTTGCATGCCTGGTTGGTTCAGCCTGCCTTAGATGAGGTTTTTGGCATTGGTGGTAGCAAAATTAATTTTTCTGAGTGGCTTCCTGAAAGTTTTTCTATAAAAAATAACTTAGCTCATAAAAGCAATAAAGAAAAGGCTTTAATTATCATTCCTATTTTGGTGTTGTTGGTAACTTTTGTTAAGGGTTTTGCCACTTATTTTCAGCTTCTTATTACCAATGTTATTTCGCTTAAAATTACCTCCGAAGCCCGAATAAAACTATATCGCCACTTTATAACTTCTGATATTTCTAAATTACACAACAAATCTTCTGGTGATATGATTGCCAGCATTATCAACGAAATTAATGGCATTGTTGGCTTAATCAATTCTTGCATCAATGGCTTTGTCAAGCAGTTTTTTACTTTGGCGGCCTTAATTTTTATAATGTTTCAGCAAAGTGTTGAACTTTCGTTGGTAGCATTTATTGGTTTTCCGTTGGCAGCATATCCAATTTATAAAATTGGTCGAAAAATGCGAAATTTGTCTTTTAAAAATCAAGAAATGTCTGCAAAATTTACTTCACAAATGAGCGATACTTTGCAATATTCTAAACTAGTAAAAGCCTATCATTGCGAAGAGTTTGAAATTGGCAGAATGTCAAAAATTATCGATGCAATTTTTAAAATGAGCAAAAAAATTACCAGACTCTCTCTGATCTCTTCTCCTTTTGTTGAAAGTTTGGCAGGTTTTGGGGTGGCGGCGGTTATTTGGTATGGTGGTATGCAAGTGGTAAATGGGCAAACAACTCCAGGAGCTTTCTTTTCTTTTTTTACAGCAATGATGATGGCATATCGCCCTTTAAAATCTATTTCGAGCATGAATAGTGGTATTCAGCTTGGCTTGGCGGCTGCTACTAGATTTTATCAAACAATAGACGAAAAACCAACTATTGTCAATAAACCTAATGCTTTTCATCTAGAAAATACTATTGGCAACATCGAGTTTTGCGATGTTAATTTTTCTTATCAAAATAATCAAGAAACTATCAACAATTTAAATTTTAGCATCAAAACTGGGCAATCTGTGGCTTTGGTTGGGCATTCTGGCGGTGGTAAATCAACCATTATGAATCTTTTGTTAAGGTTTTACGATCCGCAACTAGGCAAAATAACTCTCGATGGCCACAATATTGCCGATTTAACTCTTGCCTCGCTTCGCTCTTCTATGTCGGTGGTGAATCAAGAGGTAATGCTCTTTGACGATACCGTTCTTGAAAATATTCGTTATGGCAAAACCTCTGCCACAGAAGAGCAAATTATCGAAGCGGCCAAAATGGCAGAAGCCGACGAATTTATTGCTAACTTGCCCGAAAAATATCAGACAAAAGTTGGGCAAAATGGCATTCGCTTGTCGGGCGGGCAAAGACAGCGAATCGCCATTGCTCGGGCAATTTTATATAATGCTCCTATTTTGTTGCTCGACGAAGCCACATCTTCGCTTGATCCGATTTCAGAAAAACTCATTAAAGATGCTTTAAAAACTCTTATGAAAGGCAAAACTTCTGTAATTATTGCTCATCGCTTGTCAACCATTATGCATTGCGATAAAATTATCGTTATTCAAAACGGCAGGGCTGTTGAAGAAGGCAATCACAGCGAATTATTGGCAAAAAATGGTTTTTATGCGAACTTATATTACAAACAATTTTCTGTAACCCATGAAGACTGATAAAAATCAAAAAACCAATCTTAACAACAGCATCAAAAATTCCAAACAACAACAGAAAAAACAACTAGCTTTGGCATTAAAAAAAAACCTTCTCAGAAGAAAGTCGGTAGATGAGCAAACCATAGAACAAAAATAGTCAATAAAATTTGGTAATTTTGTTGTGGTTTTTAACAAAATAAAATTTTAGTATTTTATAAAAACTTACTTGACTGAATAAATATGTTTATTTAAAATTTAGTTTTTTAATAGTTGTTTAAAATTTTACCAATCAAGAAAAAAATATGGTTGCCAACAACAAAATCGCAATTTTTGACACCACTCTAAGAGACGGCGAACAAGCCCCTGGGGCCACCATGAATATTGAAGAAAAAATTTTGGTTGCTAAGGCTCTTGAATCTTTGGGTGTTGATGTTATTGAGGCTGGCTTTCCAGCTTCTTCTGCTGGCGATTTTGCTTGTGTTAAACGAATTTCTCAAACAATCAAAAACTCAATTGTTTGTGGGTTGTGTCGAGCAAAAGAATCTGATATTTCCACCGCTAGTGAAGCAATTAAATTTGCTCCAATGCATCGAATTCACACTTTTATTGCTACCTCCCCAATTCATATGCAATATAAGCTCAAAATGCAACCGGCAGAGGTTTTGCAATTAATCGCTTCTTCAGTAAAATTTGCCAAAAACAATGCTAGCCAAGTAGAATGGTCGGCAGAAGATGCTACAAGATCTGAGCCTGATTTTTTATTTAAAGCCATAGAAATAGCAATTAACAACGGTGCCACTATCATCAATTTGCCCGACACAGTTGGTTATGCTACTCCACAACAATATTTTCAGCTTATCAAGTCGGTTAAAAATAATGTAATAAATATTGATAAAGCCATTATTTCTGTGCATTGCCACGACGATTTGGGCTTGGCAACCGCCAATTCTTTGGCGGGTGTGTTGGCGGGTGCGGGGCAAATAGAATGCACTATCAATGGCATTGGTGAAAGGGCGGGCAACACAGCTCTTGAAGAAGTGGTTATGGCTTTAAAAACTCGAGTCGATATTTATCAAGCGAGCACCAACATTCAAACCACTCAAATTGCCAGAATTTCAAAATTAATTTCTAATATTACTGGTTTTGCTGTGCCACCCAATAAAGCTATTGTTGGCTCCAATGCTTTTGCTCACGAAAGTGGCATACATCAAGATGGTATGCTAAAAAACAGACAAACCTATGAAATTATTAGCCCAGAAAGTGTTGGGGTTGAAAAAACTTTATTAAAATTAGGCAAACTATCGGGCAGGGCTGCTTTTAAAGATCGATTAAAATTTTTAGGTTACGATATTTCCGAAGATCTCTTAAATCAAGCTTTTGTGCAGTTTAAAGAGCTGGCCGACAAAAAAAAAGAAATATCTGATGCCGATTTAATTTCTTTGGTCGATACTTCGATAACTCACAAAAATTCTTCTTATCAACTACTTGATTTGTTGGTAAATTGTGGCAACAATAAAAATGCTGATATTTTTTTAAAAATAAAGGTTGACACTAAAATAAAAGAAGTTAATTTTATATCAAAAGATGGTCCTGTTGATGCTATTTTTTCTGCCATAAATCAGTTAATTTCGCATCAAGCAACTCTTGAGCTATACCAAGTTCAGGCCGTTACTGCTGGTACCGATGCCCAAGCTAGTGTTTTGGTGCGTCTTTGTCAAAATGGTAGAATTTTTTCGGCCAATGGAGCAAGCACCGATGTTTTGGTTGCTTCTGCTTTGTCCTATCTCAATTGTCTTGAAAAACTCAAAAATTTCTAGGAGAAAATTTAATGTCTATAATTTCTAGTTTGTTGCCAAAAATATCTTTTGTTTCAAAAGATATGGCTATTGATCTTGGCACAGCAAATACTTTGGTTTATGTTTTAGGTCAGGGTGTTGTTTTAAACGAACCTTCTGTGGTTGCTATTTTAACAGGAGCAGGCGGAGTGAGTGTTCCTTGTGCTTTTGGCGAAACTGCTAAAATGATGCTGGGTAGAACTCCTGCAAAAATTGAGGCAATTCGCCCCTTAAAAGATGGTGTTATTGCCGATTTTAAAATTGCTGCCGAAATGATCAAGCATTTTATTAGAGAGGTTAATCAAACTAAAAGCTGGTTAGGTCCAAGAATAATTATTTGTGTTCCTTCTGGCTCAACACCTGTTGAAAGAAGAGCTATACAAGAAGCTGCCGAAGGTGCAGGTGCTAACGAAGTTTATCTTATCGAAGAGCCAATGGCAGCAGCTATTGGTGCTAATCTTCCTGTAACCGAACCAACTGGTTCAATGATTGTTGATATTGGTGGTGGCACCACCGAAGTTGGCATTTTATCTTTGGGTGGTATTGTTTATTCTCGATCTGTGCGAGTTGGTGGCGATAAAATGGACGAAGCAATCATTTCTTACATTCGTCGATATCAAAATTTATTGATTGGCGAATCTACTGCTGAAAGAATTAAAAAAACCATAGGGGCTGCATGTAGGCCAGAAAATGGCGATGGCGCAACTATTGAGGTAAAAGGAAGAGATCTTTCTAACGGCATTCCGCGCGAAATGATTCTCACCGAAAGGCAAATTGCCGAAAGCTTAATGGAAACAGTTGAGCAGATTGTTGATGCCATCAAGGTTGCTTTGGAATGCACTCCTCCTGAGCTTTCTTCTGATATTGTTGAAAGAGGCATTGTGCTTTCTGGGGGTGGTGCTTTATTAAAAAATCTTGATTATGTAGTAAGACAAGCAACTGGTTTGCCGGTTTTTGTTGCTGAAAATCCTTTGCTTTGTGTGGTTAATGGTTGTGGTAAGGTTTTAGAAAATATGAAAATGTTTAGAGCAACATTGTTTCGTCAAGATTCTTAAATAAATGAATAATTACATAAATTATAATGTCAAAAAATCTAATTTGGCATTGAAACATAGTTTTGGTTTGATTTTTCAAAAAATCGAAACTATGTTTTTTATAATTTTATCGTTGATATTGGTGATTACTAGCAAAATTCAGCCAAATTTTAATGCTAAAATTTCTAACATTGTAGTTAATGTTTCTACTCCAATTTCTTCTTTTGTTGTTTGGCCTTTTAATACTGTAATTTATCTTGTTACTAGTTTTAACGAATTAGTAAAAGCAAAAGAAGAAAATCAAGTATTAAAAAAACAGATAAACGAATTAAACCAATATTATCTTAATTCGCTGTCGATATACGAAGAAAACAGAGAATTAAGAAATGCTCTAAATTTTGTTAAGCCACGATTGCAAAATTATCAAATGGCAGAGGTTATTGGTTTTTCGCAATCGGTTTTCAATAATAGTTTAATCATCAACACTGCCAAAGATAGTCAAATTAAACTAGGTCAAATTGTGCTTGGTAAAAGAGGGGTGGTTGGTAGAATAGAAAGTTTTGATGCCGATACTAAAAAATCAAGAGTTTTGTTAGCAACTGATTCACGATCTAAAATTCCGATCATTACCGCCCATTCTAGAAACAGAGGTATTTTAGCGGGCATCAACAATGATATGATGGAAATTTTATATTTATCTAAAAATCATCGAGTTGAGATAAAAGATAAAGTCTATACTTCTGGTGATGGCGAAACTCTTCCCTCTGGCTTATTGATTGGTGTGGTAGAAAAAGTTGATAAAAACTCAGTTTTTGTGGCTCCGGTTGAAAGAATTAGCGATTTAAATACGGTTACTATAGTCAATTATTAAATCTATGAAGCAATTTTCTTATCTAGTTGACACCCACTGCCATCTCGATTTGCTTGCAGAAAAACAACTTGATATTCTTGATATTTTACATAACTGCAAACAAAATAAAGTTGACATCCTGCAAACTATCTGCACAAGAATTAGCTTGTTTGAAAGTAAAATTCTGCCCTATACTGCTTATGACAATATTTTTTGCTCGGTTGGCATACACCCTTGTTATGTGCAAGAAGAGCCAGAAATTTCTTCGCAACAAATTGTTGCCCTTGTCGACAAACATCATAAAATTATCGGTATTGGCGAAACAGGTTTAGATTATTATCACAACACCAATTTTGTTGCTTTACAGCAAAAATCTTTTATTGAGCACATTATTGCTTCGCAAAGAACTCAATTGCCATTAATTGTGCATAGCAGATCGGCAGATGAAGACACTATCAACATTTTGCAAAAATATTTATTAATAAAAAATTTTCCAGTGGTTTTGCATTGTTTTTCTGGTTCGCCTAAACTTGCAGAATTTGCTTTAAAATATGGCATCTATATGTCAATTGCTGGTGTCGTCACCTTTAAAAATGCTCTTGAATTGCAAGAAGTAAGCAAAAAAATACCTCTCGATTTATTGTTGCTTGAAACCGACTCTCCCTACTTAGCCCCCACTCCTTATCGTGGCAAAATCAACCAGCCCGCCCACACCTTGGAGGTAGCAAAATTTGTCGCAACACTTAAGAATATAGATTTAGAATGCATTATTAATGCCACCACTAATAATTTTTATCAAATATTTACTCGTTGCCATTCTGCATTAAAGATAAATTAATATTTTCAATTCTAGTTCTTATACCATTTCCATAAATAAAAACCACACCTCGATCTAAATTCCTTGCAATAAGAAGGGGTGGCGACCGAAGGTCGACGGGGTAGTGTTGGGAGCCGATCGGGTATTATTGTAAGATAAGTATAGCTTTTTAAATTTAAATTATTTAAACTAAGGTTTTTTAACCTTAGTTTATAAAAGATTATGAAAAATTGTAAGCATTGCAATAGCACTAAACTAACTCTAAGTGGCATC
>CANNFC010000048.1:0-10293 GCA_947503755.1 Rickettsiales bacterium | reverse complement strand
AAGCACCGTCGGCAAACTGAAAACCCCTGTCTTCAATATGCACCAAGCAGTTTTGATGCTCTAAAAACTGCCCATTAAGATAACTAATTTTTGTCATAATTCCACCAAATTGTTATTAAAATCGTTGTTTTGCAATTTTAGCAACAAAATTAATGTTGTATAGTGTTTTTATTTTCAAGTATTTCTTGCACTAATTTATAAACATGGCTTTTTCCTCTGTGTTTTGGCTCTATCAAAAAAGTTTTTACATCATCGTTTTTTGTTAGCTCTTGTGCTTTTTTAATAGCTATTTGGTGATTGTTGTGATGATTTACCTTGCTTTTCTTATAAATTTCTTTCATTTTTTGCGAATCTAATTCGTCTTGCTTCACTTCAGTGTTATCAAAACGCACTGTATCGTCAATTATTTTTAAATCACCGCAATAAAGATAAAGCCAAACCTCAAAACAAGGATTGCTGATTATCGGCTGAATTTTATGTTTTTTAGCTTGTGTGATAACTACTGGCAACTTATTATGCCTATCAACATCGCAAACCAGATAAAAAGAATCTTTTTTAGAGTAATTTTTTAATTTTGAAAGCAAATCTGCCAGTCTATTTTTTGGATGATAATCGTTATTAAGAGGTGGCAAAATTTCTAGTTTAACGTTCCCATTTTTTAGCTCATCTCTTATCTTGCCAAAATATTCTGGCTCTGTTATTGCTCCTTCAACCGCGATTACTATAAATTTTTCTGTCGGTCTAGTATTAACTGTTCTTTTGTAATTAATTGCCATTTGCTACTCAAAAAAAGATGAAGAGATAAAAGGCACAACCCCAAATCTGCCTTGCAAATATTGTTTTTCTATATCTAAGCCGTTTTTAGTGTTAGCAGTTTGATATTCTACCAAAGATTTGATGATGCTATTCATATTTTTATCTTTTTCAACAAACCAAATTTCATCTTTTCGAAGCAAATCTAGGTTTAGTAAATACGGCAGATGAGTGGTAAAAATTAGTTGATTTTCGTTGTTTTTTGACACGTAGAAAAATAACTCGATAAATAATTTGGCAAGATGAGGGTGCAAGCTTTTTTCTAATTCGTCAATCAGCCAAATTTTATTGTTGTTTACATAGAGAATTATTGTTAGATGTAACAATTTGTTGATTCCATCTGATTCTTCTTGTAAAGAAAACTTTTGACCGTTTCTAATTATCAATAACTGTTTTTGCTTAATTTTATTACCTTCTTTTGCAAAAAGATAACTATCAAAAACAAAGTTCAGCAAATCAGGGTTTTTTATTTTACCATATAAATTTTCAGCTAAAGGCAAATCAAAAGGCTGAAGTTTAATATCTTCTGGTTTATTGATTTCGCTTATTTCTTCTAAAATAATATCACTGATATTTCTATCAAAAAAAGTTAATACCGATCTGATAAACTTTATGAGTTCTTTTTCTGATGTGTTAGTAAAAGGAAAATCATCAATGGTGGTTTTGATAGAATTAAACCAATCAAAAACTTGATCAACAAATTTGATGTTATTATCTTTTAATTTATGCAAAAATAATTGTTCTGAGCGAAGCCCTTTTACACAATAATCAAAAAAAAGATCGCCTTTGTCTTCGCTTTTGATGATATTTTTAATTTCTTCTTGATGATTTATAATTTGATTTTCTCTTGTAAATATAGTTTTTTCGGCACTTGCGGCAACAATAGATTTTTGATAGAGCCATTCTGCTGTTACTTGTGTTTGATTAATAATAAAACCATACCTAAAAACCTCATGTGCAATTTTAAATTCGTATTCAAATTTACTATCAGCAGTTTGGCTAAATTTGCTTTGATGGCTAGAAATAAAATGCTCGTGGATATCTTTTTTACAATTTGCCACAATATTTTTTGAAAAAATAATGGCTTTTAAAAAATTGCTTTTGCCTGAGGCATTTGCCCCGTAAATTGCAGTGCCTTTTAAAATAGGAATGTGGCTAGGCTTGCTTCTTATGATATGATCTTTTAGTTTGATAGATCTAGTATTGGCGGTGTTTAAAAATTCTGTTTCTTCTGTAAAAGATAAAAAATTTTCACAAGTAAAGCGAATAAGCATAGCGAAAAATTATTTTTTTATTAAACCTTATAATATTAGATGATTTTTATTTTATTATGCAACATTTAACAGATGTTTTGTCGGACAAAAATAAGTTATTTTATAAAAAATTTTTACAGCCAATGTTGTAAAACCAAGCTACCTTTGCCGACATTTAAAAAGTTATCCACCGCTTCATAAACATAGTTGTTGGCTTTTTTGACAGCCCAAAGCTCTTTTTCGGGCTTTTTGGCTAAATAACAAGCGATGGCGGTTGCCAAAGTGCAACCAGTGCCGTGAAGTTTTTTGGCATTGATTTTTTTGTTAGAAATAATATGAAATTTATGATCGTTATCTAAAAAAACATTGTGAATTTTGCCGTCGGTAAAATTTAAGTGCCCGCCCTTGATAAGAACAGTTTTGCAACCCAGATTGGTTTTGATTTCAGAGGCCGCTTCTCGCATATCGCTGATGTTTTTGATGTTTATGCCACTTAATACTTTTGCCTCATCAATATTGGGAGTTACCATAAAACACTTGTTGATTAGTTTTAGTTTTAAGTCGTTGATGGCTGATTTATCGAACAAAAGATCGCCAGAAGTGGCGACCATTACAGGGTCGAGTATAATGGGAATTTTTTTAAATTTTTTTAGCAGGGCTTTATGAACGCAATCAATAATTTCTTGGTTGCCAAGCATACCAATTTTAATGACATCAAAATTTATATCATCAAGTAAAACTTTGATTTGTTCTGATAAAAAATCAACTGGTGTATAGTGAATGTTATAAACTTTTTGGGTGTTTTGGTTGGTAAGGCAAGTGATGGCAGTTGAGCAGTAGGTTTGTAGAGCGGTGGCGGTTTTGATATCGGCCTGAATGCCTGCCCCGCCACAAGAATCAGAGCCTGCGATAATTAAAATTTTTTTTTCGCTAGACATAGGTTATTTGCTAAAATTTAAAACATCTCTCATCGAAAAAAAACCAGATTTTTTATTGCTTGCCCAAATTGCCGCTCTAATTGCTCCAGAAGCAAAAATATCTCTTTTAGAGGCTTTGTGAGAAAGCTCTATTCTTTCGCCTTCGCCAGCAAAAATAACGGTGTGATCGCCCACCACATCGCCCCCTCTTAGGGTGGCAAAGCCTATTTCGCCTTTTTGTCTTGGCTTGTTGGTGTCGCAACGAACCATATTGGCAACTTCTTTTAAGGCGATATCTCGACCGCAAGCAATTGCTTTGCCCAAAGCAAGAGCGGTGCCAGAAGGAGAATCGATTTTTTTGTTGTGATGCATTTCTAAAACTTCGGCATCAAAATCTTCTCTTAAAATTTTGGCGGTGAGTTCAACTAAATTAAGCAACAAATTGACTCCTAAAGACATATTTGCCGACCAAATAATTGGAGTAGATTGGGCATAATTGGCTAATTGAGCTTTTTCTTCTTCGTTAAAACCGGTGGTGCCGCAAATGAAGATTTTGTGATGTTGAGAGCATATTTTTGCTAATTGCAAACTAAGTGCCGGGGCGGAAAAATCGATGATGGCATTGCAAGATTTGGCGAAATCGTGTTGATTGTCGGTGATGGTGTAGCCGGATTTTTCGTAGCCTAAAAACAAACCGAGATCTTGATGACAAAAACTATTGCCTTCTTTCACCAAGCCAGAAGTTAATTCGGCGATATTGTGTTGATGCACCATTTTTGCGATGGTTAAGCCCATTTTGCCAGCGATGGCGGAAACACCTATTTTCATATGAATTTTATATTAAAGAGTGTTGATTTTAGCATTTAAATCGAGTAAAAATTTTTCTATGCCTGTGTTTTTGATGGTAGAATCAAATTCGGATCGTTGAGTTTCAAGCAAACTCACCCCTTCGGCGATAAAATCGACTATCACCAATTTTTTGTTTTGCTCTTTTACTCGAAAATCTAAGTTGATGGGGTTTTGATTGTCTTTGGGATAAAATTGAGCTTTCACCAAGAAAAAACTGCTTTGCTTACTTATATTGTTGACCGCAAATTTTTTGCCATTATAAACATTAAATTTTGGAGCATAAGTGTTTATCATAAACTGACGATATAAAGAAAAAAACTGCTCTTTTTGGCTGTCGGTAGCGGTTTTATAGTGAGATCCTAAAACAAATTTAGCAATCCATTTGGCATCGATGTTTTGATCTATCAAATCGATAATATGTTGTTTTTTTTGATTATCTTTGCTTTTTTTGTCGCTAGCAATAGAAATAATTTTATTGCCAAAATCTTGAATAAAGTTTTGCACTTCAATATTTTGAGCGAGTGCTTTGTGGCTAAAAAATAAAATGATAATAAATGATATTTTAAGAAATAATTTCATATTTTAGTTATTGATTTGGTTTTTTCTTCTTTGTAAATAAGCCGTTCTTACCAAGGCATAAGAATCAAAAGAATTTTTTCTAATTTCTTTAATAGTGTCAAGTAATTCTTCGCGATTGCTGATTAAATTTAGTGAATTTATGGTAATTCGAGGAGAACTTGCAAGAGAATGGGTATTAAAAATATCATAACCCAAAGGGTTTGCCAATTTTTCTGTGGTTAATCCAACAAAATCAACACCTGTGCTTGGCCCTAACAAAGGCAAAACTAAGTAAGGAGAAGATTTTAAGCCATGATAGGCAAGAGTTTGTCCTAGATCTTCGAATTGATAACTGATGTTTTTTTTCTTGGCAACATCAAATAAACCAAGGCAACCCAAAGTTGAATTGATAAAAAAACTTGAAAAAGTCGCTAAAGCATTTTCTGTTTTGCCTTGTGCCAAAGAGTTAAAACCAGAAATTGGTGAATATAAGTTGGTAAAAAAATTATTTACCGAGTTTCGGGCGGGCTTTGGCACAGAAAAACGATAGGCTTGAGCTATCTTTTCGAAAAAATATATGTCGATTTTTTCATTAAAATTATAGATTTGGCGATTATATTTTTCGTAAGGATCGTAAATGTTTGTCTTGTTAGATTCAAAAGATAACTCTGATAAATCTTCTTCTTTGTCAATGTCGGTGGCAAAAGAAAGTTGTGTTAAGCCCAAAAAAGCTAAAAAAAAGATGAAAATTTTTTTTTGTAGATTATGACAATTTTTAGAGAATATTTTTTTTGCCATTTTATTATTTTGAAATAAAATCAAGAAGTTTGATAAAATAGAAGCAAATTGTTGAAATTTCTTTTGAAAAAGAGTTGAAAAATGACAAAAAATTTTCGTTCGAAGGCAAAGAAAAATCTTATAAAAAACCTCAAACATTCTTTAAATTTTTGATTGATTACTATTTTTAAGATATTGGTCTATATTATTTTTCAGTTCAAAAACTTCTTGGTTTGGATTATTATTTAACAGAAAAATTTTTTCAATAACGCTTTTAGCTTTTTGATATTTTTGTTGTATAGTTAAAATATAGGCATAATAATATAAACCGCTTTCAAACTTTGGCCAAAATTTGGAGATAAGAAAAAATCTAAAGTGAGCCTCTTTGATGTTGCCGTTGTTTAAATGATGCAAACCTAACTCAAAATTTGTTTGGAGCAGGTTTTTTGATTTTTGATGCATTAAAGATAAATCGCTAATTGTGGTTTTAACCGATGCAGAAACTTCTTGAGAAATTTTTTGCATAGAATTAGATATTTTATCTTTAATACCAATGTTTTCTTGATTATAGTCGTTAATAGTTTTTTCTGTTTTTTTATTAAAGAAAAACATATTATTTTTGCTGTAAATAAAGATTATATTGCGATTCGTCGAGAGTGTTAGCTAAATCATTGATATCGGCAATTTCAACTTTTGCAATCCAACCATCTGAATAAGGAGAATTGTTGATTAATTCTGGGTTGGTGATTAGATTGTTGTTAATTTCAACAATTTTACCTTGCATTGGCAAATATACATCGCTTGCTGATTTAGATGATTCTACAACCGCAAAAGCAGAGCCTTTTTTATAAGAATTGGCAATTTGTGGCAATTCAACATAAACTAATTCACCCAAAGCATCTGCGGCATATTGAGTGATGCCAACAGTGGCGATATTACCTTCTAGTTTTATCCATTCGTGATCTTTAGTGAATTTCATATGTAAATTGATTATTGTTTTTTAATAGCTTTAGTTTTTGCCTCAACAAAAGTTGGAGTAGTAATTAAAGCTGGTATTTCTTTTTCGCGCACAATTGCCACAACATTGTCGCCAATATTGCAGGTTGCAGAAAAATAGCCTTGACCTATTGAAGTTTTTATGGTAGGAGAAAAGCCACCGCTAGTTAAAGTGCCAATGATTAAGCCATCTTTTTTAATGATGGTTCCTTCTCTGGCAATTCCTCGATCTAAAAGCTTAACACCCATTCTTTTTTTTGAAACACCTTGAGTTTTTTGTGGTAAAATTATTTCGGAGCCAAAAAAAGAATTGTTAGTTTTGCTTATTACCCAAGATAGCCCGGCTTCTATTGGAGATGTTTCTTCGTTAAGATCGTGACCATAAAGAGGATAGCCCATTTCTAGTCGAAGAGAATCTCTAGCTCCTAAACCTATCGGCATTACCAATTGATTATTCGATAATTGTTGCCAAAAATCGATAACATCATTATTGCTAATGCTAATCTCAAAACCATCTTCTCCTGTATAGCCAGTGCGACTAATAATAATTTGGTTGCCGTTTTTAAGAGTGGCAAAAGACATATGCATATAAGGCAAAGTCTGTAAATTGATGCCAACAACCAAATCAGACAAAACTTCAACCGCTTTTTCGCCTTGCACTGCAATTAGAGATTGCTCATTAAGCTCAGAAAAGCTTAAACCACAAGGTAAATTGTTGCGAATCCAGCTGTGATCTTTTTCTTTGCAACCAGCATTTAAAACCACAAAAAACTCGTTGTTGTTGATTTTGGTGATAATTAAATCGTCGATAATGCCACCTTTTTTGTTGGTGAGAACAGTATATTTTGCTTGCATTGGCTTGCTTAAGCCAAAATCGGTAGGAGTGATGGAGTTTAGAAATTCTTGGGCCAAGTTGCCTTTTAGCATAAATTGCCCCATATGAGAAACATCAAAAATGCCGACATTGCCAGAGCGAACCCACTCGTGCTCTTTTAGCATACCAGAAGAATATTGTATAGGCATTTCGTAGCCAGCAAAAGGAACCATTTTTGCTGATTGATGAAGATGGGTTTGATATAATGCTGTTTTCATAAATTATTCTACTGTAGGAATTTGATTGGTATTAGCAGGGCTATTTTGTTGTTGCTCTATTGCTTTTTCTAGATCTTGAGAAATTTTGTTATGTTGCGATTTGCTCATTTTAGCCAGTATCAAGCAGTTGATTAAAAAAACTCCTACTAAAAAAAAAGTTACTTTATTTAAAAAAGAAATACCAGACTTTCTAGAAATGGCCGAATTTAAACCGCCAGAACCACCGCCAATGCCACTTAATGAATCGCCATCTGATTTTTGTAGCAAAACCAAAACGATTAATAAAATAGCAATTATTATTTGAATAAAAAGTAAAATATGCATAAAGATTTTTTTAAATAAATTAGAACAAGATTTTATTTTGATTTATTTTATTGACAAGTGTTTTTTTTGTAAAAAAAGAAGAAATTGATTTTTTTTGCTTTTATTTATAACATTTCGCCAATTTTTTTGTTTTTTAAAATTTCTCTGGCCTTTTCGTATTTGTTATCGTGCCAAAAAATTAAACAACCGTTGCAACCCTTGCCACAACAGCCTTCGGTGCCAATTCTGGGAGTTTTGGTGGCGAGATTGCTATCGAGTTCTTTTGCTTGAAAATATTGCTTTCTTTTGTTTTGATATTTCTGTTCGCTTACATTTTCTGCTTCGAGCTGGTGCGATAATTGACGAGAATCGATTTTTAGTTTTTCTTCTTGATTGTTGAGTTTTTCTTTACGCACCAAAGTGCCAGCAGGTAAAATTTTTGGCAAATCTTGCTGATTATGCAGATGAAAATCGCTAGCTAAAATGGCGAATTTTGGTTTTTGCCCGCCGTGCAGAGTGGTGCTAATTTTGTTGTTTTGATATTCTAAAAATTGATAAACTCTCAGCAAAATCGGCTCACGAAGGCTTGGTGATAAAAATTCTAAAACATCTCCTGCATCTAGTTTGTTTTTGCCTTCTAGCACAATAATATCTTGGTTCTGTGAGTTTTTTTGCCACTCAATAATTTTTGCACAATATTCGAAATGGCTGGTAGAGCCAGTACTTTCGTAGTCGTGAGCCAATTCGGTGAGTCTGCCATCGTGAAAAGCCATAGTATAGCCCCGATTGGCAATAGAATTGATTTCGTCGAGATAATTGTCGGCATTCCAGCTGTTTGGGTTGGCAAAATAATCATCGATGGCGGCCCGATAAACCCGAGCAACCGAGCCAACATAAAATTCGGTTTTGTTTCGCCCTTCGACTTTAAAAGAATCAAGCCCAAGTTTGATGTATTCGTCGAGTTTTGGCAATAAACATAAATCTTTAGAGTTTAAAATATACGAACCCGCCACATCTTCTTCAAAAGGCATTAGGGCACCGGGACGAATTTCTTCTTCTAAGAAAAAATCAAATAAATCTTTGTTGTGTTCGTTGATTTCGATTTCGTGTTCGGTGTTGTCTTTTAGTTTGATTTTTAGTTTATAGCCCCACCGACAAGAATGGGCACAGCTACCCTGATTTGCTCCTCTTTCTGCCATAAAGTTAGAAAGCAAACATCTGCCAGAATAAGTCATACACATTGAGCCATGAATGAAGGTTTCAAGCTTAATATTGGGGCATTTTTGCCTGATTTCGGCCATTTCGGCAAAACTCACTTCTCTGGCTAAAACCACTAATTTTGCCCCTTGTTGTTGCCAAAAATCAACGGTAAGCCAAGAACAAACATTGGCTTGTGTAGAAATATGCAGTTCAAGCTCTGGAGCATTTTGCTTGACAAAAGAAAAAACCCCAGGATCGGAAATAATTAAACCGTCGGGCTTTACTTGCTTGACGGTGTTAATAAATTCGGGCAATTTTTCGATATCTTTGTTGTGCGAAAACAAATTTAAAGTGAGATAAACTTTTTTATTGTGTTGATGAGCGAAATTAATGCCTTCTAACAAATCTTCTAAACTAAATGCCGATTTTACTCTTAAAGACATATCGGGAGTGCCACAATAAACGGCATCTGCCCCATATAAAATGGCGGTTTTGAGTCTTTCGAGGTTGCCTGCTGGCATTAATAGCTCTGGTTTTTTCATAGTTTGTGTAGTTTATTAAAAAAAGAAATGATCTTATTTTTTTGATTTAAAAATAAAAGAAAAATGTTTGTCAAATTCTGTTTGCATATCTTGCAAAGTTTCTATTTTTACCATATCTTTTTCTTTAAAATCGCATTTATATCCCGAGCCTGTGCCATTTTTTCGCCTGTTGTGTAAAGTATCAAAAGGAATATTTTGTTTTAATACAAATTTCACATAAAGCTCGTTTGGCTTAATTCCCAAAAATAAAATAGCATCATAATCGCCATCTTGCTTGATGCCCTCGTTTTGAAATTTATTATTTACATCGATAGAAGCTGTTTTTATTTCAAATTTTATACCGTTAAACATTAAATCCCAGTCGCCTTGGTCGCCATCATTATATTCGATTTTTAATCTTCTATAATAGATTTTTGATAATGTTTGTGAAAAAAATCTTTCGCCAAAACTGCCTCTTTTATCTATTTGCAAAGATCTGATATCTTTATACTTGCTATCGGGATCGAGCCATTGATTTTGAGCCTCTTTTAAAACCTGCTGTAGCAATGGCATAGCAATTTCGTCAATTTCATTCTTTATCATAAAAACCATTATTAATAAGTTGTTGTAAAATCAAATCGGTTCTTAAATTTAGAGCACTGTTGGTTGATAAAAAAGCCACTTCTTGCCAATTGATTTGCTGAAATAGAGCAATCAAGTTTTCTTGATGTTGTAAAAAAACCAACCCATAACCTCTTTTATTTGGCAAATCGCTAAAATTTTGATAGGCTTTCATGCCCGAAAAACAAGTGGAAGGTAAATAAATATGGCAGTGATTTATCATTTTTTTGTTTCTGGTGCTACCAGGTGTTCCGCCATCGGATAGTGAATAAATATTGGCAATAGTTTTGCAGGTTTTGTGTTTAACAAGAGGTAAAGAAATTAGTTTTGGCTTTACCCACACCTGAAAAATAGTAGCAATATCAACATTTGTGCCATTTGGATATTGAAAAG
>CANNFC010000047.1:0-10493 GCA_947503755.1 Rickettsiales bacterium | reverse complement strand
AACAGACTTCATGTGCAAAAAGCCATCTTGTTATGGTGTTATAATGTTTCTGTTGTTTAATCGGGCGATCTGAATTCTCTGCACTATAATGAAGGTGTGTCGGCAGCAGTTCTCGGTCAGAATTTCCCTTTTTTAGAAGGGGTGGATTTTTTTGCGACAGCAAAAAAAGACCAAGGTAGTGTCGGCAACACAAGGTAGGATCTTCTCGAAAAAACAATCTGCGATCTTCAAAGGGCACTGTTGCATTCGAAAGCAGTAGTCGATATTTTAAACTGCCTCTACATTTTTTGCAAGGTCGAAATGTTATTTAAACTTTTTAATTTTGCCTTGCGCTCGATCTAAATTCACCTTCTGCAGAAGGGGTGGCCGCGATAGCGGGCGGGTTAGTGTCGGTAGCAGTTTTGTTCGATCTGAATTCCCCTTTTTTAGAAGGGGTGGATTTTTTTGCGACAGCAAAAAAAGACCAAGGTAGTGTCGGCAAGCCACGGTAGGATCTTCCTCGAAAAAACATCGGCGATCTTCTCCCAACACTACCTTGGTCTTTTTCCATAAGTTGCACTTATGCGAAAATCCGCCCCTTCTAAAAAAGGGGAATTGAGATCGAATGCTATAAGTTTTTTATAAAAAAAACGAGGGTTAATTAATACTTTTTAGAAAAAAATATTAATTAACCCTCGTTTATAGAAAAAATTAACTTATTTTTAGTTTATTACCAGCGGTAATGAGCAAAAGCTTTGTTTGCTTCGGCCATTTTAAATACTTCTTCTTTTTTCTTAGCGGCCCAACCTTTATTGTCAAGAGAGTCAAGAATAACAGAAAAAACTTTGTTAGAAAGTTTTCTGCCTTTAATGTTTTCGATAGAAATTTTTAGCCATTTTAAAGCAAGTGCCGAACCTCTTCTGGCAGAGACTTCTACAGGAATTTGATAGGTTGCACCGCCGATTCTTCTAGAGCGAACTTCGATTTTCGGGGTGATAACTTCTAGAGCTTCTTTAAAAATTTCGATAGAAGATCTTTTTAGCTTTTTTTCAAGATCGTCAAAAGCGTCGTATATTGCTTTTTCTACTACTGATTTTTTGCCATCGTTCATCAAGCGATTAACAAATCTAGATACTATTACTTCTTTGTATTTAGCATCTGGGAAAATTTTTCTGATTTTTGCGGCTCTTCTTCTCATAAAATTATAAGTGATTGTTTAATTATTTAGGTTTTTGAGCGCCATATTTAGAACGGGCTTGTTTACGATTTTTTACACCTTGAGTATCGAGAGAACCTCGAACAATATGATAACGAACACCAGGCAAATCTTTTACCCTTCCGCCTCTTATTGCCACAACAGAGTGCTCTTGTAAATTATGACCTTCGCCCGGAATGTAGGCGATAACTTCAAAACCATTAGTAAGTTTGATTCTAGCCACTTTTCTTAAAGCTGAGTTTGGTTTTTTAGGAGTGGTTGTGTAGACTCTGGTGCAAACACCTCTTTTTTGCGGGCAAGAATTCATAGCAGGAACTTTATTTTTTGCTGATTGCTTGACCCTTGGTTTTCTTATTAATTGATTAATTGTAGGCATATAAATAAAAAACAAAACACAGCAATTGTTTAACGACAATGCTTATGCTTTAATTAGAAACATTTTTGATTATTGTAAAGCTTAATATTATAAGGTCAAGTATTTTTTAAGATTATTATAAAAAATATTATTTTCCGATGCAGAATTTGGTAAAAATTTGATCCAACAATTCTTCGTTGGTTATTTTGCCAGTAATTGAGCCTAGTTCGTTGCTGGCGATTCTTAAATTTTCAAAAGCAATTTCGGGATAGGGTAGCAAACAAAAATCTTGCAAAGCTAATAAAGTTTTTTCAAGGGCGATTCTGTGTCTTTGATTGGTGATTAAATTAGGGCAATTAGCAGGGATAATTGCTTTGATTTTGCTATGCAAAAGTTGTTTTAAATTGGTTAAATTTAAATTTTTAGCCACAGAAATTTCAATAAAATCGAGTTGTTTTTGTTGTAGCAAAGTGATTATTTTGCTTAATTTTATTGATTTTTCTTGGTCTATTTTGTTGATAACAATCAAGGTATTTTGCGATAAAAATTCGCTAGATAAATTTTTGGGTAATTTAGGATTACCAGCATCGATCACTAATATTTTGAGATCTGCTGTTTTTGCCTTTTGTAAAGCTTTGTTGATGCCAATTTTTTCGACAGCATTTTTGCTTGCTCTGATGCCCGCTGTGTCGGCAATTTTTACCATTATGTCTGCAATATGCAAATGAACTTCAATAACATCGCGAGTAGTGCCAGCATAGGGCGAAACAATGGCTATTTCGCTGTTGGCAAGACAATTGATTAAGCTAGATTTGCCAACATTTGGAGCCCCAATAATTGCTAAATTTAGACCGTCACGAATTTTTTGCCCAATTAAATTATCGTTTAAATGTTGTTGAAGAGCAGTAATTAAGTTATGCACTTGTTGATTAATGTGTTGTTGCAATTCTTGCGGTAAGTCGTCTTCTGGAAAGTCGATAATAGCGGTAAGCAATGAACTGATTTCTAGCAAATTTTGCCTCCACTGTGAGTATAAATTGCTTAAATCTCCCTGCATTTGTTGCAAAGCCTGTTTGTGTTGGGTGGCGGTTTCGCTGTTGATTAAATCAACAATTGCCTCGGCTTGTGCTAAATCTAGTTTATTATTATAAAAAGCTTGTTTTGAAAATTCACCTGGCAAAGCAAGATTTGTATCTGTTAATGCTAGCAAACAAGAAGTTATTTGTTGCAAAATAAATGCAGAAGAATGGATGCTGATTTCTGCCACATCTTCTCCGGTAAAACTATGTGGGCCAGCGAAAAATAGCACCAAAGCTTCGTCGATAAGGTTTTGATTGATAACGATTTTTTGTAAAGAAACGAGCTTAGGTTTTAGGTTTTTTTTAATGCCAAGAGCTTGCAAGCAATTGATGGTTTGTGGGCCAGATATTCTGATAACGGTAATAGCAGAAGAGTGGGTAGAAGTGATGGGGGCAAAAATGGTTTGTCTAGGGCTAGACATTGTTTAAGATAAATAAAAATTTACTAAGCAATAGCAGTTTTTACCTTTTTATTGTAAAGATGAAAAAATGATAAGAATTAACATTTAGAAAGGTTTATTTTTGCATCAAGCAAAGTGGGTTTTTTAGATGGTTAAAAAATCTTGTTTAAAAAAAAGGGGAGAATTTTTTTCGCCCCTTTTTTTATATCTTAGGCAGAAATAACATTCACAAAAGTTCTGTTTTTATGAGCGCTTTTTACGAATTTAACAATGCCTTTGATTTTGGCAAAAATAGTGTGATCTTTACCAATGCCAACATTTTCGCCAGGATGCCACTTAGTGCCTCTTTGACGTAGAATGATGTTGCCAGCGATCACCAATTGACCACCAAATTTTTTAACGCCGAGTCTGCGACCTGCCGAATCTCGACCATTTCGGGAACTACCGCCCGCTTTCTTTGTTGCCATAGTTGTTTAGGAATTAATTTTAGTTATTAATTGCAGTAATTTGTAATAGAGTATGATTTTGACGATGACCTCTTTTGCGACGAGAATTTTGTCTTCTTCTTTTTTTGAAAGAAATAATTTTATCGCCTTTGAATTTTTTTAGCACTTCTGCCTCAACGGAAGCCGAAGAAACATAAGGTGAGCCAAAAACTGTTTGATTATCAGAGTTGCCAATTAATAAAACATTGTTAAGAATTATTTTAGAACCAACATCGTGATCTTGCTTATCGACAATGATTTTTTGTTGAGGAGAAACTCGATATTGTTTACCTTGAATTTCAACTATTGCAAACATAATTTTGAAAAATTTAATTAAAAATACATAGCGAAAATTATAAAAATAAAAATTTAACAAGCAAGAACTTTATTTCAAAAAAAACAACAAACTTAATAAAAATATTATAATGCTACTTCGATGCACAATTCTCTGCATTAAAAGAAGGGAAATTGTGTTAAGAATCTTGTAATTCTAAATTTTGATTGCCTAAAAAATTTAAACCAATCAGGTAATGCTCAGAAGAATCTTGCCGAGAAGATTTTGGTTTAAAATATTTTACCTGTTTAAATTTTTGTTTTAATTGTTGTAAAATAATGTCGGAACTGCCTCCTTGAAAAATTTTACTCACCAAATTACCGTCGTTTTTTAAGATTTTATCTGCTACCGACAAAACATCTTCTAATAAACCAATAATTTGCAAATGATCTACGGTTTTGTTGCCTGTGGTGTTAGAAGCCATATCGCTTAATAGCACATTGCAGTAGGGTTTTTTGCTAATTTTTACTAATATTTCTTTAATTTTTGTGAGAGTTTCTTCTGCCAAAAAATCTTGTTGTAAAAAATGAACCCCAGCAATTGGCGACATTTCTAGCAAATCAAGGGCAACCACCTTGTTTTCGCCAACTTTTGTTACTGCATACTGGCTCCAGCCACCAGGTGCCGATCCTAAATCGACCACACTTTTATTTTTTTTAAAAATTTTAAATTTTTCATCAATTTCAATAATTTTAAATGCCGCCCTCGACCGCCAACCTTCTTGCCTTGCTTTTTCAACAAAAGGATCGTTTAGTTGTCGGGTAAGCCATTTTTTTGAAGATTTAGTGAACCTATGACTATTTTTTAGATTTTGAAATTTTTGAGGCATAGGAAAATTTTATGGTGTATTTAAAGATTATTGATGTTTAATTGCTGTTGACATACTAGAAATAAAATCGACTATTTCGTTGCTAAGTTCGGTGCAGTTTTGTGGTAGATTGGCAATTTTTTCTACGATTGCCGAGCCAACCACAATGCCGTTGGAGCCTGCATTGGCAAAATCTTTCGCTTGTTGTGGATTTTTGATGCCAAAACCCAAAACAATTGGTAAATTGGTGATTTGTTTTAGTTGCTGTATTTGTAAAATATTGTCGGTTGCTTTGGCTTGTTTGGTGCCCGTAATGCCTGTGAGAGAAATTAAATAAACAAAACCGCTGGCATTTTGCAAAATTTGGCTTGCTCGTGTGGCGGAAGTGGTGGGAGCGATGAGGTTGATAAAATCTAGTTTTGCAGATTTGATAAAATTCACTACTTCTGGTTGCTCTTCTAGCGGTAAATCGACAATTAACACACCGTCGGCACCAGCTTTTTGCATATCATCAAAAACTTGTGATAAACCATATTTGAGTAGCGGGTTAAAGTAGGTCATAAGCACCACCGGAGTTTGCTGATTTTCTTTGCGAAAGTCGGCAATTAAATTGAGAGTTTTTGCCAGGGTCGCCCCAGATTGAACCGCTCTTTTGCTTGCCATTTCGATGGTCGGACCATCTCCTGATGGGTCTAAAAATGGCACTCCAACTTCAATAATATCGACACCTAATTTTGGCATAGCCAACATTGTGGTAAGAGATGCTTGATAAGAAGGGTCGCCAGCACATAAATAGGCAACGAAAGCCGATTTTTGTTGTTTTTGTAATTGCAAAAAAGTGTGAGAAATTCTCATAATTTTACCCCTAAAAAGTTAGCGACAGTGTTGATGTCTTTATCTCCTCTGCCAGAAAGATTGACGATGATTGATTGATCTGGATGCATAGTTTTGGCTAGTTTGCAAGCAAAGGCAATGCCGTGGGCAGATTCAAGAGCGGGTATAATGCCCTCGATTTTGCAAAGTAATTGAAAATAGGTTAAAGCTTCTTCGTCGGTTGCCGAAACATATTTTGCCCGGCCAATTGAGTGCAAGTAGGCATGTTCTGGGCCGATTCCGGGGTAGTCTAGACCTGCAGAAATAGAGTGAGTGTCGTCGATTTGCCCGTCTTGATTTTGTAAGAAAAAAGTTTTGTTGCCGTGCAAAACCGCTTTGGTGCCTTTGCTGATAGAGGCAGAATGCAAGCCAGAATCAATGCCTTTGCCACCTGCTTCAACTCCATACATTGCCACTTCGTGATTATCGATAAAGTCATAAAACAAACCAAGGGCATTAGAACCGCCGCCGATGCAAGCAACCAAAGCATCGGGCAATTTTTGTTGCATAGCTAAAATTTGTTGTTTTGCTTCTTTGCCAATGATAGAATGAAAATCTCGCACCATTTGTGGGTAGGGGTGCGGGCCCGTGACCGTGCCAAGCAAATAATAGGTTTCGGTCGGGTTAGAAACCCAATCTCTCATCGCTTCATTGATGGCGTTTTTGAGGCTTTTTGAGCCAGTTTCAACCGCTCTCACCTCGGCACCAAGCAGTTTCATACGAAAAACATTGGGAGCTTGTCGGGCAATGTCTTTGGCACCCATATAAATGATGCAAGGCAGAGAAAACAAGGCACAAACCGTGGCGGTGGCAACTCCGTGTTGACCTGCACCAGTTTCGGCAATTACTCGTTTTTTACCCATTTTTTTGGCAAGCAAAATTTGCCCCAAAGAGTTGTTGATTTTGTGCGAACCGGTGTGGTTAAGTTCGTCTCTTTTTAGATATATTTTTGCCCCACCGCAATGTTGAGTGAGTTTGCTTGCCAAATATAGCGGGCTTGGCCTGCCGACGTAGTGAGTGAAATAATAATTTAGCTCTTGCTGAAATTGAGGATCTTCTTTAATTTTGGCATAGGCTTGTTGCAGTTCTAAAACGGCAGGCATAAGAGTTTCGGCAACATAAGCGCCGCCAAATTCGCCAAACTTGCCGTGATTATTTGGTTGTTGATAAGAAGATTTAGACATATTAAACTGCCAATAATTTAACTATTTTTGCAGTAGCAAAAGTAGTTGTGGTTGAAATAAAGCAAGA
The DNA here is from genome assembly GCA_947503755.1 of Rickettsiales bacterium. Lineage (GTDB taxonomy): Bacteria > Pseudomonadota > Alphaproteobacteria > Rickettsiales > UBA1997 > CAILUF01. Next base: position 3,712 of record CANNFC010000047.1, on the reverse strand, counting down.
AATTGCCAATAAAACTTGGTAATTTTGCCAAAAATCGTTATGAAAAGCCAAATAGCCAAGCAAGAGAATTGGTAAAATAAGGGGTAGGGCAATGATTGCCATATAGCCCAAAGACTGAAAGTGATTGGTGAGAACCCCAGACATAGCCGAAATAAAACTAATGGTTAAAGTGGCAATGGCAATTATTGCAACTAGTTTGGCAATGTTTAGTAAATTAAAATTTTGTAAAATTGCTAAAAAAACCGCTCCAACAATAATCGGCAAAACCACTCCTAGCCAACTGGCTAAAATTTTTGCTAACACAAATTTTTCGAAATTGGCAAATAACATCAGCATTTGCTCGATAGTGCCATCAGAAATATCGTCTTTGCAAAAATGTTGAAAAAAACCTAAAATTACCAATAAAGAAGAGAGGATGGTTGCTAATAAAAACAAGCTTTGTTGATTAACGGTGGTGGCTTGATGTAAAAATTGAAAAATCACTAAAAAAACCACAAAAAACAATAAACTTACTATAAATTGTTGAGATTTAAACCACAAATTGTTGATTTCAAAAGCAATTATAGTAAAAAACATAGCTAAATAGCGGTTAAAATTGATTCGAGATATTTGCGATAATCAGAATTGGTTTTATATTTTTGACATAATTCATAAAACTGCTCTTGATTGATAAAATTATGTTGGTAGGCAATTTCTTCGAGACAGGCAATTTTTAAACCTTGTCTTTTTTCGATGGTTTGAATGAAGCTTGCCGATTCTAGCAACGAATCGGGGGTGCCAGCATCGAGCCAAGCAAAACCTCGCCCTAATTTTACTACACCTAAATTTTGTTGTTGCAAATAAACATTATTCACATCGGTAATTTCTAGCTCGCCTCTTGCCGATGGTTTGAGATTTTTGGCGATATTCACCACTTCGTTGCTATACACATAAAAGCCCGTGACCGCCCAGTTTGATTTTGGTTGCAGAGGTTTTTCGACAATAGAAACCGCCATATTATCGGCCAATTCAACCACACCATATCGCTGTGGATCAGAAACTTGGTAGGCAAAAATCATCGCTTGGCACTTTTTTTGAGTAAAAGGCAAAATGTGTTGATGAAAATTTTCAAAAGAAAAGTCGGAGCCGTAAAAAATATTGTCTCCTAAAATTAAACAAACAGAGTCGGAGCCAATAAATTTTTCGCCCACTAAAAAAGCCTCTGCTATGCCTGCTGGCTTTTCTTGCACTGCATATTGTAATTTGATGCCAAAGCTTGAACCGTCTCCTAAAAATTTGGCAATGTTGGGAGTGTCAAAAGGAGTGCTGATAATTAAAATTTCGGTGATACCCGCATTCATTAAATTGGCAAGTGGGTAGCAAATCATTGGCTTGTCGTAGACAGGCAACAATTGTTTGCTGATAATGTTGGTTAAAGGTGCTAAACGAGTGCCACTGCCACCTGCTAAAATAATGCCTTTCATAAGTTATTTGATTTTATTGTTTTCGTCGACTAAAACCACTTTTGGTTGCCAATTTTTTGCTTCGCAAGCAGGTAAAGAACAATAGGCAATGATGATGACTAAATCGCTCACACAAGCTTTTCGAGCTGCTGCCCCATTGATTTGAATGATGCCAGAATTTTTTGGAGCAGAAATTGTGTAGGTGGTAAACCGTTCGCCGTTGTTGATGTTGACTACATCTACTTTTTCATAAGGTAAAATATTGGCTTCTTGCAACAAAGTTTCGTCGATAGAAATTGACCCTTCGTAGTGTAAATCGGCACCAGTAACTTTGGCACGATGAATTTTGGCTTTTAACAAATTTAATTGCATAAGTTTAATCGATTTTTAGAGTGGCGATATTTAGTTCTTTGAGTTGTTTTTGACTAACCAAAGCGGGTGCCCCCATCATTAAATCTTGTGCCTTGCCGTTCATAGGAAACGGAATAACCTCACGAATATTTGGCTCGTCGGCAAGAAGCATAATGATGCGATCGATGCCCGGAGCAAGCCCACCATGAGGCGGAGCACCATATTTAAAGGCATTAATCATAGCACCAAATTGTTTTTCAACCACTTCTTTGCCATAACCCGCCAAGGCAAAAGCTTGATACATAATTTCGGGCTTGTGGTTTCTGATTGCCCCAGAACAGAGCTCAACCCCGTTGCAAACAATATCGTATTGAAAGGCTTTGATGGTGAGCGGATCTTGTGTGTTTAGGGCTTCTAAACCGCCTTGGGGCATTGAAAAAGGGTTGTGAGAAAAATCGATTTTACCAGTTTCAGAATTTAGCTCATACATAGGAAAATCGGTGATCCAGCAGAATTTATAAACAGATTCGTCGATTAAATTTAGTTCTTGCCCAAGTTTGATTCGAACTAAACCAGCAATTTTGGTGGCAAAATCTGGTGTTCCGCAAGAAAAAAATACCGCATCGCCTGCTTGTAAATTGGCGATTTTTTGCAAGTTGTGTAGTTGCTCTTGGCTTAAAAATTTGGCGATTGGGCCTTTTGCCTCGTTGTGTTCGTCAAATACAATGTATGCCAAGCCTTTCGCCCCTTGTTGCTGAGCAAATTCGATTGTTTTATCAAAGAAAGATCGTGGTTGATTGCTACATTTTGGAGCAGGAATTGCCTTGATAATTTCGTGATTGGCAATGGCTTTGGTAAAAATGCTAAAACCAGAATCAACAAAAACACTGGTGGCATCGGCTAAAATGAGTGGATTTCGCAAGTCGGGCTTGTCGATGCCGTATTTTTGCATTGCCTCTTGATAAGGAATTTGCACAAAAGTTTTTTCGGTGAGTTTTTTGTTGCCAAATTGACTAAAAATGCTATGTAAAACAGGCTCAATTGCACAAAAAACATCGTCTTGGGTGGCAAAAGCCATTTCGATATCGAGTTGATAAAACTCAGGAGAGCGATCAGATCGTAGATCTTCGTCGCGAAAACAAGGGGCGATTTGAAAATAACGGTCAAAACCCGAAACCATCAGCAATTGCTTAAATTGTTGCGGTGCCTGTGGCAGAGCATAAAACTTGCCATGATGCAAACGTGCGGGAACCAAATAATCTCGGGCACCTTCGGGAGAAGAAGCGGTGAGAATTGGGGTTTGAATTTCGAGAAAACCTTGCTTGGTCATTTCAAACCGCAGAGCTTGAATAACCTTGGAGCGAAGCACAATATTTTGATGGGTTTTTTGCTTTCTTAAATCAAGAAAACGATATTTTAAACGTAATTCTTCGGGATATTGTTGGCTTTCGTCGTTCACCTGAAAAGGTATTTGCTCTGATAAAGATTCGATGTGCAAGCTTGCAACTTTAATTTCGATTTCGCCAGTGCTTATTTTGTGGTTAACTAATTCTGGTGCTCGGGCAACCACAAAACCAGTGATGGTGATGACCGATTCAAGCTTAATGCTGGCAATGTTGTGTAAATCGAGCTGTGGATTTTGCTTGTCTAAAACCAATTGACTGATGCCGTAGTGATCGCGAAGATCGATAAAAATTAGGCTACCGTGATCTCTTTTTGAATGAACCCAGCCCGATAATTTCACCTGAGCATTGAGATTTTTAATGGTAAGTTGCGAGCAGTTGTGAGAACGATATTGGTGCATTTTTTAAATTAAATTGCATTTATAGAACTATAGAAAATGTTATTGTAAGGCTAGCTATTAAATTTGCAACAAAAATTGTTTAAAGAAATTTTTTTAAACTTCATTTTGGATTTAG
>CANNFC010000046.1:0-10553 GCA_947503755.1 Rickettsiales bacterium | reverse complement strand
GATAAAAATTTGCCAAAAATTTTCTAATTTTTTAAAAATATCAAAAAATTTACAAGCAATAGCTTTTGGTTGTTTATTAACATTAGCTTTTGCTCCTTTTGATTTTTGGCCTGTTTTATTTTGCTCGGTAAGTTATATTTTTTTTTTACTTAACAATGCAGAAAGTAAAAAACAGGCTTTTTGGTTGGGTTTTTGTTTTGCATTTGGTTTTTTCGTAAGTAGTATTTACTGGATTTCTGCCTCTCTTTTGATTGATGCTAAACAATTTGCTTGGCTTATACCTTTTGCCATAACTCTTATACCAGCTTTACTTAGTTTATATTATGGTTTATCTTTTTTAGTTTTTTTTCTGGTTACCAAAAAAATTACATTAAATATTTGGCAAAAATGTTTGTTATTTAGTGCTTTGTGGCTTGCAAGCGAAGGTTTGAGAGCTACTTTGTTTAGTGGTTTTGCTTGGAATTTACTTGGTTATATTAGCTTATCAATGCCATATATCGCTCAAACCGCCGATCTTTTTGGGGTTTATGGTATAAGTTTTTTGCTGTGTTTTTGCAGTTTTTTACCTTTTGTGTTGTTTTTAAAAAAGAAAAAGAAAGAGCATTGGCAATACATCATTGTTGCTTTATTTGTTTTATTGGTTTCTGCAATATATGGCTATGTTCGTTTGCATCAAACAAAATCTGGTGAGAGCAAAAAATGGCAATTTCGTTTGGTGCAAGCAAACATACCGCAATCTGCAAAATGGGAAGAAGAAGACAAAATTAACAATCTCAATAAACATCTCAAACTCAGTCAAAACAACGATCATCTCGATGCGGTTATATGGCCAGAAACCGCTGTGCCATTTGTGATTTCTAGTTTAAATAAAGAGCAACTGCAAAAAGCTCTAAATTCGTCAATCCCGCCCGCTGGCTCTTTGATTTCTGGTTTGGTTTATGTTGACTATCAAAACTCTGATTTACAAGTTTTTAATAGTGCTTTTAATCTTAGTAAGCAAGAAATTCAATTATATCACAAGCATCATTTGGTGCCTTTTGGCGAGTATGTGCCGTTGCAAAAATATCTTAATTTTTTGTTTTTAAGTGAAGAAATCAACAAAATAACTGGCGGAGCGGTGAGTTTTTCGCAAGGTTTAGGGCCTCAAACCTTGCTTGGCAATGATTTTACTTTTTCGCCATTAATTTGTTATGAAGTTATTTTTGGAACTCAAATTATTAATAGAAATAAACTGCCCGATATTTTAATCAACCTCACTAATGACGGTTGGTTTGGTAGCACAATTGGCCCCTATCAACATTTAGCTCATGCCCAAATGCGGGCGATAGAATATCGTTTACCAATGTTAAGAGTTGCTGGCACTGGCATTTCGGCAAATATCGACGAATATGGCAATATTCTCAATCAAATTCCGTTGCAAACCGAGGGTTTTCTTGATGTTGTGGTGCAAAAAAGTCAATTATATAGTGTTTATGCTAAATTTGGCTTGTTGCCATTTAGTATTTTGTTGTTAATATTGTTTTGTTTGATGATTAAAATAAAGAATGGTATAAATTAATCATGATTTAAATTTCAAAAAAAGATATTGTTTTATTTTTTTGTTTAACCTAAAATATTGTCGATTTTAAATTATTTATTATGCTAAAACATCATCATAAAATTGAAAAAAATTCTATTTTACTATTAATTTTAATCGCTATTGTTATTTCTATTGGCGGTTTAATTGAAATAGCTCCTCTTTTTCGTCTTGAAACAACTATTGAAAAAGTTGAGGGCATGAGGCCTTATACTCCTCTTGAATTGTTGGGTTCTAAAATCTATAAAAGAGAGGGTTGTTATGGTTGTCATTCTCAGCAAATTAGGGTTTTAAACGACGAGGTCGAAAGATACGGTCACTATTCTATTGCGGCCGAAAGTATGTATGATTACCCATTTCAATGGGGTTCAAAAAGAACTGGTCCCGATTTAGCTAGAATTGGCAACAAATATTCCGATGAATGGCATGTTCGTCATCTTATTAAGCCTCAAAGTGTGGTGCCAGAATCTATTATGCCTGGTTATAAATTTTTAATCGAAAACGAGGCTAATCTTGTTTCTATTTCTTCTCATATGCAAACTTTGCAAAAAATTGGTGTGCCATATACTAACGAAATGATTCAAAATGCCGTTTCTGATGCTATTGTGCAAGCTTCTGTTGATAAAGAAAACAAAGGTTTGTTAACAAGATATGGTCAAAAAGTAACGATGCGCGATTTTGACGGCAATCCTAATAAAGTTTCCGAAATGGATGCTTTGGTTGCCTATTTGCAAGTGCTTGGCACTATGGTTGATTTTGCCAATTTTCAGCCTTTAACTATCAAAGAATATGAAAATATCAAATCAAAAATAGATAAAAAATAACTATGTTTAATAATTTATTAAATTTTATTTCTAAACATTCTTCCGCCATAGTAACTACATTGTTTTTTACTATTTTTTGTTTTATCACTTATAGAGCTTTGCAAAAAAAACAAAAACAAAAATTTGATGATTATTCTAAAATACCTTTAAACGACGATAATCTAGAACAAAAAAATAAGCAAAATGATTAACAAAAATAAACAAGATAATCAAAAAAATAAAACAAAACACTCAACTACAGGTCATAGATGGGACGAAATATCCGAATACAACATTCCTACTCCAAGATGGTGGCTTATTGTCTGGGTTATTTGCATAATTTGGGCATTTATTTATTGGTTTTTTTATCCTGCTTGGCCAACAATTTCTGGCAATTCTAAGGGTTCTTTAAATTGGAGTAAATTTTCTCAATTACAAGAAGCTCAAAAAAAAGTCGATGAAAAAAAACAGCAATATTTACAACAAATTAATTCTTCCTCTTTTTCTGAAATTAAACAAAACCAACAGTTAATGCAATTTGTTTTAAATGCTGGTAAATCTGCTTTTTACGAAAATTGTTCGGCATGTCATGGCAGAGGGCATCAAGGAGGTTTTGGTTATCCCAATTTAAACGACGATGATTGGCTTTGGGGCGGTAAAGTTGAAGATATCTATCAAACTCTTCTTTATGGCATTCGTTCTGGGCACGAAAAGGCAAGAATCAATCAAATGCCCTCTTTTGGTTTGGATGGTGTGTTAAAATCTCATGAAATTAAAGATGTGGCAAGTTTTGTTCGGTCGCTCTCGGGGCTTGAAAAAACCAACGAAAATGGGGCAAAAATCTTTGCCAACAACTGTGTTGCTTGCCATGGAGCCCAAGGAAAAGGTAATCAACAATTAGGTGCCCCTAATTTAACCGATAAAATTTGGCTTTATTATTCTGATGCTAATGAGGTTTATAAAACAATCTACTATTCCCGAGCAGGAGTTATGCCTTTTTGGCAAGGCAGGCTCGATGATAACACCATTAAAATTTTATCCATATACATTCATTCTTTAGGTGGCGGTGCGCAACAATAAAGCGAGGTATAATACTAATTCCATAAATAAATACCACACTTTGATCTAAATTCCCCTTCTTGTAGAAGGGGTGGCGCGAAGTGCCGGGGAAGTGTCGAGAGCAGTTCTCGGATATTCCCCCTCCCGTGGAAGGGGTGGATTTTCGCATAAGTGCAAACTTATGGAAAAAGACCAAGGTAGTGTTGGGAGACGATCGCAGATGTTTTTTCAAAAGATCTTACCGTGGTTTACTTGCCGACACTACCCCGTCGACCTTAGGTCGCCACCCCTTCTAAAAAAGGGGAATTTAGATCGAGAACTGCTTTGCTACCACGAACCAAAAGAAGGGGAATTTAGATCGAATACCCTTATACTAAACTTATTTTGCAAAAGTCGGCGATAGAGAGGTTTTCTGCCCTTAAACAAGGGTTGATATTGAGATTTTCTAGAGTTTTTTCTGCCAAGTTGGGTGGTAAAATATTTTTTAGCGATTGCCTTAGCATTTTTCGCGGTTGATTAAAAGCGGTGTTGACTACTAATTGATATTTTTCTTGTGAAAAATTTTCATTAAAATAACAACCATCGCTAATTAAATGCAGTTGTTGTTGGTCTCTAGGAATAATTTCAATTATTGCCGAAGTTACTTTTGGCGGTGGAGTGAAAATATTTTTATGCACTAAATACAATATTTTGGTTTGGCAAAGCAAATTGATGTTGGCAGAAAGTCGGCAGTAATTTTGAGTATTGGCTTGGGCAACAATTCTTTCGGCTACTTCTTTTTGCAACATTAAGTGCATTGAAATAATATTTGTTAAGTTTTTTAACCATTTAAAAATCAAAACTGTGCCAATATTATAGGGCAAATTAGCGATAATTTTAAATTTTTGCTTAAATAAGCGATTTTCATCAATCAACAAAGCATCTTCGTTAAAAAAAGTTAGCTTTGGAAAATGCTGTTGTATTTGAGTAAGTATGGGTAGACATCTGGCATCTTTTTCGATACAAATTAGTTTTTTGATTGGCTGTTCTAAGATAGATCTAGTCAAGCAGCCTGGGCCTGGGCCTATTTCTAACACCAACTGTTGCTCTAAATTGCCAGTTGAGCTGACAATTTTTCTGGTAAAATTATGATCAAAAATAAAATTTTGCCCTAAATTTTTTTTAGTAATCAGTTGGTGTTGTTGCACCAGTTGTGAAGTTGAGGGAAGGTTTATGAGATTTTGGGTCATTTAATTTTTTTGATAATGTTAAATATTTTTTGCTTGGTAAGAAAAAAAGAAAAATGATTAAATAAAATAAAATCTGCTTTTAAGCATCGTTGAAAATTATTGCTTTGTTTTTTATTAATGTTATCAAATTGCTGGGTTAAGTTGGTAATGCTGCCATTTTGCGGTTTTCTTTGTAAAAATCGAGCAAATCTGGTGGGTTTATTGGCGATTATGCTTAACACGATATGACAACGATAATGCCTTGGTTTTTCAAGCAACAAAGGCACATTTAACACTACGAGTTTTTGTTTTTTTTGCTTTGCTTGCAACAAAAATTTTTGCTTTGCTTTTCTGATTAAGGGGTGAATTATTTGTTCTAGTTTGGCTAAATTTTGTTGATTATGAAAAACTAATTGACCGAGAATGTTTTTGTCTATGGTTTGTTTAACAATGCAACTTGGAAAAATTTGTTGAACTTTTTTGATTATTGCTTGTTGTTGCAACAATTGATGCACCAGCAAATCGGCATCAAACACCTGAATGCGAAATTTGGCAAAAATATTGGCAATAAAGTTTTTGCCAGAGGCAATGCTACCGCTTAAACCAATAATTTTTGGTTGCATACTTAGTTAGCTCGAATGTATTTTTCTAGTTCTTCAATGGCAAAATCTTGTAAGTTGCCTTGCCATCTTAACACCACCACACCTTTTGGATTGACTAACCAAGTTTCTGGCACAGCTTGTAAATTGGTGGTTTTAGAAAATTCTCCAGCTCCGTCGGCAATAACTTTGAGATAGGGATTGCCTTTTTCTTGTAAAAATTTTAAAGTATTTTCGTTTAAATCTTGCCATGCCACACCATATAAATCGACAAAACCCTGTTGTTTTAAAGCAAATAAAGTTGCATGTTCTGCCACACAAGTAGAGCACCAAGAAGCAAAAAAATTTAACACCACATATTTGTTAAGAAGATCTTTTTTGCTGATATTAAAGCCCTCTTCGTAAAGATTTGGCAAAGAAAAATCGGGTAAAGGAAAGTTTGTTTTGTTGAAACTTAATTGATTTTCGGAAGATTCGTTGAGTTGGGGTTTTGGTTCGTTTTTTGGTGTAATTGTTTTTGGCTCGGGCTTTTTACCTAAAATTTTTTCGTCATTAATGTTGATAATTTTTTCGGCTTCTGCTAATTGGGGGTTGACAGCAGTGTTTTTTGTTGGTAAATTTTTGATGGCAAAACCAATGATGCCGATCAGCAAAACTAACACAACGAGTGGCATAAATTTATACATAAAATAACAATGAAAAATGAGTTTTTATTTAGTTTAAAACAAAAAAATAATAAAGCAAGAAGAGGTGCAATACAAACTGCACATGGCAAAATTCAAACTCCCGCCTTTATGCCTGTTGGCACCGCAGGCACAGTGAAAGCTTTAAAAAATCAAGATATTATAGCAAGTGGGGCAGAAATTATTTTGGGAAATGTTTATCATCTAATGTTAAGACCAGGTGCCGATTTAATTGCTGATATGGGCGGTTTGCATGGCTTTATGGGCTATAACGGCCCTATTCTTACCGATTCTGGCGGTTTTCAGGTGATGTCTTTGGCACAGATCAGAAAAATTTCTGATCTCGGTGTGGAGTTTTCTTCGCATATTGATGGCTCAAAATATTTTCTTAGTCCGCAAAAATCTATTGCCATACAGCATCAATTAAATAGCGATATTACAATGATTTTTGATGAATGTGTGGCTCACCCCGCCACTTATGAACAGGCAAAAAAAGCGATGTTAAGGTCTAATGATTGGGCTTGGCAATGCAAAGAAGCTTTTGTGAAAAGACCAGGTTATGCCTTGTTTGGCATTATGCAAGGCTCAACTTTTGCCGATTTACGCGAGCAATCGGCAAAAAATTTGCTTGATATTGGTTTTGATGGTTATGCTTTGGGCGGTTTGGCTGTTGGCGAAGGGCAAGAAGAGATGCTTAAAGTTCTTGATTATGCTGTTGATTTTTTGCCAGAAAACAAGCCTCGATATTTGATGGGAGTAGGCAAGCCTTCCGACATTATTTTGGCGGTGGCAAGAGGTGTTGATATGTTTGATTGTGTCATTCCAACTAGATCGGGCAGAACAGGGCAGGCTTTTACTAGCAAAGGTGTGGTTAACATTCGCAACAGCAAATATAAAGGAAGCAAGCAAAAACTTGACGACGAATGCTCTTGCGATGCTTGTTTATATCACTGTGTTGGCTATTTGCAACACTTGGTAAAATCAAATGAAATTTTAGGAGCAATGTTGCTTTCGCAACACAATATTTTTTATTATCAAAAACTAATGAAGGATATCAGATTATCAATAGAGCAAGGAAGTTTTGATTTGTTATTGCAACAACACCAGATTTCAATTTAGTTGCTCTTCTGTAGAAGGGTTGACAAGCAGAACTCGGTCAGAAAAAGGGGTGGCGACCGAAGGTCACCCATTCCACGGGAAGGGGAATTTTAAACCGAATTCGATCTATAATTTCCCTGCATGCAGAAGGTAAATTGAATTGAATTAAAAATTATTAACAAAATATGTCAACAGAAAATTTAAAAACCATCATCACCGCTCTTTTGCAAGATTTTTCCGAGTTATTTGTGTTAGATCAGCTCAATATTACCAAGCTAATTAGCATTGTTTGCCCCGACGGCAAAAGCACCGAACTTGCCGATAAAATTATTGCCAAACTACTCAACAACCCCACAACTAAACGGCATTTTTTTAGCATAAATGACAACTATTGCCTATTTAAAGCTAGCGATTTTAAATTTTTTTGGCAAAGCAACAAAACATATAGCTCTTATACTTGGTTTGCCAACCAAATTGGCTTGGCAGAGGGCAATAAATATCTCAAACATTGTGGCGATGTGGTGTTAAATTTTCCGTTTAAAGATTGTGTTTTAGAGGGCGGGCAATCAAGCGAAGATGGTCAAGATTACCGCATCGAATTGGTAGACAATCAACTAAAACAAACTCACTCAACACGAAAAGAAGTTTTTTTTAACGAAATTGTGGCAAAAGACGATATCGATGTGTTGCTAAAACCAAAAGCCCTCACTAATTTTCAATCTTATGGCGACAGACAAGGGCAAATTAACCACCAACAAGATAATTTGTTAATCAAGGGCAATAATTTGTTTGCTCTTTATAGCTTGTTACCAATTTATCAAGGCAAGGTTAAGCTAATTTATATCGACCCGCCCTACAACACAGGCAACGACGGCTTTAAATATAATGACAATTTTAACCACAGCACTTGGCTTACTTTTATGAAAAACCGTCTCGAAGTGGCAAGAGAATTATTAAGCGACGACGGAGTTATTTTTGTGCAGTGCGATGACAACGAACAGGCATATTTAAAAGTGCTGATGGACGAAGTTTTTGGAAGGGGCGAGTTTGTTGCAACATTTATATACAAAAGAAGGAAAACACAAGCAAACTTAACAAAGTGGGTCGCTCCAGTGCATGAATATGTTGCAATGTTTGCAAAAAATAAAAATAAGTTTTCTATTAATAGGATTGCACTAAGAGAAGAGTATGTTGCAGGAATGTATAAAAACCCCGATAATGACACAAGAGGCTTATGGAGAACAAAACCTCTCGCTTCGCCCGATAATGCACCAAATAAAGCATTTGAACTTGATTTAAGAAATGGCAGAAAAGTTGTTGCAAAATGGAGAGTTTCTCAATCAACTTATGACGAATGGTTAAAAGATAATTTAATTGTAATTCCAAACAATGGGTATGGAATGCCGAATTGTAAATTATTTCTCAATAAAAATGAAGGGCAAATTCCAAATACTCTTTTAATTGATGTTGCAACAAACGAAGAAGCAAGCAAAGAGATTGAAAATTTATTTGGAAGCAATGGTGTATTTTCTTATCCCAAACCCGAAGCTCTGCTTGAAAGAATCATCCAAATCTCAACCAAGCCCGGAGACCTTGTTTTAGATTTCTTTGCAGGTAGTGGAACAACTGCCGCCGTTGCTTGCAAAATGGGCAGAAGATTTATTGCAATTGAGCAGATGAGTTATATCAACACCATCACCAAAGTGAGATTGCAAAAAGTTTTAGAGGGAGAGCAAGGCGGAGTTAGCAAAAACCACAATTGGCAAGGTGGGGGCAGTTTTTGCTATTTTGAGCTTGCCAAACATAACGAAAAGGCAAAAGAGCAAATTTTATCTTGCCAAAACTCTGACAATTTAAAGGCTTTATTTGGCGAATTGTATCATAAATATTTTTTAAATTATACCATCAATGCCAAGTTATTTTTTGAAGGGCAAAATTCGCCAAGCATTGTTGAAAGCATTCAATTTAACGAGCTTTCCTTAGAGCAACAGCAAGAGATTTTTTGCAAAATGCTTGATCTTAACCAAATGTATATTTTAGCCAGCGAAGCAGAAGATGTTGTTTATGATTTATCGGCACAAGATATTGCCTTAACCAAACAATTTTATGCAATTTAGTTATGGCAGAAATAAAATTTAAGGCATCACTTGATTTGCCAAAAAAACTCGAGCTATCGGCAAGCAAGCAAGTTGTTGGCGAATATATCGCAAGCAATTTAAAGCATCAATTGTTTGAATGGCAACAACAAGCCTTGCAAAATTTTTTAGCCTATCAAGAACATAAACAGCAATTAAGCAAAAATTCTTATACTCACTTGATGTTTAATTTGGCAACGGGGTCAGGCAAAACCTTGTTGATGGCGGCTACGATGCTTTATTATTACAAGCAAGGTTATCGCAATTTTTTGTTTTTTGTTGATCAAAACAACATTATCAACAAAACCGAGCAGAATTTGGCAAATAAATATCATCCGAAATATTTGTTTAAGCCAGATATTGTTATTGACAATAAACTAATTGAAATCAAAAAAGTTGAAAATTTTAGCAACTGCCAAGATGGAGTTTTAGAAATTAAATTCACCACCATTCATAAATTTTATCACGATATCCATAACGAAAAAGAAAACAGCAACACTCTTGCCGATTTGCATCAAAAAAACATTGTGATGCTAGCCGACGAAGCCCATCATCTTAATGCTAATACCAAAAAATATCAACAAGATTTGCTTGAAAAAGTAGAAAAATTAACAGAAAATGCCAGCGAAGATAAAATAGAAGCCTTGGGTTGGGAGCATTGTGTGCTTGATTTAGTGTTGCAAAAAAATAATAATGCAGTTGATAACAAAAATGTGTTGCTAGAATTTACGGCAACCATTCCAAACAATGCAAATGTGCTAGAAAAATATCAAGACAAAACAATTTTTTGCTTTGATTTAAAAGAATTTTTACAAAAAGGTTATACTAAACATATTATTTTGCTTTCTGCCAAGGCAGACAAAAAAAATCGCATTCTCACCGCACTGCTGTTTAATTGGTATCGTAGCAAAATTGCTGTGCAGTATAATGTGTTGAATTTTAAAAGTGTGATGCTGTTAAGAAGCAAAACAATTGCCGAGAGTTTTGCCGATTTTGCCGAGTTTAAGGCTTTGATCGCCAATTTGTGTGTAGAAGATTTATTGCTATTAAAACAACAAACTAATATTCATCAAAATAAGCAAGAAAATCTGTTTAATACCGCAAAATCAATATTTGATAGCATTTGGCAATATGTTGCTAAACAACAAATTTCGTTGCCTGAAATGTTGCTTGAAATTGTTAATTTTTTGCAAAATAATTTTGCAGATCGTAATTTAATTATCACTAACTCTGCTAACGGCACCAAAACCAAAGAAAAAACCACTGCACAACAAGATGAATTGCTAAATAATTTAGAAAGCAAAGATAACCCCATTACTGCTATTTTTACTGTTGATAGGCTCACCGAAGGCTGGGATGTGTTGAATTTGTTTGATATTGTGAGGCTTTATC
>CANNFC010000045.1:0-10759 GCA_947503755.1 Rickettsiales bacterium | reverse complement strand
GGGAGGTAAAAAAGGCAGAGGAGCCCCCAAAGTGATATAATTGAAAAACACCTGTTTTTGGACTATTAAAACGAGATGGAAGAGTTTATGTAGAGGTAGTAAAAAACTGCACCAAAGAGCAATTAATACCAATTATTCAAGGTAAAATTTTAGAAGGGTCAATTATTAATACAGATGGCTGGAAAGCTTATGATGGTTTAATATTAAATGGCTATACTCATCATAGAGTTTTTCATTCAAAAAATGAATTCGCTAGAGGCAAAAATCATGTCAATGGCATAGAATCTTTTTGGAGTTATTCAAAGAGAAGATTGGCAAAATTTAATGGATTAACCGATGAAAAGTTTATCTTGCATTTAAAAGAAAGTGAGTTTAGATTTAATAACAGAAAACAAAATTTATATAAAATTTTGTTGAAAATAATTAGAGAAAATCCTCTCTAAAATTGTCTAGACCCATTTAATTTTAAATTAAATTTAAAATTAAAAATGATTTTGTTTTTTATGCATTTAAAGACGAGAAATGGTATTATACTAGTTGTGTGGAGTTTTGCTTTATCGCAAAAAATAAAAATGAGATTATTTTAAAAATCTGCTACCAGGTTTGATGGCGGGTATGTCTTGTAAGTGAGGAGGAATATTGTTGCTTTCAAAAGTTGTTACTTCAATTTCTAATAAAGAATATAAAGGGGAGGGAAGGGTTTGATTTTTTGCTCTACGATCAATTAAACAGCCAATCGCCACAACTTTTGCTTGATGGCTTTCTATTAAAGCAATTGTTTCAAGAGTTGATTTTCCGGTGGTAATAACATCTTCAATTACAATAACAGGTTGATTTGGTTGTAAAGAAAAACCTCTTCTTAGTTCAAAAACACCATTAACTCTTTCGCAAAACATTGCTGTAGAATGAAGATGCTTGGCGGTTTCAAAGCCCACCACAACTCCGCCCATTGCTGGCGAAACTACCGCAATATTTTGTGGTAAAATGTTGTTTAAAGCTAAGTTGGTTAGAATTTTTTTTGCTAATTGTTGGCAAATTTTTTCTGCTAAATGAGGATGCATCAAAACTTTGGCAGATTGCAGGTAGGTGTCAGAATGTAAGCCAGAAGATAAAGTAAAATGACCTTTTAATATTGCTTGACAAGAATAAAAGATATCTAGTATTTCTTGATTATTTTGCAAAGTATTTTCTGACATAAAAAAAATGAAACAAGGGGAGTTTTGAACCCCTTGTTTGAGTTGTTTGTTGATTTTATTTTGAACCGCAAACAGCAAGCTTTTTCTTTACTTTTAGCCTTAATGTTTGAGCAGTAGTAGAAAGTTTATTAAAGTGAAAGTTGACCAAAAAATTGTCGATATCGCCATATTTGTTGATAGTTCTTAAAGTTGAGATTGCCACAGATAATTTAATATCAACACCTAGTGCTTTGCTAGGAAAAGACATTTGTTTAAGATTAGGCAAAAATCTTCTTCGATTTTTGCGATTAGAGTGAGAAACAGTGTTACCACTTTGTGGTTTAACTGAAAGAATTTGACAAATTTTTGACATATAAGTTTGATATTGCTATATTTTTTTAACTAAGAAGAACTACTTTGGCAATCTGCATTCTGTTTACCAGTTATTGAATTATAAATGCTAGGGGCACCAAAAATTGTTGCCACTGCCAAAGCAACACCAATCATTATTTTTATATCTATTTTGCCTAATAAAAAGCCAGCACCAGTTGCCATAACCATAATTGCGGCAATAATTTTTGCTGGAGTGCCATTTAATATTGATGTAGCATTACAAAGAACAATTGCAATAGAACTTCCATTTACCAAAGTATCGCTTGCTGCCTCAATGCTTCCCGCTGCATTTGCAAAAAAAGGAGACAACAAAGAAATGCTAAAAACTAAAAAAAAGAAATAGTTTTTAACTTTAAAAAAAATGTTTAACATAAAAATAGTAACTTAAATTAATAATTGCCTAACACTTTAAACTCAAAAAAATTAATTGTCAATTTTTTTTTAACAAATTTTTTGTATTATTTTTAGTTTATCTTGTTGCTTTTAAGAAAGAACACAAATATCATTAGCGACAAATCATAGCAACATCAAAATTAATATTTATGAAAACTAATGCAAACTCCATTAAAATAGGCAATGTTCTTGAATTTCAGGGGCAGTTATGGAAAGTGTTAAAAAGAGAACATGTTAAGCCTGGCAAGGGCGGTGCCTATATTCAAATTGAAATGAAAAACATTCAAACTGGCAACAAAACCAATGCCAGATTTGCATCAAGTGAAGATGTTGATGTTGCTTTCGTTGAGCAAAAAAACTTGTTGTTTCAATATTTTGAGCAAAATAATTTAGTGGCCATGGATATGGAAAGCTTTGAAACCTTTGAGTTTGTCAAAAATATTGTTGGCGAGGCTTTGCCTTTTTTAACAGAAGGTATGAATATTCGGGTTGAATATTGCAATCAAAAACCAATCATCATCTTTTTGCCAGAACAGGTTAATGCTATCATTGCCCAAGCTGATGCCGTGGTTAAAGGGCAAACTGCCGCTTCTTCTTATAAACCCGCTATTTTAGAAAATGGCATAAAAATTATGGTGCCTCCTTTTATCGAATCTGGCGAAGAAGTTATTGTTAACACCACAGATTTTACTTATGTTAGCAGAGCCAAATCATAATTATTTGTTCTATAAAATGAATGGTCTTGATAATGATTTTATTATTCTCGATAACCGTGCCAATAATTATGATTTTTTATATCAACACATTGGCAAATTTTGCCAAAAATTTTGCCACCGTAAAAACATTGGTTGCGATCAATTAATTATTTTGCAAAATAGCCAAGTTGCCGATGTTGCAATCAATATTTTCAATCAAGATGGCTCAAAATCTGGTGCTTGTGGCAATGCCACAAGGTGTGTGGCATCTTTAATTTTTGCAACACAAACTCCAAAAAAGCAAACCATAACCATTGCGGTGGGTGAAAAAATCTTGTCTTGTCAAAAAATAGATAGCCAAAATATAGCAGTTAATATGGGGCAGGCCACCATATTGCACCAAAATTTAATTTTACAGCAACTTAACTTTATGGCAATTGATGTTGGCAACCCGCATGCGATTTGCTTTGTTAAGCAACCTTTGCCTGACAAGTTATTTTATGAAATCGGTCCTGCAATAGAAAATAATTTGCAATATTTTCCACATAAAACCAATGTTGAATTTGCTCAAGTTATTAATCGCAACACCATTGCTGTGCGAGTTTGGGAAAGAGGAGTGGGCGAAACTTCTGCCTGTGGCTCGGGGGCTTGTGCGGTGGCGGTGGCTGGTATTGTGCAAAAATTAGTTGACAACGCCGAAATTAACATTATTTTTTCTGGCGGTGAGTTAAAAATTCATTGGCAAAATCAGCAAAACATTATTATGACGGGCGGTTTTCAAAAAATCTTTACTGGTAATTTTGAGGCAAGTTTTTTTGTTTAACAACAGTATAGCGAATGCTTGACAAAATAATATCTAGTTTTATAATTTGTTGCATATTTTTTACAAACCTTAAATATTTTTGTGCTGAATTTTTTTAAAAAATACACCATCATTTTTTTGTCTGCCTTGTTGTTGGTGCTTTCTTCTTGTGAAAGCAGAATTGGCAGTTGCACAGATGATCCAGGAGAGGGTAGCATTAATGTTTCTGCAAAGCCTAGCAATATTTTTTCTAACAACTCACAAGATTTATGGCAAACCCAACTTGCCGATTGGGAAGAAACCCCATATTATACTAATGGTCAAGACATCACGGTAGTTATTGGCACAGGAAGTTACGGATCTGTCAATGCTCATCGCGGGCAATCGGTTCGAGTAAAGCATCCTTGTAATATTTGTTCAAAAATTGTCAAATATGCTAGTAATGGCAAAATAGAGTATCAAACCCCAAACTGCATTTGTGGCCCAAAAATTTATGTCTCACCTAGTCAATTGACCCAATCTTTTCAATACAATCCTAAAGATAGAGAACAATTTCGTGCCATCGAAACCATTCAACCACAATGCGAAATAATGCCTGGTTATTTAGAGCAAGCGCACTATGGCATAGTTGAGCAATCAGAAAGAGTTAAGTGTGAAAAGTCCGTAACAACATCTAAAATAACTTCTAATCCAATAAATTTAAGTTCACAAGATTACACCTGCATTCCGATGGAATGGGCACTTAATTTGGGATCTGGTCACCCAAATTTTACAAGCAATTCGAGTATTCAATCTTTTTTAGACAATAACAGTATTTCGCTAAATAGATCAGGTGTAGAAAAATATTATAGCAAAGCAACCTATTTGCTTACTGCCGATTTTAAAGATATTGTTGCTGATGTTAACGGTTCACCAAAATTGGGCTACGAAATTGTGCATTTTCCTGTCGACTACTACGAAAAAGAATTAAGCCAAACAGAATCAGATAAAGCCAAAATAACTCAACTTAAAGATGTTAATTATCATCAAGTAAACAATTGCAATGCTTCCAACGGCTTAAGTTTATATATGGGTTTGTTTCTGCCAAATTCTGATATGCCAGGATATAATAATAAAATTTATGCTTATCATCTCTATTCTTTTAATCAAATATGCAGATCTTATTACGGTGGCATTTGCAACAATGCCGTTACCGAATTTAAATTAAAAAGTGCACCCGCTTCTATTGCTACCGTTGCTTCTGGTGCGGGTGCTACCGTTGCTTCTGGTGCGGGTGCTACCGTTGCTTCTGGTGCGGGTGCTACCGTTGCTTCTAGTCCTGAAGTTTTACCAAAATTTTTTTCAGCAAACAATGGGTCTATACCAGCTGGATATAAAATAAAATTTAAAGTTTATGATAATTATTATACCGACAACAATTCAAGAGATGGATATCTTATTAATATCACAAGTGGCATACAAACCCAAAACACAGATAATCAACAGCAAGAAGAAGGCATTATTGGTAATGTAAAAAATAAAATAGATGGAATTTTTATTGGGTCTCAAAGTTATAATTTTCAAGCTTCTCACATTAATTATGCCTCTCTGTTTTTTTCTTCTGCCTATGCATCTGCATCTGATGCACCGCAAACAGAGCAAAAAAAAATTGATGAAATCATGGAATCTGCCAAAAAAAACGGTCTAATTCGAGCAACTTATGAAAATTTTACTAGAAAAAATCAACTTCTTATTAGATTGGTGATGAGTTTGTTTTTGTTGTTTTATGCTGTGAGTTATTTAATGGGTTTATCAGAAATGAACCAAAAAGAATTGGTGGTGAGAGTTTTTAAAATTGCTATTGTTTTTGCCTTTCTTGACCCTGCTTTAGTTGGAATAGTTAAAGGAGATAATGGTCAATACACCGCCCCCCCTGATGGTTATGATTCAAACGATTATTCTTATAGCAGTAAAAATTATGCAACACTTGGCTTTTTATTGTATCAAAAATATGTGGTAAATTTTGTTTTGGATGGCTTAAATGAATTAATAGATATTGTTTCTGGCATCTGTAAAGAAGTAATGGATAGTTTCACTGCAAACGAGGGTGCAAATTCTTTACAAATAGAGGGTATATCGTTTAGTAAAAATGTTAATTTTGCCTATTTCGATAAAATTTTAGAAAAAATATTTAATATTAAAACAGTTGGTAGCATTATTAGTGCTTTTTTTACAAAACTTGTAGTAGGAGCATTGCTGTTGGTGGTGTTTTTATATTTTTTAGTCAAAACAATCTTTAAGTTGTTGATAACCTATATTTTAAATTGGTTGCAAATTATTTTGGCTTTAAGTTTGGGGCCAATTTTCTTTTTGTTTTTGCTGTTTTCAAGAACTAAAAATTTTTTTACAAAATGGTTAGCATTTATTTTTGCAAGAGGTTTAGATATTGTCATTCTTTTGGCTCTTACTTTTCCATTTTTGTCAGTAATTTATAATGATTTATTGCAATTAATTGGTCAGCCAGCTTGTTTAAGAGCTATTGGCCCTTCTTTTTTAAGAATAGGTGTTTGGTTTCAAGGCGATTCTGTCAATGATGATCTTAATAACTTTTTTGGTTATATGTTTGTATTGGCAAGAGATATTGCTTTGGTTTATATGGTGAGCCTAATTGCTTCTTATGCTCCAAAAATTTCTGGCAAAATTATTAACATTGCAGAACAACAAAATATGGCAGAAATGTCTACAGGAGCAACTAAAATTGCTAGCATAACTACTTCTGAAGCTTTAAAAGCTATGGCTTATTCTTTTAAATTTGCTAACCAATCTTATGTTGGTGGCATGACCAAATCTTATCTAAAACAAGGTGCTCTTGGAGCAAGTGATTTTATTGGTGCAACACGATTTGCAAATTTTGCCAAAAATACCGCGGTAAACACTGCTCAACAAGCTTTTAAAGGCTTTACCGATGTTGTTAATACTAAAAATGCCAAAACTGCAGGAACAAAACTATTTGATACCGCTTTTGGCACAAATTTTAGCAAGCAAAGAGGCGATACTTTTGCTGATGTTGCTGGTGCTACTGGTGGCGCTACTGGTGGTGGCGATCCTGCTACTGGTGGCGCTACTGGTGGTGGCGATCCTGCTACTGGTGGCGCTGCTCGTGGTGGCGCTGCTGGTGTTCCTGCTGGCGGTGCTACTGCTACTGGTGCTACTGGTGGTGGCGCTGCTGGTGGTGGCGCTGCTGCCCGTGATGCTACTGGTGGCGCTGCTGGTGATGCCACTGCTGGTGGTGGCGCTGCCCGCGATCCTGCTGGTGGTGTTCCTGGCCGCGATTTTGCTGGTGGCGCTCCTGCTGGCGGTGCTACTGCTACTGGCGCTCCTGCTGGTGTTCCTGCTGGTGGCGCTCCTGCTCGTGATGCTACTGATGGTGGCGCTCCTGCTCGTCATACCGCTGCTGGTGGTGGCGCTACTGGCCGCACTACTGGCCGCGCTACTGCTACTGGTGGCGATCCTTCTGGTGATGCTGCTCGTGATGAACCTCTTATTACTGAGCTTTTTCCTAACCCTACTTCCGCCACTTCTCCTACTTACGCCCCTTCTGCTACTTACGCCTCTACTCCTGTTTACCAAAATCAAGATCTTCGTTTTCCCGAAGGGCCTCCTAATTCTTATGGTCCTAATAGTCAAGAGACTGCTCCTGCTGTTGCTAGTGTGGGTGATGGCGGTTCTGCCGGCGGTGGTGCTTCTGCTTCTAATGTTGTTGATGATAAAAATGATGGGGCTGTTCCTCAAGAACCTACACAATTTTCTTCTAATGTTGTTGATGATGCCGCTGTCGAGCCACAAACTGATAAAATCCCTACTAAGCCTGTTCCTGATGCTGGTGTTTGGGGAGCTGGGGAAAATACGGATACGGAAGATGGAAGAAGATCGAGTCAATTCTTTCAACAAGAAGCAAATCATGGTTCTGCACCTCCATCAGATTATCCATCTGTGCAACAAAATACAGAAAAACCAGCCAATGAACAATTTAAACCTGAATTTTTGACTAAAATAAAATCAACTGTGGAAGGCGGTTTAGACCACTTAAAACGAGAAATTGCCAAAGATCTTTCACTCAATAATGTTTTAGATCTCTTTATAGAATCTCAAAATGAAAAATTAATTTACTTAAATTCGCAATTTGGTCAATCAGGTGAAGAATCAAATATAGAAATAGAATTGCAAAAAGCTTTTAAAAAATTTAAACAAGATTTTACCAGTACACAAAAAACAACTTCTCAATTTATCCAAACTACACAAAGCTCTCAATATCAGCAAGAAGCAGAAGAATTAAAAACTGATATCACAAGTAATCAACTCACATCAGAGCAAAAAGATAAACTTAGAGCATTGGCAACACAAAACGACCAAAAAGATTTGGCAGAAAAACTAAAAAGTAAACCAAAAGGATTATTTGGAATTAAATTAAGTAAATCAACAAAATTAACAACACCACAGCAAGAACAACTTATAAAATTAGTTCAACAAGATTTATTTACAAAACAAGAGTCTCAACTTGTGCCAAAAATTACTGCAACAATAATTGCTAATGATAACCAGCCTATCGTATCAGAACTAACAAAAAAACAAGTGTTTCAGAAGGTTGCCGATAAATTACAGCCATTAAAAACAACACAAGAAACAATAAAACAAGAAGTATTAGAAAAATTTATAACTCAACTAGATAAAAAAACCCCAGATAGTGCAGCAAAACCAAGTATCGCACAATTAAAAACAGAACTGCAAAAAGCAAATAATGCTCCGGCACAACAACAGCAAATCTTGGTGCAGTTTTTGGCTAAAAAAGATATACCGCAACAAGCCAAAGATGGGGTGTTGCAAATATTAGAATCAACTGAAACAAAAGATTCTCTTCAACAGCAAGCAAGACAAGATTTTATCAACGAAGTAAAAATCGCAACACTTGCAACCCAATTACAAGATACAGAACCTACTTTAGAAAAACAACAAATTTTGGTGCAGTTTTTGGCAAATAGAGCGAACTCTTCTATAACAGCAGAAGTAGAAACAGTCTTGCAAAAAATAAAAAAAGAAGAGAAAGAAGAAGAGACAAAATCGCCACCAAAACAAGAAAGAACTGATTTTGTTAGAAAAATAGAAGAACAATCTGATGCAATAAAAACTTTTACTCAACATCGTAATCCAGAACCAGAATCTGGCGAAATTTCTGCAGAAGAAATAGCAACACTTGAAAAAAGCAAAGTTTTGAAAGTTCTAGATATAAAAGCTGAAGATCTGAAAGCTGAAGATCTGAAAGCGGTTAGTGATAGTGAAGTTGATAAAATATTGAAGGACTTTTCTCTTTATGTGAATGATGATGATTTTATAAAACAAGAACTGCTAAAAATAAGCACACAAGATAAACAAAAATTGCAAGATTATGCTGAAAAAACAGTACAATTTTTAACAGAAATTTCACAAGAGCCATCATCGGTAGAAACAGATTTGCAAGTTGATTTATCAATATCTGTAGAAAGCATTGAGACACAGAAAAAAACCTTTGATGCTGTTTTAAAGTTGCTTGGTGTAAAATACAAATCCGATAGAGATAAATATTCATCTATAATTTTTTCAACAGCAGATTTACAGCTTTCTATGACTGATCAAATAGAAAAAATGTATATTCATTTAGAAAAACCTTTAGATAAATTGAGAAAATACGATGATCTGCTTGAAAAGATAATGGAAGAAATAAATAATGAGCTTACACAAAAAATAGCTCTTTCACCAGAATCAAGTCAAAAAGAAACAGAACAGCTACAAAAAAATGAATTAACAATTCAAAAATTAAAAAATAGAAAAAAATCTTTTAAATCTCTGTTTGCTAGAATACAAAAAGCTATAACCCAATCATAAAAAGCCATCAATATGCTTCGTTTCATTTTAGTTTTTATTTTTAGCTTATTAGTAGGAAAAACACTACATATTTTTTTTTCAAAAAACTATTTAGGTGAAAAAAAAGCAGAATATGTGGTTTTTTATATTAAACAAGAAAAAGGAGCCATTGGTTGTTATAGTAAACAAAAATATCAACAAGTTGTTGATGCTTATCAGAAGCAAGATTTAGAGCAAATTAATTTTTATTTAAAACAAAAAGAATGTTTTTTATATGAAAAAAATTATAAATTATCTGCCTTAGACAATATTTGTCAAAACAATAATCCAAACGAAATAGCCGAATTTACCGTGCCACACTTGTTATTAAAAAAAATTTATTTGCCGTGTTTTGTCATTGCGAGATGATACTATTTCCACTAATAAATACCACACTTCGATCTGAATTCCCCTTTTGTAAAGGGGTGGCGACCGAAGGTCGACGGGGTAGTGTTTGTAAGACACGGTAGGATCTTTTTAAAAACCAAGGTAATTTAATATAATTTTTTAAGAATTGGCAGTAGCAAAAAATAAGGCAAGATGTTGAGAAATTTTAGTAACAAAGTAAATTTTTTGGGAAAGTGAATTTCGAATTGCTTTTTCTGTAAACCACAAAAAATATGCTCGGCCGCCATTTTGGCAGAAATAATATGTGGCATAGCAAAATTATTTTTAGCGGTAAGTTTGCTTTCTACAAAACCCGGGTTTATCAGTGAGAGATGCACAGAATTTGCCAACAATTCTGCATAAAAGCCTTGGCACAAATTAATTAACCCAGCTTTACTTGCACCATAGGCACCAGATTGAGGCATACCAAAATAGCCTGCCACACTGGCAACAACTGCCAAATGCCCGTGTTTTTGTTTAAGCATTTGCTTGCCTACCGCTTCAAAAAAATAAATTGCTCCAAGCAAATTGATGTCGATAATTTGTTTAGCTTCTTCTCTTGAAAAATTGCTTAAACTTGTTGGCTGATAAATGCCAGAAGCAAAAATTGCCAAATCGAGTTGATGAAAATTTTCTATCACTTTAGCAAAAGATAAATCAAAACTCACCACATCGGCAACATCGCATTTTATTATTTCAACTGTGTTGCTTAGTTTTAATAATTGCAATTGCTGTTGCAACAACAAAAGCTCTTGTTGATTTCGGGCAGATAAACAAAGATTATAGCCTTCGCTGTAAAGTTTAATGGCAAGTTCTTTGCCAATGCCGCTGCTACAGCCAATTATCCAGCAGTTTTTGTTGTTATGCATAGTTTTATTTCAAAGCAATGCCCCATTTTTTGGAGAGATATTTGTTGATAGTGTCGATTTCTTCTGTTTTTAAGGCTCTGTCGAAGACTAAAACTTCGCCGACGTAGCCATTTAATGAGAAAATTGAAG
>CANNFC010000044.1:0-10782 GCA_947503755.1 Rickettsiales bacterium | reverse complement strand
TCCAAGACAAACACCATCAAGTTCAAATGTATCGCCAGTTTTTTTAACAATTTTGCCATGACGCGTCACCTTGTATAAAAACTTAGAAATTTTTTCATCACCTAAATTATATTCTTTTAATTCGTTACGAAATATCGCTGCACATACATAAAAAACTTTCGAAATTCCACCTGGAGTGGAAGAATATTCTTGTTTAAAATTTTGCAACAATTTTTTGTACAAATCTTCAACTGAATTAAAAAAATTTTCTTCAACTTGTTTATTATTTGCTATAACTGAAGTTATACATGGATCTGTGAGGCATTTTTTTTGCAAATCTCGGCAATATGTTTTTTTCAAAACTGAGTAATCATCTCTAATGTTTAAATATTTTTTAGCCATATCACTAACCTTTTTACGTTGATCATCGGAAAGGTTTAACTCATTAATAGCTAGCTGACAAAAACCATCAAGTTCAAGTTTATCACCCTCTTTTTTAACAATTTTGCCATGCTTCATCACCTTGTATACAAACTTAGAAATTTTTTCATCACCTAAAATATATTCTTTTAATTCGCTATGAAATATCGCTTCCCATAAATGAAAAACTCTCTCAATTCCATGTGGAGCGGAATATTCTTGTTCCCGATTTTTCAAAAATGTTTCGTGAAAATCTTTAGCTAACTTAACAAAATTTTTTCTTATTTGCGAAGCTAAGTAATCATCTCTAGTGTTTAAATATTTTTTAGCCATATCACTAACCTTTTTACGTTGATCATCGGAAAGGTTTAACTCATTAATAGCTAGCTGACAAAAACCATCAAGTTCAAGTTTATCACCCTCTTTTTTAACAATTTTGCCATGCTTCATCACCTTGTATACAAACTTAGAAATTTTTTCATCACCTAAAATATATTCTTTTAATTCGCTATGAAATATCGCTTCCCATAAATGAAAAACTCTCTCAATTCCATGTGGAGCGGAATATTCTTGTTCCCGATTTTTCAAAAATGTTTCGTGAAAATCTTTAGCTAACTTAACAAAATTTTTTCTTATTTGCGAAGCTAAGTAATCATCTCTAGTGTTTAAATATTTTTTAGCCATATCACTAACCTTTTTACGTTGATCATCGGAAAGGTTTAACTCATTAATAGCTAGCTGACAAAAACCATCAAGTTCAAGTTTATCACCCTCTTTTTTAACAATTTTGCCATGCTGCATCACCTTGTTTACAAACTTAGAAAATTTTTCATCAACTAAATTATATGTTTTTAATTTTTCAGCAAACCTCTTTACATAATCAAAAGGGAGAACAATCTCATCAGCAACTACTTGTTGGTTATTATCTTTTATAACTGACTCATTAATTCCACCTAGATTTATGGAGTATTCTTTTTGCAAATATCGCCAATATGTTTTTTGCAAAGCTAAGTAACCATCTCTAATGTTTAAATATTTTTCAGCCATATCACTAACCTTACCTTTATATTTATCATTGGGAAGTTCTAACTCCTTAATAAGTCCATGACAAAAATAATCAAGTTCAAATGTACCATCCTCTTTTTTACCAATTGTGCCATGCTGCATCACCTTGTATACAAACTTAGAAATTTTTTCATCACCTAAATTATATGTTTTTAATTTTAAGTCGTCAGCAAACATCGCTACATAATAAAAAGGGAAAACAATCTCATCAGCAACAGAAGAAATAAGGTAATTTTTATGATCACTAAATGATGGAATCTCACCATGAAGACGCTCTTTTTTTGTAACTAATTTAAAACCACCAGATAAATACGCACTAATCATCTTAATAAAATATTGTTCGCTAGCTAAAGCTAATCGTTGCTTTCCCACTGCAAGAGATTGTAACTTTAGATCCAAACACTTAGGCAAACCAGCATGAAACAAAATTCCTGGCGGATTAACAAAATTGACTTCTTTCGCTATATATTCCATCAATTTTTGTGCATTGTTTTCCAATTCTGACCTTTGCTCTTCTAACCTTTGCTTGTCATCAGCTAATGGAAATAATTTTGCAACCACTCCTTGAAAAAAAATTGTTTTTTCTTTGGCATTTTGATTTTTTAAAAAAGAACTTAAAACAAGTAAACTACCAGCAGATGCCGAATGAGCAACAAATTTCATATTCTCGCAGCTACACAATGTATTAAATACATTCAACTTGTGGGAAGTATTTTCATCAGAAGTATTTTCATCAGAAGTATTTTCATCAGAAGTATTTTCATCAGAAGTATTTTCATCAGAAGTATTTTCATCAGAAGTATTTTTATCATATGCTGTTATAAGTTGATTTATAAAATAAGCAATTTTCTCTGAATCTATTTTATCCGGATCTAAAAAAACATTTTTAAACTCATTTCCAAACACACTTGTTCCAAAACCATCTATTACTACTACTTTTTGCGTTCCTTCACTATGTATTTGGATGCCATTTGGATTAGGCTTGCAATAATCGTCATATATCCTCTTTGCCCGTTGCAAACAACCTTTAAAAGGTTGAAAAAAACAACATCCACAGCCCCAACAATCTTGCGAAGCCCCAATTTGTGTTGTTTCAATTACTATATCTGGCTTTTCTGCTAGCCCTTTTTTTGAACTTGAACTCGTCATATTTTTGTGGTGTTGATTAAAATATATACTAGTTGCAAAATAATTTTGCAACTTATAGCAAAACAACTAAATTTATTTTATAATAAACTTAATAACATTAAATTACAAGAGTTTTTTTATTGCCTTACAAAATAATTTTTGCTATAATAAAAATATCAAAAACAACCTCGCTTTATAATAAACATTCTATACAAAATGCAAAATCAAACTAATCACATAAATACCAGCAATATTTCTCAATTAAAGTTCGATGCTCAAAACCTTATACCCACCATTGTGCAAAACGAAATCGATAAAGAAGTTGTAATGTTCGCCTGGATGTCGCAAGAAAGCCTAAAACAAACACTCAACACTGGTCTTGCCACCTATTTTTCTCGCTCTAGGCAAAACTTGTGGGTCAAAGGCGAAACCTCTGGTTGCTATCAAAAGGTAGTTTCTATCACCACCGATTGCGATTTTGATTGTTTGTTATTAATAGTTCAACAACAAGGGCCAGCTTGTCACACCGGAAAAAACAGTTGTTTTTTTAATAAACTACTCTAAAATAATGGCAAGATTTTTTATACCACAAAAAAAACAAGAAAAACATCAGCAATATGCCTATTAACAATCTTTACAACAATTTTACTAGTCAAATAAAAAGAAACCAAGTTTCTAGTTTATTTAAAATTGTTTTGCAAGACGAAAAAAGCTTTTTACTAACCATTTTGGTTTATGCTATTTTTATTGGCTTTTTAAGCTTGGCAGTCCCAATTTCGGTGCAATTACTCATCAATTCTGTTGCTTTTAATGCTCTTTTACAACCCATTTTGATTTTGGGTTTTATTTTATTTTTGGTCGTTACTTTTTCTTCAATATTAAATGCTTTGCAATTTTATATCACCGAAATTTTTCAAAGACGATTTTTTGCAAGGTTTTCTTCGGAAGTGGTCACAAAATTAGTGAATGTTAATCATCAAGATTTTGAAAAATCCAATCAAACCGAGTTTATCAATCGTTTTTTTGATGTTTTTAATGTGCAAAAAATTGTGCCAAAAATTTTTACCAAAACTTTTGCCAATATTTTACAATCCTTAATTGGCCTAATTTTGGTGGCATTTTATCACTGGGTACTATTGCTTTTTGCTTTGCTGGTTCTGTTAGCCACTTTTTTTATCTGGCACATATTTGCCAAAAACTGCTTTGTTGCCAAATTTGCTACTAGCAAAAAAAAATACGATATGGCTTCTTGGTTTGAAGATATCGCACGAAATCACATATTGTTTAAATCAGAAAATGCCAAAAAATATGCCATCGATAAAACCGAAAACATCACCAAACAATATTTACAAGAACGAAAAAAATATTTCCATTATCTGTTTTTTCAAGTGATCCTAACTTTAATTCTCTATACTTTTGCCACTTCTGCTCTGCTTATTGTTGGTGGCTATTTAGTGCTAAACGGGCAACTTTCTTTGGGTCAATTAGTTGCTTCTGAGCTAATAATTTCGGCAGTTCTTTACAATATTTCACAGCTCGGTGGCGATCTAGAATCTATCTACGAATTAGCCTCTGCTTGCGAAAAATTAGCCCAAATTCATCATTTGCCAAAAGAAAATTTTGGCAACAAATGCCTCGAAAACAAACCGATCAACATCGATTTTCATAATGTCGTCGATAATTATTTTCAAAGAAAATTTTTATTTAATGTCAATTTTGAAGCTGGCAAAAATTATTTGATTTCTGCTGAAAATTTATCAATAAACAAACTGCTTATCGAGTTGATTTCTGGTCTACGAAAGCCAATCTATGGCTCACTTGAATTTAATCAACAAAATATTTCTGATCTTAATTTTAATCAACTCAGAAATCAAATCGCCATCATCGATAATCAAAGCTTTATCGACGGCACTATCTACGAATATCTCACTTTCAACCAAAGCAACATCGACAACAAAAAAGTCAATGAAGCACTTGAAGTTGTGCAATTAAAAAATGTCTTAAAAAGGTTTGATAGCGATCTATCTTTGCCTATTTTACCTTCTGGGTGGCCACTTTCTGAATCAGAAAAAATTTTGTTAAGAGTTGCCAAAGTGCTGATTGACGAACCAAAAATAATCATTATCAACGAAGTTTTAGATATGCTTAACCTAAAAATGCGAAATAATATTTTGCATTTTCTTACCAAAAATCATCAAGCAACTATTTTATATTTTTCTAACAGAAGAGATCATATGGTAAATTTTGATAGCTATTTATTTTTTTCAATGGAAAAAGTTTTTGTTTTCAACAGCATAGAAGAACTCAATAATTTTGAAGAACAATATGAATAAAAACGAGCTTATTTTTCAACAAATCAAATTGCCTAAACCAATTTTGGTTTTAAAAAAAATTTTGATTATCTTTTTTTGCTTTTTATTTTTTGTTTTCACCTTTTTGCCTTGGCAACAAAATGTGAAAGGCTTGGGCTATGTCATTGCCGCCAACCCAAACAGTCGAACTCAAAACCTCGATGCCACAGTTAATGGGCGAATCAGCAAATGGTTTGTCAAAGATGGCGATACCGTAAAGCAAGGTGACAAAATTGTTGAAATTATCGATAACGACCCGCTCATTATCGATAAATTAAAAGCCGACAAAGAAATCAAAGACAGAAAATATGAATTAGCCAAAATATCTTCTGAAACCTCCAAAATCAACTATCAACGACAACAACAACTTTTTGCCCAAGGCCTTGCTTCGAAAAAAAACTATGAAGATGCCAAAATTGAATACAAAAAATTACTCACCGCCACCGAAAATACTTCTGCCGAAGTGCTCGATGCCTCTATTAGCCTTGCTCGACAAGAAAGCCAGCTCATTACCGCTCCAAGCGACGGTGCCATTTTAAAAGTTTTGGCAGGCAACAATTCTACCAGTGTAAAAGCGGGCGACAAAATCGCCACTTTTGCCCCAAAATTACAAGAAATGGCGGTTGAGCTTTATGTTGATGGCAACGACATTCCGCTAATTCAGCAAGGTCGCAAAGTAAGGTTGCAATTCGAGGGCTGGCCAGCAATGCAGTTTTCGGGTTGGCCAACTTTGTCGGTGGGCACTTTTTCTGGGTCTGTTTCGGCAGTTGATGCTTCGGTTTCTGATAACGGCAAGTTTCGAGTGATCGTGATGGCGGAAGACAATCATAAATGGCCAAATCCGCATTTTTTAAAACATGGAGCAAAAGTTTATGGCTGGATCTTGCTAAATAAAGTAACTATTGGTTACGAAGTTTGGCGACAAATCAACGGTTTTCCTGCCGATTTTGATTTAAACATCAATGCTAAAGAAAAAAACCCTTAGAAAATTATAACTCCAAATTATGACCACAAAATTGAAAAAACTTTGTCAATTGTTGTTGTTTTTGCTTGTCATTATACCACAAAAATTGCAAGCAAATCAAACAATTTCACCAGAAATAGTGGTTGATTCTGCCCTAAAACATTATCCAAAAATACTTGCTTACTACGAAAAAGTCGCCGAAACCGAGGGCGATATTTTGCAAAACTCGGGCTTGTTTGACATTAGATTAAAACAACAATATCAAGACACCACCAAGGGTTTTTATGATGGCAAAACTTTTGATACCGTCTTGCAAAAACAAAATGCCTTTTTAGGTAGCAAAGTTTATGTGGGCTATCGCAAATCTTATGGCACTTTTCCTGCTTATGATGACAAATATTTAACCAACAACAGCGGCGAATACCGCCTTGGGGCCTCTGTTTCACTTCTGCAAAACAATATGTTCGACAAAAATCGCCTGGCTTTTGCCAATGCCAAACTCAACAACCAAGAAAGCAAATTGCAATTAGCTAAAATGCAAGCCGAAATCAGTAAAGATGCCAAACAAGCCTACTGGAAATGGTTTTTGTATGGCAAAATTTATAGCATTTATCAAGATTTATATCAACTCGCCATTGAAAGAGATAAACAATTGCAAATCAGGCTACAAAAGGGCGATATTGCCAACATTATTGCCATCGAAAACAAAAGAAATATTTTTAACAGAAAAAATGCTATGCTAGAAGCAAGGCAAGATTTCTTAAATTCTTGTTTTTATTTGTCGCTGTTTTATCGACAAGAAAATGGCAAACCGCAAGAAATCAACGAAAAAACTCTCTCCATTTCTTCTTTGCCAATTAAACTCAATCATATCACCGAAAAAAACCTAGAAAACGATATAAAGCAAGCAATGCAATTTCGCCCCGAAATACAAATTTTAAAAATCAAACAAAATAAAGAGCAAAACTATCTAAAACAAGCCAAAAACACTTTACAACCAACCCTTGATCTTAACCTTGAAACCTCAAAAGATCTAGGTCAAGGCTCACCAACTCGCAAAGAAGCAGTCAACACCATAAAACTCGATTTTGATTTTCCGCTACAGCAACGAGATGCCAAAGGGCAAGAAATTAAAGCCGAGGCGAGCATTAAATATTTAAACTACGAACAACAACTTTTAGCAGAAAAAATTCAGGTTGAAATCAAGCAAATCGGCAGTTATCTTAATATTTTAGCAGAAATTTATCATAATGCCGAAGACGAATTTAAACTATCGCAAAAGCTTGCTTCTGCCGAAAAAGAAAGATTCAAACAGGGTGGTAGCGATTTTTTCTTAATCAATTTAAGGGAGCAAGAACTTGCCAGAGCCAACATCGGCAAAATTCAAGCCATCGAAAAATACTACCACACCATGGCAGAATATGTCTTTGCCATTAATGTGGTAAATTAATACCACGATTCAATCTAAATTTCCCTTCCACGGGATGGGTAATTTAGATTGAATCGTGGTATTTATTTAGGAAAATGGTTTGATATAATACTCGATGGGCAAAATCATTATGTTGATTTAATAATTGGCTAATTTTTGTTTTTGTATCGGTTGATATTTTTGACTGCTCTAACCTACCTATAGCATGAAAAGCCATTGGTTTATTAATTTCTAAATCTAATTTTAAAAATATGTCAAGAATGCGAAGATTGATAGGCATATTTTGTTAAAATTAACATTCTAACAAAAATTTTTAAAAAAGATGAAAAGTAGGAAAATTTAATGATTATGGTCGTGAGTGTGTTGATATAAAGCAATTTCTAGATTTTGTTTGGCTAAATCTGCACCAAAAAGATTGAGATATTCTGGATGTTTACTGATGTCTTGCGGGTTGCCGTGGCAACAAATATGCTGATTGATGCAGAAAACCTGATCTGTTTTTTGCATCACCAAATTAAGATCGTGCGAAACCAGCAAAATAGAGCATTTCCAGTTTTTTTTAACATAATTTAGCAAATGATAAAACTGATTAATTGCCATAATATCCATAAATTGAGTTGGCTCATCTAAAGCCAACACGGTGTTTTGCTTGTTGGCAATGCCTGTTTGACTGGCGATTGCTCTTAATAACATTATTTTTTGCAATTGCCCGCCCGACAGTTGCGATAATTGTTTTTTTAATAAATTTGTTACTTGCATTTGATTTGCCAAATCAACAAAAAAAGCATCTTTATTGGCATTTTTATTGGTTAAATTAAACAAATCAAGGGCGGTCATTGGCACATTATTATCGAGATTAATTTTTTGTGGCATATAACCAAAACTCACTTGTTGTTGCCTGATTTTGCCAGTTGTTGGCTTGATTAACTGCAAAATAATTTTTAACAACGAGGTTTTGCCCCCGCCATTTGGGCCAATAATAGTGGTAATTTTTTCTTGCTTGATATCTAAAGATATTTTATCTAAAATTTTTTGATGATTGAATTTTAAGCCAATATTTTCTAAAGTAATTAATGCCATGAATAAAAAAATAAAAATAATTACCAAATCATTGGTTGCCTTAATAATTTTAGCTTTTTTCTTATGGTTTTGTCAAAACAAATATTTTTATCAACACCAAGAAATAAATCAAGCCCCACAAAAACAAAAAATAATAGTAGTTAATTCAATTTTACCGCTTTGGCAAATCACTAATTTTTTGGCTTCCGATAAAATAGAAAACATATTATTAATCAAACCAACCGATTCTGAACATGATTTTCAGTTAAAAAACCAAAATCTACTAGATTTACAAAGAGCAGATTTAATTTTTTATCTTAGTAAAAATTTAGAAAATTTATTTGTAAAAATTCAACAAAACCCAGATTTTAGCAACAAAACCAAAGAAATAGCTCAAAATACCGATTTTAAATTATTGGCCAACAACTGGCATTTATGGCTTAATCCTCGCAATGTTATTTTAATTGCTAACTGGCAAACGAAGCAATTATGCCAAATCGATGTGAAAAATTGCTGGTTTTATCAAAAAAATCTACAAAAATTTCATTTGCAAATTACAAAAGAAGCAAATAAAATTAAAGAGTTATTTTTACAACACAAATCAAATAAATCAATTGTGCTGTTGCACGATGCTTACAATTATTTTTTTGATTATTTTAATATTAACAACATCATTGTTTTATCGCATCACCATCAAGGCAATATGAAAATTCAACCAATGCAAAAACTTATTAGCAAAAATCAGCAAATATCTTGTCTAATGGCAGAAAGCAACAATCCTTCTGCCCAAAAAATTGCCGAAAGTTATGGCTTAAAATATCAAGAATTAAATTTATTTCATCAAAGTACACATCAAAATAATTCTAATATTATTTCAGATAGCTTGTGGCAAATGGCTCAACAAACAATAAAATGTTTATGAAATTTTTTCAAAACATTTTCAATAACATTTCTTATAAAAATATTTTAAAAAAAATCACTTATAGCTTTGTGGTGCAAGAAATTATCTGCATTATTTTGCAAGGCTATATGCATTTAGTTTATTTTACTAGCAAAAAAAAGTTTATTAACAACGACATTTTTATTAATTTAGTTGCCAATAAAAAGCCAACCATCGTGGCATTTTGGCATAATCGCTTGGTTATGATTCCGTTTTTAGCCCTTAAACTCAAAAAATCACTACCACAACACAAATTCATGACTCTAGCCTCAAAGCACGGCGACGGCAGATTTGTGGGCAGAATTATGCAAAAATTTGGCTTTATCGCTATTGCCGGCTCAACCAACAACAAAAGAAAAAACCGTGGCATCGATTTTTCTAGTATGCGAAAAATTATTTCTGGGCTTAAAAAAGGTCAAACTTTGGGCATCACTCCCGATGGCCCCAAAGGCCCAGCTTTGCAAATTAATGGCGAACTAATTAACATCGCCAAAACCACAGGTGCTAGCATTGTTTTGGCTTCTTATTCGGCAAAAAAAAACATTGTTTTTAATAGTTGGGACAAGCTAAAATTGCCCTTGCCTTTTAATAAAATCACTTTTTATTTACACCATCAAACCATCGATGTTTCGCCAGATTCTACCCCACAACAAATCAAGCATTTTATCGAACTAACCACCAATTATTTAAACACCGCTCAACAAAAATCACAATCCTATGCAAACAAACCCAAATCAAGATAATCAACAATTGCCAGATGCCATCACCATCTACACCGACGGTGCTTGTTTAGGCAACCCCGGAAAAGGCGGTTGGGCCGCCGTTTTGCTTTATAAAAACCACAGCAAAGAAATTTTTGGCAATCAAGCCCACACCACCAATAATCGTATGGAGCTTACCGCAGTAATTGAAGCCTTAAAAACCGTCAAAAAATCAAGCAACATAGTGGTTTATACCGACAGCACTTATGTGAAAGATGGCATCACCAGCTGGCTTGCTAAATGGAAACAAAACAATTGGCAAACCTCTAAAAAAAGCCCAGTTAAAAATATCGATTTGTGGCAAGAGCTCGATTTGCAATCTAAAGATCATCAAATTAATTGGCAGTGGGTAAAGGCCCACAACGGCAATCACTACAACGAAAAAGTCGATTATCTTGCCAGAAAATCCGCCCAAGTTGCTTAATGCAATTTCGATCAGAATTCCCCGCACTAACGAAGTAGTGGCCGAGAGTTGGTGCGGAGTAGTGTCAGCCAAGCAGAACTGGGGCAAAATTCCCCTTCTGTAGAAATTGTTTTTGTTTCATGATAAAATTAAAGACATTATGGGTAAAAAAAGCCACAGAAGATGAAAAAATAAAAATAATTAATGAGATAATTTATGGCTCAGAAAATGACAATAATAGACAGAAACCATTTATAAAAGCTATTGACATGTTGCGATATTT